>CAZQPP010000099.1:0-18821 GCA_964594295.1 uncultured Myxococcales bacterium | reverse complement strand
AACCCGTACTCAAAGGGCTATTGACTCACCTGCCCGATTTCTCCCGCCACCCCTGAGCCGCCCCCGCGGCTCGCGCTCCTCGCTCTCGCTCTACTACCTCGTCCCTCTTCCCTCCTCGCTCGTCCCTCATCCCTCGTCCCTCCTCGCTCGTCCCTCGTCCCTCGTCCCTGCTTCCTACCTCCTGCTCCCCACTCCCCACTCCCCACTCCCCAACGTTGCCCGAAAGCCCGCTCGCGTGTATAGGCGTGCGCGAGACTTGCGGAGGCGCGGGCATGATCCGGAAGCGCAGTGCCCCTCGAATCGAATGTGACGCCAGGGTGGACTTCAGCTCACCCTCGGAGATGGTCCTGGACCACGAGCTCGAGAACCTCAGCCTCGGCGGGGCTTGCCTGCGCTCGGTCAAGGTCCAGCCGGTCGGCACGCCCGTCGCGCTCGTCATCAACTTCCCCGACCTCGGAGGCCGCACCATCGAGGTCAGCGGAGAGGTCGTGTGGGCCAACGAAGAGGAGCCCTGCGACATGGGCATCCGGTTCACCGACCTCGACGACGAAGGCCGCGACCTCCTCCGCATGTACATCGCGGCACGCCCGCTCTAAGTCGCCCGCTTCTCCCAGCCCCGGTCCTGGTCCCGGTCCCGGCCCTCGCCCAAGCCCCTCTCCGGCGCGGGCTCAGAACGGAGAGCCCACCAGGAGCTCGTCCGTGAACGCGTCAAAGGGCCCGCCCGTGCACTCCGCACCGGAGATGGGCTCCGGCGGGTCGTCCTGGCAGCCGGTCCAGTAGAGGCCGTGCATGCGGTAGGTCGCGAAGCCACCGGCCAGGCCCTCGGGCGGCGCCCGGGTAGTCATGGCCGCCTGGGTCGTCCCCGGCTCCACCTTGCGGGCAAACCCCTCCCAGACGCAGACGGCCGGCGGCCCCTTGTTCTCCCAAACGCCGGTCTCGGGGTCCTGGCGCTCGACTACGTAAGTGGTGCAGCCGGCGAAGTAGATCGGCTCGTCGCCGAGGTTGAACCAGATGGGCGCGAGGTCGGCCCCGGAGTCGTAGAAGGGCCTGGGCTCGATCCAGAGCATGCCCGGGCGCTCACCGCTCCGCGGCTTGCAGGTGCCGGGGGCCTGGAGGGCCGCACAGTCAACGCAGGGCGGGCAGTGCGTCGCCCCCTCGCACTCGGCTCGGCTCGGGCAGTCCTCGTCGCTCCAGCACTTCGGAGCGTCGTATGGGGGCAGACAAACCCCGGACAGCTCCTCGTCGGTGTCGCCGCCTACGCAGCGGAGCTCTTCGGGGCAGTCTCCGTCCTCGTAGCAGCCTCCGGGACACGGCTGCGAGCCGCCTGAGTCCACCGGCGGGCTCCCGGCGTCCGATGCTCCCGGGTCGGTGGGGGCGGGCCCCGCGTCCGATGCTTCTCCCTGGTCCACGGGCGACGGCCCGGCGTCCGATGCTTCTCCGTGGTCGGCAGGCGCCGGCCCGGCGTCCACCGCTGATCCCGGGTCCGTGGGGGCGGGCCCCGCGTCAGACGCTTCTCCCGAGTCCGCCGAGGCGCCCTGGTCTGGTGCCGGCGCCTCCCCGGCGTCGGCCTCGCCCTCGTCGGCGGACCCGATCCCGGGGTCTGACGGCGTCGAGGTCGCGTCGTCGGGCTCCACGGCACCCCCATCGGCCGTGGAGCCGGACCCCGCGTCGGTCCGGGTGAGGACTGCTCCTCCTCCCGAGTCGGAAGCACAAGCGCCCAGAGACCACGACGCGGTCGCAAGCAGGGTCGCCAGCACCATGCGGGATGCGACCGCCGCAGAGGTCTTGACACTCATGAGCTCTCTCCCCGAGGGGACCAGCCCCATCGTAGAGGATCGGCGGCGGGCTTCAAAGCCTACCGAGACTGCCCCCGCGTTACGAGCCTACTCCCGCGTCACGAAAGGCTTCTTCTTGTCACCGCTCGCCGGAGACCTGCGCAGGAGCACGTAGATCGCGCCGGTCCCTCCATCGCTCCTCGGCGCCGATGTGAAGGCGAGCACGCACCGCCCTACCGAGCCGCGGGTGAGCCATTGCTTGATGTGCTCCTTGATCACCGGCCCCACGCTCTTGGAGTGCATGCCCTTGCCGTGGACCACTCGGACGCAGCGGTGGCCCGCGCGGAGGGAGGCGAGGATGAAGGCCCGCGTGGCCTCCTTCGCCCGGACGAGATCCATGCCGTGGAGGTCGAGGTTGGCCTGCACCGAGTACGCACCTCTGCGCAGGCGCTTGACCACCCTCGGGTCGAGGTCGATCACCTCCCCCTCGATCACCTCGGCGGTGTCGGCGACGCGGAACCGGATCTCCCCCCGCACCAGGAGATCGAGCTCCTCCATCGCGCGCCGCTCCTCGTCCGGCGGGAGCTGGGGCTCGGTGCCGCCGGGCGGCCTGTCCGCCAGCCGCTTGCGCCGCAGCATCGGCTCCACCCCCGCCATCGCGCGCGAGAAGAGCTCCTCGTCGTCGACCTTCGGCTCGTCGAGCCCGGCCGGGGGCGGCGGCTCCTCGACCGGCTTCTCGTCAGGCGGCTCCCGGAGCTTGTCGCGCAGCTCCTTGAGCGCAGCGAAGGGCCCGTCCGGCTCCCGCGCCGGCCGCTCGTCGCCCTTGTCCCGCTGGCTCTGGCTCCCCTTGCGCCGGCGCTTGCGGGCCATGTCTTCCTCCATCGGGGCTGCCTGGCAAGGTAGTGCCACATCACCTTCAAAGCAACATTGCGCGAATGGGCACGCAGAGGCACCCTCGTACTCCCGGTGACCCGGAGCATCGTCATGATTTCCCTTCAGGAAGCCCTCGCAACGGTCCTCGGCCACACAGACCCGCTGCCTCCCGAGCCATGCGCGCCCTCCGAGGCCCTCGGGCGGTGGCTCGCCGGCGAGCTCCTAGGCACCCGCACCGAGCCTGCGGCCGACAACTCGGCCATGGACGGCTACGCGGTGCGTGCCGCTGACACCGCGGGCGCCCCGGTCACCCTCCAGCTCACCGGCAGGAGCCGTGCCGGCTCGCCCTTCGACGCGGTCGTGGGTCCCGGCGAGGCCGCGCGCATCTTCACCGGCGCCCTCCTCCCGGCGGGCGCGGACTCCGTGGTCATGCAGGAGTACACGGAGCAGTCCGAAGACGGCGCCTCGATCCGCATCCTCGAGCCCGCGAGCCACGGCCAGCACGTTCGCCGAGCGGGCTGCGAGCTCCGCCCCGGAGATCGCCTGCTCGACGCGGGCGACCCCGTGACCCCGGCGGTGCTCGGCCTCCTCGCCCGCGGCGGAGTGCACGACGTGGAGGTCCACCGGCGCCCGCGGGTGGCCGTCGCCGGGACCGGAGACGAGCTCGTCGATCCCGAGAAGCCCGAGATCGCGCCCCACGAGGTGGTCGACGGCAACGGCCCGATGCTCCGGGCGCTGTGCGAGCAGGCCGGGGCCGAGGTCCTCTGCACGGACCGCCTGAGGGACGACACCGAGGCCGTCGCCGCCTGGCTGGCGCGCGCCGTCGACCACGCAGACCTGATCCTCACCACCGGCGGCGCCTCGGTGGGCGAGCACGACGTGATCGCAGACGCGTGGGGCCTCGCGAACATCGAGACCGTGTTCTGGAAGGTGGCGATGAAGCCCGGCAAGCCTCAACGCTTCGGCGTGCGAGCCAAGCCCGCAGGGGGGAAGGTCCTGGTCCTCGCCCTGCCCGGAAACCCCCTCTCTGCGCTGACCGGCTTCGAGCAGCTCGCCCTGCCCGCTCTCGTGAAGCTCTCCGGAGGGCCCGCCCGGCCCTGGCCACGTCTGCGCCTCCCGCTGGCAGACGACGTGCGAGCAGCCGGTCAGCGACTCGGCCTCATCCGCGGCGGCCCCTCTTCAGAAGGCGACCTCCCGCGGCTCGCCGTGCCCCCGAGGCAGCAGAGCCACATGCTCGCGGAGGCCGCCCGTCAGCCCCTCATCGGCGTCCTCCCCGCGGGCCGCCGCAGCTACGAGGCGGGCGCCCTCGTCGAGGCCGTGGCCCCGCCCGGCGGGCTGGACGGCCTGAGCCTTCGGCACGCTCCGCCCCTCCCTGCCCTGGTCGCTCTGCGCGGAGGTACGTCGCAGCTTCGCGGCGAGCTGATCTCGGCTACAGCCCGCGCCCTCGGAGAGCTGGGTCTTCGTTCGGGGGCGGTGTGCCGAGAGGAGACCGAGATGCCGGCGGGGCCGCAGGGCCTGTGCCGAGAGATCTCGCTCCGAGAGCAGGGCTCTTGGACCCTGCATGACGGTGGAGAGAAGCTCCCGGAGCCTCACGAGGTCCTGGAGCTCTTCGCCGGCTCCACGGATCTCCTCTTCTGGCAGGACGGCTGCCCCCTGACCTGCCTCACCATCGAGATCGTCGCCAGCGCGGACGGCACCATCTCCCTGGACGAGACTCCCGCCGGCACGGCTCCGGGCGGATGGCTGCTCGCCCTGCCAGAGGGAGCACCTCCACCACGGTCCCTGATCGCCCGCCTCGCGTCGTCCCTTTCGAACCTGCCTCGACGCCCCGATCCGGTATAGTCCCCCCTCCGCGGGGGCCCTCTGAAGCGAGCCTTCGCTCCCCCCGAGATCGACCGAGGCCTCCTTGCACGCCCTCGAGCCCCCCATCCGGCAGGACCTCCTCGCCGACCTCCCCGACACCTCCCACACCGAGCTCCTGCGCCACGCCGTCAGCACATGGGATCCGCCCATCTCGAGGCGAATCTTCGTCAACCGCGCCGTGCGCATGGAGACCATCCGCCACGTCGGCTTCGACCTCGACTGGACCCTCGCGCCCTACCGGCGGCTCCCCATCGAGGAGCTCGCCTTCAGGCTGACCATCGAGCGCCTCGTCGAGCGCCACGGCTACCCCGAGATCATCCGTCAGGCCGAGTTCCGCCCGGACTTCCCGAGGCGCGGCGTGCTCGTCGACAAGGAAGAGGGCACGGTCATCAAGATGAACCGCCACCGCTACGTCGGCCGCGCCTACCTCGGCAGGCGCCCCCTCGACCCCGACGAGCGCAGCGACCTCTACCGCGGCGTCTCCATCCAGCCCTCGAGCCCGCGCTTCTACCACGTGGACACCCTCTTCGAGCTGCCCGAGGTGAACATCTTCACCGAGATCGTGGACATGGCGATCCGCGACCCGGAGGCGCTCCCCATCGAGCGCTACGAGGCGCTCTTCCAGGACGTGCGCAACGCCATCGACTCGGTGCACGGGGACGGCACCCTCAAGAGCCACATCCTCGCGAGCACCGAGACCTACCTCGCCAAGGATCCCGAGATAGCGCTGGCCCTCAAGCGTCTCGCCCTCGGGAGGCGGCGCATCATCCTCATCACCAACTCCGAGTGGTACTACTCCCGCGCCCTGCTCGAGCACCTCTTCGACAACGCCCTGCCTGACCTCGAGTCCTGGAAGGAGCTCTTCGACCTCGTCATCGTGCTCTCGAAGAAGCCGGGGTTCTTCCGCGAGAAGCGCCCATTCATCGAGATCGACGAGGAAGGCAGGGAGCTCGGCGAGACCGAGGTGCCGGAGTGGGGCCGCATCTACCAGGGTGGCTGCCGCAAGGGCCTGATGGAGCTGTTGGGCTGCAAGGGCGACCAGGTGCTCTACGTCGGCGACCACATCTACGGCGACATCCTCGCCCCGAAGCTGCGCTCTAGCTGGCGCACGGCCCTGGTCATCCGCGAGCTCGAGGACGAGCTCGACATCCGCGGCCAGCTCCAACCCATCATCACGCGCCGCGCCTCCTTGAAGGTCGAGCTGGCGGAGCTCGGCCGGCGAATGGACGACGTGCGCGACGTGCTGACCCTCCGCAAGGAGCTCTCCCGCGCCGGCATCGAGGTCCCCCGCGCCCTCATCGCCGAGGCCGCCGAGCGGAAGAAGCTCTTGGAGCGCGAGCACCGCGCCTTGCGAATGCGGAGCGCCGCCCACCAGCAACGCGTCTCCGCCGCCTACAACGGGTACTGGGGCTCGCTCTTCAAGCAGGGCGGCAACAAGAGCCTCTTCGCCAGCCAGGTGGAGGACTTCGCCTGCATGTACACCTCGCGGGCCAGCAACTTCGGCTTCTACGGAACGAACCACTACTACCGGGTCCTCGGCGACCCCATGATGCACGAGCTCCAAGAGGAGTAGTAGAGATGGCCCCCTACCTGCCGGCGCGCTCGACCCTCTACCTCCACGGCGGCCTCGCGGCCTGCGAGCTCGAGGGCCTGGTCACGGCCAGGGCCCGAGCCCGAGCGAAGGCGCCGGTGGCGGCCGCGGCGGCCCTCCTGCTCACCCTCGCCAGCCTCGGCTGCAGCGGCAGCGAGGGCGACACCGGCGCCGCGCGCTGCGTGCCCGGCAAGCAGGAGAGCTGCAAGTGCCTCGACGGCCGCGAGGCGGTGCAGGTCTGTGATGACGAGGGGCGCTTCCTGCCCTGCGGCCCCTGCCCCGCCGACCTCGCCGACGCAGACGACGTCACGACCTCGCCAGACTCCGCCCCATCCGAGAGGGACGAAGGCAGCACGCCGGGCACCGACCCCGGCGAGGCGCCCGCGACCGACGTCGCCCGCACCGAGACCTGCCAGCCCTGCGGCTACGGCTCTCTGAAAGGCCGCGTCTGCGCCCCGAGCCAGCAGATCTACGTCGCCAACGCCAGGGTCACCATCGACACCTACGACTGCGAGGGCAAAGAGCTTCACCTCGAAACCGTCACCAAGGGCAACGGCAGCTACTCATTCGAGCGCGTCCCCTGCGGCGACCAGAAGGTCAAGGTCGAGGCCGGCTCCTTCAACACGACCTTCAACGTCCCCATCCGCACCGGACAGGGCTCGGACATCACCGGCGTCGGCACCAAGCTCTGCTTCGCCGCCAACGCCGCCAACATCGCGGTCTTCTGGGGCCAGTGGGACGAGATGCACCACCTGCTCGGCCAGCTCGAGGTCGACTACACCTTCTACAACTACAAGCCCGACTGGGAGGCCGACACGCGCCCCGAGGAGATCGAGGCCGTCAAGCTCCTGCTCGACCCGGATCGCCTCGCCGCCTACGACATCCTCTTCTTCAACTGCGGCAGCGAGTACGTCGACTGGGTCGACCAGGTCCCCGCCATCGGAGAGAACCTCAAAGACTTCGTGCACGACGGAGGGTCGATCTACGCCTCCGATCGAGCCTGGGCGCTCGTAGAGGCCGCCTTCCCGGACGCCGTCGACTTCTGGGGAAACAAGGAGCTCACCCAGGAGGTGGCCCACGCCTGCGGGCGCTCGCTCTGCGGCTTCGACACCCAGCGTTACCCCGACGGCGTCCCGGTCGAGGCGACCATCCTCGACACCACCCTCATCTCCTACCTCGACGGCACCTCCACCTTCACAGCCTACTACGGCTCGGGGCCCCTCGTGTCGGTCGAGGGAGTCCCCGAGGGCACCACCACCCACGTGCAGGGCCTCGTCAAGCTGGACGAGAAGCAGGGACTCTTCAAGGAGTACCGCGAGGAGATCCAGCCCGTCGTCGTCTCCTTCCGGCCCGAGCCCGGCGCCGGCAGCGTCGTCTTCACGACCTTCCACAACGACGACCAGGCCGACGAGCTGATGCGCCGAATCTTGTATTTCCTGGTCTTCCTTCTGTAGGCAGGTGACCCGGCAAGGGTCTGGTCACGGCGGAGCGAACCGATGATGAGAGCAGCTTGCTTCCTGGGCGGGACGCTGGCGGCGCTGTTGTGTTCCTGTGCTGGCCCCAGGCCCGAGGCGCTCGCCCCCACGCCCCCGGGCACCGGCCCGATGGTGGTCTTCGAGCCCTTCTTGCGCCCCGAGGCCGAGATCCCCTTCCCCAACGACGCGGCCACGCGCCTGACCAGCGACAGCCCCACCGGCCGGCGCCTCAACGTCGCCACCGAGATGCCCCTCGAGGTGGAGGCCCTCTTCCGTCGGCAGCTGAACCGCCTCGACGGCTTCAGCGTGATCGCTCCCATCACGGTCGCCTTCGACGCCCCCATCGACCTCGACACCGTCAGCGCCGACAGCGTGCTCCTCTTCGACGTCAGCGAGGGCTCGCCCGACTTCGGCCGGCCGCAGCACCTCGACCTGGGGAGCGGCGCCTACCCGGTCGCCGGAAAGGTCCGGCCGGTCTACCCGGGAGACCCGAGCGCCAAGCTGCCCGACCTGCTCTTCGGCGAGGACAACGTCGTGGACGGCGAGCGGTTGGAGCACTACGAGGTCGCCACGAACACCCTGATCATCAGGCCTACCTTCCCTCTCCGCCAGGAGACCACCTACGCGGTGGTCCTCACCCGCGCTCTGAAGGGCAGAGACGGCGAGCCGGTGCGCTCCCCCTTCGACGGCGTCAACGAGCCCAGCCAGACCCACGCCCTCGCGCCCGTTCCGGGCCTCGTCAAGGGCGGCGCCGACTCGGTCGCCTTCGCCTGGACCTTCACCACCCAGTCCCTCACCCGCGACTGGTCCGCGCTCCGCCGCGGCATGGACGGCGAAGGCCCTCTCGCATGGTTAGCCGAGGACTACCCCCCGCTGATCACCGATCTCACCGACTTCACGGAGCTGCCGCCCCTACCCGGCGAGACACCACCCGAGCCGGACGGGCGCGCGGACGGCCCCTTCGTGCTCGACGCCGCCTACCTCAACAAGATCCTCACCCTGGCGGAGCCTTTCATCCCCGGCGGGGTGGCCCTCGAGCCGATGCAGAGCGTCGACTACGTCGTGCTCGGCTCCATCCGCTCCCTCGACTTCCGGCGCCCGGACGACGGCGCCATCTGGGTCGACGAGGCCGCCGGCACCGTCGACGCTGTGCCCTTCGACCTCCCCTTCCTGCTCGCGATCCCCATCGAGACCGAAGAGCACAAGCCCCCCTTCAAGGTCGTCATCCACAGCCACGCCACCCGCACCTCCCGCCTCGAGGCCGCGCTGATCGCCGAGCACTACGCGCGCCGCGGCTTTGCCGCCCTCAGCATAGACGCCGCCGGCCACGGCCCCATCACGGGCGACGTGCTCGCTCAGTTCGAGCTCGGCAACGTGTTCTCGCCGAGCCAGATAAGCTTCCTCGCCGGAGCCGTCGGGAAGTTCCTCCTCGGCCCCGACTACGACGCAAGGGGCAAGAGCTTGGAGGAGATCCTCGCCGACTTCGACGGCAACCCGGTGTGGCGCGTCGTGGCCACCGAGGGGCGCTCCGTTGACGACGACGGCGACGGCCTCCTCCAGTCGGGGGACGGCTACCTCGTGCCCAACTCCTTCCGCCTCGGCGCCTCGGGCCGCCAGACCGTCCTCGACAACATGATGGCCATGCGCCTGCTGCTCTCCTTCGACCAGGACGCGCTCCCCGACGGCTTCGACGATCTCTCCGGCGTGAGCACCGGCGAGATCCGCGAGCGCGCCCTGCTCGGAGACTTCAACGCCGACGGCCGCCTCGACGTCGGCGGCGCCGGCGCGGAGTTCAGCGCGACCGGCATATCCCTCGGCGGCTTCCACACCGCCTTGATGATGGCCGTGGAGCCCAACGTCACCACGGCCGTCCCGATAGTCTCCGGCGGGAACCTCTCGGACCTGATGGTGCGCACGAGCCTCACCGACGCCACCGATCCTATCTTCGCCCAGGCCTACGGCCCCGCCGTCGTGGGCTGCCCGACCGAGACCGAGGACGGCGAACCGAGCGTCGCCCTGACATGGAACTTCTGGTCCCAGCGCTGTCGTGACGACACCCTCGTCGAGCACGCCCGGGAGCAAGGCGGGCTGCCCTACGTCCCGGTGGTCCCGGGAGGCACCGCCGTGCTCGAGAACCCGCGCCTCCGGAAAGAGAGAGGCGCCGCCTACGCCGAGGACGCCCGCCACGAGTCCCCCGTCAACGAGCAGGGCGGATTCCAGGTGAGCGTGGCGAGCGACGTCGGAGACACCCTCGCGCTCACCCTGCTCGACGCCGGCGGCGAGCAAGCCCACCGGGTGGAGCTGAGCGCCGTCAAGCCCGGGCTCGGCCGCCTGCGCAACACCCCGCGCTTCCGCCGCCTCATCGACCTCGCCCAGATAGCGACCGATCGCACCGACCCGAGCGCCTACGCGAGGCACCTCTTCAAGGAGCCCCTCGACGGAGCCCCGCCCAAGAACATCCTGCACGTCATCGCCGTCGGCGATCGCATCGTGCCCTTCTCCGTGAGCCTCAGCTTCGACCGCGCCGCCGGGCTCTTCGGCCTCGACGAGGCGGACGCCCTCGGGCGAACCCAGGCCTTCATCGACCACGACGCCGTGGCGGGCCTGAGCGGCCCCTACTGGGACGTGGACGGCTGGCTCGGCGGGGAGGACCACATCGGCCCGCTGCCCCCCATCGAGACCGCGAGCGGAAAGAGCGCGGTGCGCTTCGCCGCCACGAACAACCACGAGTACATCACGACAAAGGGCGAGCGAGACGGCCTGGACTGGGGCACGTTCCACCGCAACATGTACTTCCGCTACCTGGAGTCGGGAGGGGCGGAGATCATCGACGATCTCTGCCTGCTGGACGACTCGTGTGACGGCGCGAAGTGAGCGCGCCGGCTGCTCCTGCGTTTTTTTCCCATTGAAGACAGCACGCACGAGCGCTATCATCCCGCCGCAGGCTAAAACTCGGACGGGAGGATCTAGTGGCCGTTTACCAGATCGACAAGTACTACGTGCGGTGGGAGGTGCCGACGCACGAGGGCTACATCATGTTGTACACCGCGAGCGGCGCTCACATCGGGAGCATCACCCAGAGCGACTTCTCGGGGCCCGAGGAGTTCCGCCTGGTGTGGGAGATGCTCCGCAGGGAGGAGCCGCTCTACTACGACTCCGTCAAGAAGCTCATACGCACGGCCTACACCGGAGTCCTCGAGGAGATCGGCAAGGAAGACGTCTAACCTTCGCCGACAAGGACAGGCGCGGCTACTCGCACTCCACGCACTGCCCGTGCTTGAGGCACCAGCCGGGCCGGAGGATCTGTTCGCATACACCGACCCTGTGGTCGCAGCTGTCGTCGGTACACTCGAGCCCGTCGTTGCAGGTCGAGGGCTCGGCCCAACCCAGGCAGAGCGGATCTTCGCGATACACGACGCAGGCCTGGGCGGTTGAGTCGTCGAGGCAGCGGGGCGTGTCCAGCTTCGTGCAGGCCTCCTCTACGAAGCAGTAGCAGGGCGGCGGGTTCAGCGAGCAGGCGTCGGTCCCCGACGAGCCGGGGTCCGTGGTCGCAGCGGCGGGCACATCAGCGGTCTCCCCGGGCGTCTCCGTGTCTGGCAGGCCCGGAGGCGCGTCTGCTGGCGGCGGACCCTCTATGCGCGTGTCCTCATCGGACACAAACGCCTCTCCGGAGAGCGTGTCGCCGGGCTCCTTCTCATGCGGCACGTCCGACGTCACCAGGCTGGCTGCCTCGAGACAGCCACCGATCTGGAGCAGGAGGACCGGAGCCAGGATCATTCGAAGCGCCTTCATCTCACATCCCCAGCTTGACCTGGAAGCCACCGCCGCCCGGGCACACGAAGGGTAGCAGCTCGACCGAGCTCTGCTCAGCCGACTCACCGTCCAAGAGCAATAGGACGCCGATGCCGGCGGCTACCGCTCCCGCCGCGTAGAGACCGATCGTGAGACCTCGCCGCAGCGCCAGGGAGTCGTGGGCGCTGTCGTAGCGCTCGATCCGCGCCTCCTGCTCCTCGGCGCTCTCACCTGGCACGGGCTCCGCGTGGGCGCTGGCGTCGTCCGCCGCACCCAGAGCCCAGACGTGGGTCCCAACGCCCCCCGCGAGCAACGCGGCGCCACCGCCCAACAACCACCACGCTGCCTCGTTGTCCGTCTCCGCTGTCTCCGGAGCCTGCTCCGGAACCACCGACTCGACAACGGGAGGAGGCAGGGGCGGCTTCGGGGGATCGGGCACCTTCGCGAGGGAGAGCGCCAGGGCAGCGGGACGGCCCGGTACGATCGAGATCTCGGCTTCGGCCGGTTCGTGGCCCGCGGCCCTCGCCACGAAGGTGTAGGTGCCGCTCGGCAGACCGACCGCCCGACCCGGTGCGACCGACACCCCTCCGACCCGCAAGGAGGCTCCGGCGGGCCTGACCTCGATCCGAGCCCAGCCGAGCGGTCGCGGGCACGTGGGCCCCAACCGCGCGAGATCCTGGGTCGCCATCACGCGCTCGTCTGCCGTGGGCTTCAAGTCGAGGGTGAGCAAGAGCCCCTCGAAGGCCTCGCGGCAGCGGCCGAGGCCGGCGAGCACCCGCGCGCGGACAAGCGCGGTGTTGGCGTTGGGCACGTGGCCGAAGGCCTCGTCGGCCGCGCGCAGGGCGTCGTCGAGCTCCCCCCTCTCGAAGTGCCCCCGCGTCGCCTCGTAGGCTCGCCGCGCCGCCGCCTCGTGGAGCTCCGACGGCTCCTGCGGAGGGGGAAGCTCGGGGGTGAGGACGATCGGAGGGCCGGAGCCACCGGGGGACGCGCCCGCGACGGCGAGGAGGAAGAAGACGGGCAGCGACACGCTCACGGCCTCTTCTCCGGCTCGTCGCGCAAGCGGAGGTCGGGCAGGGTCCACGGCGACGGCTGCTCGGGCTGTGGCTCTACCTCGCCGGCTCTGCTCGCCGGCACCTTCTTCCGTCTCGCCGGCCTGGCCTCCACGGCAGGAGGCGCCTCGGCCTCGAGGGTGACGCTCCTGCTGACCTCCACCCCGGCCCCCAAGAAGAGCTTGATCTCCTCGGTCTTGTGCCCTTCGAGGCTGAGCCGGAAGACCTCTGGCGCCCGAGAGGGCTCGACCCGGACGTCGCACGGTGTGACGCAGAGCAGGGACTCTCCGCGGTGAACAGTGGCCCCCGGCGGAGCGGATGCGAGGACGAGCTTCGCCCTCGCCGGCGGCGGATCGGTCGCCGTGCTCGGAGCGGTAGGCGCTTCCTCGGTGGCCGCTACCCCGGCGCCGGGGGTCGGCGAGGTCTCGGCAGGCCCCTCCTCCGCGGACACGGTCTCGCTCGCGCCCGGCGCCGCGGGCCGAGGCGGGGCCACTCCCTGCACCGCCGCGGCCTCGCCCGGCTCGCTCGGCGGGTCGCTCGCGGAGGCGCCGTGCTCGTCACCTTCGAAGGCGAAGAAGAGCGCCGCCGCGATGAGCAGCCCGCAGGCGGCTCCGGCGAGGAGCGCGGCCTTTCGCCGCGGCTGCCTGGCGCGCACGCCGGGCTCCTCCACGCTCAGATCCGTGGGGGGCAACCCCTCGTCGCCCGAGAGATCCTCCGGCACGCCCGCCGGCGTGGATCGCCGCACCTTCCGGTGCGCGGCTCCCGCCGCCTGCCCGCGCGCGCCCTCCCGCGCGGAGCCGTTTACCCCGCGGTCGGCGGTGGTCTCGTCGAGGGCGTCGACGTGCGGGGGGCTGGCGTCGGTGCGGGCCATGGCCCGGCGGCGCTCGACCGCGCAGCGCTCGGCGTCCTGCTCGAGCACCGCCGCCGCGTCGACGGGCTCGTTTCGCGCCACGCACCCGAGGATGCGCACCATGGCCTGGGCGCTGGCCGGCCGCTCGTCCGGGTCCTTTCGCAGGAGGGAGACGTGGAGGCTGTCGAGGGCCTGCGGCACCCGGTAGGGCGCCACGTCCTCGAGCCTCGGGGGCTCGCGCCGGAGGTGCTGCATCAGGGTCGCGTGGCGGTCCTCCCCCTCGAACGGAGGCTCTCCGACGAGGAGCTCGTGCAGGATGCAGCCGAGGGAGTAGAAGTCGGAGCGGCTGTCGACCTTCTCGCCGGCGGCCTGCTCCGGAGACATGTAGAGCGGCGTCCCGAGGCTGGTGCCGGTCGCGGTCAGGCGCTCTTCGCTGGTCGCGTGCCCGCCGACGACCTTGGCGACGCCGAAGTCCAAGACCTTCACGAAGTCCGGCCGCCCCGGCGCGTGCACGAGCAGGACGTTGCTCGGCTTGAGGTCCCGGTGCACGACACCTGCCTCGGAGGCGTCGAGCAGGGCGAGGGCGACCTGCTCGAGGAGCGCCGCGGCGCGCGACGCGTCGAGGGGGGCCTCGTCGGAGATGAGGTCCCGCAGGCTCCGCCCCTCGAGGAGCTCCATGGCGATGAAGGGGCAGCCCGTCTCGTCGTCGACGCCGAAGTCGTGGATGCGGACGACGTGGGGCCCCGTCAGGGCGCTGGCCGCCCGCGCCTCCTGGTAGAAGCGCCTGAGCTGCACCCGGTCCCGGACGAGCTCGCGGTGCAGGGTCTTCACGGCCACCGGCCGGCGCATGCTGAGCTGCGTCGCGCGGTAGACGCGGCCGAAACCTCCCTGCCCCAACACCCTCTCTATACGGTAGCGCCCCGAGAAGACACGCCCGAGGAGGACGTCGCTCGTGGTGTAGTCGAAAGCGCTGGTGGGTACGGTGCTCACTCCGTCGGCCGGGCAGACCGGTTCGCTCGTGGTCTGCTCGCAGATGGGGCAGAAGCGTTCTTCGGCCGGCAACTCGGCTCCCTCGTGGGTGGCACTCCCGACGCCTGTTCTACCACGGAACGAGCGTTACGCCGATCCTGAAGCGGTGCTAGGCTCCGCGAGATCGCAGACGAACACGCCGAGGCACGCATGGAGAGCAGCGAGAAGCGAGGGTCCGGCCAAGAGCCCGTCATCGACGCCTGGATCCAGCACCCTGTCCCGGGCTTCTTCGATGATCCGATGTTCGAGGCGGTGCGCCGCTGGATCGGCGCCGAGCAGGTCCCGCGGGAGGTGCCCCTCGAGCTCACCCTCGCGATGCTCGAAGCGGCAGGCGTCGAGAGAGCCCTCCTCACCGCGTGGTACGGACCGCAAGGCGCCCTGATCTCCAACGACGAGGTGGCCGGCATGGTGGCCCGCTCCGGCGGCCGCCTCGTAGGCGTCGGAGGCGTAGACCTCCACCGGCCGATGGACGCCGTCCGGGAGCTGCGCCTCTGCGTCGAGGATCTCGGCTTCGTCGCCTTGCGCGCGCTCCCCTGGCTCTGGGGCCTGCCCCCAAACGACCGCCGCTACTACCCTGTCTACGCCGAGTGCGTGGAGCTGCAGATCCCCTTCTGTCTCCAGGTCGGACACGCCGGCCCCATGCGCCCCTCCGAGCCCGGCCGGCCAATCCCCTACCTCGACGAGGTCGCCCACGAGTGGCCGGAGCTCACCATCGTGGCTGGCCACACGGGCTACCCCTGGACCGACGAGCTGCTCACCCTCGCCCGCAAGTACGAGAACCTCTACATCGACACCTCGGCCTACAAGCCCTCGCGCTACCCGCCCCAGCTCGTCTCCTACATGCGCGGGAGCGGCCGCAGGAAGGTGATGTTCGCCTCCGACTTCCCCCTCGTACAGCCCCTCGACTGCCTCACGCAGCTCGGCCTCCTCGAGCTGGACGAGGAGGCCCGGCGCCTCTTCCTCCACGACAACGCGGCCAGCGTCTTCGGGCTGTGAGCCGAGCGCACCGTTTGACCGTTCGGCGCTCTCTCCTCTAAAGAGGCTCCGCCCTTCAGAGGAGTTGTCGACGTGCACACGAAGAGGAAAGTCGCAATCCTGGTCGGCGGTGGTCCGGCCCCCGGCATCAACAGCGTCATCGCGGCCGCCACGATCCGCGCCCAGCTCGAGGGCGTCGAGGTCCTCGGCATCCGCGACGGCTTCAACTGGATCATGCAGGGCAACGTGGATCACGTGCGCCCCTTGACCATCGAGAACGTCAGCCGCCTCCACTTCGCCGGCGGCTCCTGCATCGGCATCTCCCGGGCCAACCCGACCAAGGACCCGATACACCTCGAGAACGCGGTCACCTCCCTGCTCCGCCTCGACGTCGACAAGCTCATCACCATCGGCGGCGACGACACGGCCTACTCCGCGCTGTGCATCGAGCAGCAGGCGTCAGGCCGCATTCGCGTGGCCCACGTGCCCAAGACCATCGACAACGACCTCGACCTGCCGGCCTCCATCGACACCTTCGGCTTCCAGACCGCGCGCCACGTCGGCGTCGACGTCGTCAAGAACATCATGGTGGACGCCTGGACCACCAGCCGCTGGTACTTCATCATCGCCATGGGCCGGAAGGCGGGCCACCTCGCCCTCGGCGTCGGCAAGGCCGCGGGCGCCACCTTGACCCTCATCCCCGAGGAGTTCCCCGAGCGCCCCATCCCCTTGAAGCACATCGTGGACACCCTCGTGGGGGCCATCCTCAAGCGCAAGAGCTACGGGCGCCAGGACGGCGTGGCCGTCATCGCCGAGGGCGTCGTGCTCGGCATCGACCCCAAGGAGCTCAAGGACATCAAGGACGCCCCGCGGGACGCCCACGGCCACATCCGCCTCGCCGAGGTCAACATCGGCGACGCCCTGAAGAAGGCCGTGCAGAAGCGCCTCGAGAAGCTCGACATCAAGACCACCATCGTCTCGAAGAACGTCGGCTACGAGCTCCGCTGCGCGGACCCGATCCCGCTCGACATGGAGTACACCCGCGACCTCGGTTACTGCGCGGCCAAGTACCTGCTCACCGGCGGCAACGCGGCCATGGTGACCATGCAGGGCGGCCAGTTCGTGCCGGTCCCCTTCAAGGACATCTTGGACCCCGAGACGGGACGCGCCCGCGTGCGCATGGTCGACGTCAACAGCGCGAGCTACGCCATCAGCCGGCGCTACATGATCCGGCTGCGCCGCGACGACTTCGAGGACGCCCACGAGCTCGCGAAGCTCGCCGCGGTCGCCCGGCTCCCGTTGAAGGACTTCAAGAGGCAGTTCGAGCCTCTCGTCAAGAGCGAGCCCCCGCCGCTGGACCTGCACGTCAAGGGCATCGTCCCCGACCTCACACCGGACGGCGACGTCTCCGAGCGCGGCGCCAAGAAGGGCTAGGCGCGGGCCAAACCAGGGCCCGCGGCCCGCTGGCGCGATCCGCCCCGAGATAATAGACTCCCCGGCCTACTCGGAGCCATCGGAGGACCGCGTCATGCCGCAGTGGGTCTGTCTCACACGTACCGCGTTTCTTTGCCTGAGCCTTCTGGCCGCAGCCGCCTGTGCCGAGGGCGAGGAAGCCATCACTTTAAGCGACACGGGGTCGGCCAAGGACGGCTCCTCCGGCTGGGACGCCGCCGGCCTGCTCACCGACACCGGCAGACGCGACACGGGCCTCCCCGCGATCCGAGACTACGGCACGCCCCCCAAGAGGGACTACGGCCAGCCCACCCCGGACCTGAGCCCCCCCGTGGACAAAGGGCCCGGCACGACCGACAAGGGCGGGACGACCGACGAGGGCGAGCCCGCTGACGAGGGTGAGCCCACCGACGAGGGCGAGCCCACCGACGGGGGTGAGCCCACCGACGAAGGCGAGCCCACCGACGAGGGTGAGCCCACCGACGAGGGTGAGCCCACCGACGAGGGCGGCACCGGCGGAGACTTCGGCGACGAGTGCAGCGAGGGCAGCGAGTGCGACAGCCTGTACTGCATCAAGGGTCCGGAGGGCGGCCCTGACAAGGTCTGCACCCAGAAGTGCGGCGCGGGCATCCCCTGCCCTGCCGACTGGCGCTGCGCCGCGGTGGCGGGCCCGGAGGGCACCCTGATCTGCGTCCCCGACCTCGAGGTGATCTGCAAGCCCTGCACGAGCGACGAGGACTGCAACGCCGTCGGCGACCAGTGCCTCGAACTGAGCGACGGCACCTTCTGCGGCCTCGACTGCACCCTCGACGCCGAGTCCTGCCCGGAGGGCTACACCTGCCAGGACGTGCTCGACGACAACAACAACGTCGTCGGCCGCAACTGCACCCCTGACTCCGGCTCCTGCGTGTGCCCGCCCGAGACGGACTACAACAATGATCCCGCGAACTGCGGCACCTGCGGGAACGCCTGCAACCTGCCAAACGCGACCGCGGGTTGCAGCGAGGGCCAGTGCGTCGTGCAGACCTGCAACGAGTCCTGGGTGAACGAGGACGGCGATCACTCCAACGGCTGCGAGAGGCAGTGCAACCTCGGCGCCGACCCACCGGACAACGAGGCGATCGACAGCAACTGCGACGGCATCGACGGCGTCATCACCGACAGCGTCTTCGTAGACGCCAACCGCGGCAACGACGCCGGCAACGAGACCGGCGCCCCGGACACCCCGTTCAAGACCCTGACCGCCGGCCTCGAGTTCGCTGACCAGAAGAACCGCAGCACCCTGCTCGTGGCCGACGGCCAGTACGGCGGCCGCGTGACTCTCCGCCCCGGCATCAACATCTACGGCGGCTACCGCGGCCTCGCCGGCGCGGGCGACCCCGAGGGCTCGGCCTGGGAGCACAACCCGTCGAACTTCGCCACGACCGTCCTCGTGGGCGACGCGGACAGCTTCGGCCGCGTGATCGCCATGGTCGCCGACGGCATCACGGAGCCGACCGTGGTGCACGGCATGACCGTCCGTGCCGAGGACAACACGGCTGCCTCGGGCTCCTCGATCGCGGCAGCGCTCCACGCGTGCTCGTCCGCGCTCAGGTTCGAGAAGGTGACCTTCATCGCCGGCAACGGCGGCAACGGTGTCGCCGGCCAGCCCGGGGTCAACGGCGCGGAAGGCGACAACGGCACCAACGGCACCGGCGGCCAGGAGGACGCGAACTGCAACGAGGGCGACAAGTACCAGGGCAAGGGCGGCGCCGCCGGCAGCCTGATGTGCGGCGAGTTCAACGCCTCGGGCGGCAAGGGCGGCAACGGCGACTGCGGAGACGTATCCGGCGACAACGGCGCCGCGGCTCCCGAGCGTCCCAATGACGCCGGCGGCGGCGGCTCGGGCGGCACCGGGAACGGCGGCAACGGCACGGCCGGCGCGGACGGTCGCGCCGGAGAAGCCGGCGTCGACGGCGACGGCGGCGCCGGTCAGGGCACCCTCGACGCCTCCGGCTTCTGGCTGCCGGCAGCAGGCGCCGACGGAACCAGCGGCGGCCACGGCTCCGGAGGTGGCGGTGGCGGCGCAGGCGGCGGCGACGACGGTGGCGCCCTCGG
>CAZQPP010000098.1:0-18838 GCA_964594295.1 uncultured Myxococcales bacterium | reverse complement strand
ACGCCCAGGACAACTGCCCGGTCGTCCCCAACCCCGACCAGACGGACTCCGACGGCGACGGGCTCGGCGACGCGTGCGACCAGCCGCCGCCCGTCGACTCCGACGGCGACGGCGTGCCCGACGCCACCGACAACTGCCCCAACCTCCCGAGCCAGAATCAGCTCGACACCGACGGCGACGGGCAGGGCGACGCCTGCGACGGCGACGACGACGGCGACGGCTCTCCCGACGGCGACGACTGCGCCCCATTGAACGCCGGCATCCACCCCGGCGCGGCAGAGCTCTGCAACGGCGTCGACGACGACTGCGACAACGACATAGACGAAGGGCAGGCCTGCGCCGGTGTCAGCACCCCGCAGTGGACGGGCACAGCTCCGCCCTCCCCCTCCAACGACCTCGAGCCCCTCCTGCTCGGCCGGGCGGACCCCGGCGTCATGATCCAGATCTTCTCGACGCCGGACTGCTCGGGCAGCGCCATCGTCAGCACGACCACCGACGGGGCCAGCGGCGCCTTCGCCGTGCACGTGGGCGTCCTCCCGGACAGCTCCAGCACCTTCTACGCGCGCGCGCAGAGCCTCGAGCAGATGCGCTCGGGCTGCTCCGAGCCGCTGACCTATGTGCACGACGGCACGGGGCCGGTCGTGACCATCACGGGCACCGACCCCGCCTCCCCCGACTCCTCGACCAGCCCCCGCGTGCTCGGCAGCAGCGAGCCGGGCGCGGCCGTGGAGATCTTCGTGACCGGAGACTGCACCGGCTACGTGGCCGCGCGGGGCTTCGCCTCGGAGGACGGCTCCTTCGACTTCCAGGTGTGGGTGCAGGAGAAGAGGCGCACCGACCTGTCGGCGCGCGCAACCGACGCAGTGGGCAATATGGGCCCGTGCTCGGACCCCGCCGCCTACGTCCACGAGGGCCCGGCGACGCCGGTGGTCCAGCTCCGCGGCGACCACGCCTGCGACGAGGAGCCCTCGGGGACCGTCACCTTCGTGGGCCTGACAGAGCCCGACGCGACCATCCGGGTCTTCGCGGGCGAGCAGTGCGCGGGCGAGTCGGTGGCGACGGCCGAGGCCAACGAGGTCGGTCACTTCGAGCTGACCGTCGAGGACACCGGCGGCGGCACATGGAGCATCAGGGTGGAGGACCCACTCGGGCGCCCCTCCGTGTGCACTGTCCCGCGGAACGTCGGCGACGCCACCTGCACGGTCTCGATCCCGGGCACGACCAAGCTGTGGCTCGGCGGGGTGCCCGGCCGCGAGCGCGACTGGCACGCCGAAAACAACTGGGAGCCCGCCGGTGTCCCCAACGAAGGCGACACGGTGACCATCTGCGGCGGCCTGCACGTAGCGACGCCGCGCCTCGCCCAGAACACCTCGGTGCGGGACCTCGTGGTCCTCGGCACGACCCTCGACATCACTGACCGCGAGCTTAGCGTCGCCGGTGACATGGTGGCCGAGGGCGTCACCGGCAACGGGCGCATCATCCTGACCGGGCAGCGCGCCTGGGTGCGCGGCTGCAACCTGCCGCAGCTCGACGTCACCGGCGACATCTACCTCTCGGGCCGCACCGACGTGGACGCCGCCACCGTCGTGCACCCGGAGGGAAGGCTCCACATCGGCCCCGAGACCCTGGAGACCGACTCCTTCGTGGCCACCATCAGCAACGTCGCCAGCGACGGCCTGGTCATGGACTCGGAGGACTCCGAGCTGATCGTCCAAGAGAGGATCGAGTTCAACGCCCGGAGCGGCCACCGAAACGCCACCACCGAGGGCAACCTCAACCGCGGCGTGATCAGGGTGCGCGGCGACTTCCTGCAGACCCGCCCGAGCACCAGCACCTCTGGCGCCGCCTTCGTGTCGACGGGGACCCGCGTCGAATTCGAGGGCCTCGGAGAGCACACGCTCAGGATGGACAACCCCGGAGCGAGCAGCTCGCGCTTCTCACACCTCCGCACCGCCGGCGTCGTGAGCTCCGAGACCGGCTTCTACGCGACGGGCGCCGTCGAGGTGCCCGGGCGCTCGATCTTCCGCGTCACCGGCGCGGGCGACGCCGTCATGACCGGCACCCTCCTCGTTGACGGCGGCACCTTCGACGTCACCGACGACCTCGACCTGACGGGGCGCGGAGACGTCAGGAACGACGGGCGCCTGACCTGCACGGACGACTGCCACATCCGCAACTGGCTCTTCGTGGAGTCGGAGGGGAGCTTCGAAGGGGACCGGGTGACCTTCTACCACCACCTGCCCGTCGTGAACGGCGGGACCTACGAGGTCACCAACACCTGGGTCTCGGGCGCCGTCGTGCACGAGCGCGACATCCACCTCCCGGGCGCCGGCACGCTGCACGTCGAGAGCGACAACTCCCTGACCCTCAGCGGCAACCGCCTCGAGATCGACGGCAACCTGAGCCACATCCGCAACAACAGCGCCCGCTCGGGCCTGCTCATGCGCAACGCCAACGACGTGCTCGTCGTCCGGGGCACGGCCACCTTCATGTGCCATTCCGGACACTACAATTGCACGACCGAGCAGAGCTTCACCCACGGCGAGATCCACTTCAGGGGAGACTTCCGCTCCATGAGGCAGACCTCCAGCTCGCCTACACGCGGCTTCATCGTCGCGGGCGCCACGGTCTACTTCGACGGCCAGACCGCCCAGGAGGCCTCCTTCCAGGCCGGGACCCTCGAGAGCTCGCGCTTCGCCGACGTGATCTTCGACAACCCCGCCGGGGTGACCTTCACCTCGGGCAACCTGCCGGCCAGCGGGCACGTGAGCATCTCGTCGGGCACCGACGTGGAGCTCCGGCAGGCTGGCGCCCTGCTCGTCGGCGGCGGCATCGACGTCGACGGTGGGGAGCTTCGCCAGATCGACCAGCAGGACAACCGCGTGTCCGGCGACCTGCTCGTCCGTGACGGCGGCGGGCTCCACCTCACCGGGCAGCTCACCCTCACCGACCAGCTCGCCGTGAGCGGCGGCAGCACCGTCGAGGGGCCGCTGGTCTACATCACCCGCCGCATCCCCGAGGTGGACGTCGACACCTGCGTCTACGACGTGGACACCACCACGGTGCTGGGCAGCATCCTCCTGCACGACGATCTCCGGCTGCCGGACACCACCCGCCTCCACATCCAGCACGAGCACCGCCTGACCATCAACGGCCACACGCTCACCCTCGACGGCCCCATGACCGTGCACATGGGCAACACCTCGGGCGACGGGCTGCGCATGTCCCAGGCCGCAGACCGCCTCATCGTCGGCGGCCAGGCCACCTTCCTGTGCCGCTCCGGCCACTACAGCTGCACCAGCGAGGGCAACCTCACGGCCGGGGAGATCCACTTCCGCGGCGGCTTCCAGTCCATGCGCGAGACCAGCAGCTCACCGGTGCGGGGCTTCATCTCGAGCGGCACGACGGCGGTCTTCGACGGCGGCCGGCCCCAGGAGATCTCCTTCGCCACCTCCAACGCCTCCTCCTCTCGTTTCCGCGACCTCCGCATCGAGGACTCCGTCGTGAGCACCACCGTCGACGTCTGGGCCTCGGGGGACGTCACCATCGGCGACGGCGGCAGCCTCACCGCCGAGACGGCGGCGGAGCTACACTTCGAAGGCGACCTGCTCATCGAGGGCGGCGATCTCGACATCGTGCTCGATCTCACCGTCGACGGTGACACCACGGTGCGCGACGCGGGCCTGCTCGAGACCCTCGGAGGCCAGGCCACCTTCAACGGCCGCGTCGTGATCGAAGGCGGCGCGACCATGCGCGGCACGCAGCACCACTACTCGCTGCGCCTGCCCGAGGTCGCCGCCGGCACCACCCACGAGGTGCAGGCCAGCACCGTGTCCGGCCGCGTGCTCCTCACCGGCGACCGCAACCTCCCGAACACCGACCTGTCGGTGCAGCGGGAGGCGGTCCTCGATCTCGGCGGGCACACCCTCACGGTGGGCGGCAACTTCGGCTCCCAGTGCTCCAACACCTCAGGCGACGGCCTGCTAATGCGCACCGACGGCTCCGAGCTCGTCGTGGAAGGAGACGTCACCTTCACGACCATCTCCGGCCACTACAGCGCCACCACCGAAGGCAACCTGAGCCGAGGCATCATCCGCATCCGCGGGGACTTCACCCAGCAACGGCAGACCTCGAGCTCGACCCACAACGGCTTCGTCTCAACCGGCACCCGCGTAGTGCTCGACGGCGCCGCGGCGCAGACGGTCAGCTTCTCCGGCGCGGCCTCCAACGCCTCCCGCTTCTCGAACATCGAGATCCGCAACGCAAACGGCGTGCGCTTCGAGACGACGACCCACACCACGGGCGATCTCGATGTCGTCGGGCGCCTCAACCAGGTCGGCGGCACCGCCACCGTCCTCGGCACCATGACGCTTCGCGCCGGCGGCGTGCTCGACAACTCCGCCGCCAGCATGACGGTCAGCGACTGCGTGAAGGAGCCGGGGCACCAGGTGATTGGGACGGACCCCTGTCCGTAGCAGCGTGTAGCCGCGCAGCGGCGGCACGCTGCTCCCTTGCCCCTGCCCTTGCCCGTGCCCCTGCCCCCTTCCCCTCACTCATGCTGCCAGACAATCTGCCGGACAGGCAGCTCCCTCGGCGACCCCGCGGTGCTGTGCGGGAAGGCAATCCGAATCGTGCCGACCTGGCTGCAGTCCCCCTCGTTCACCAGGCTCAAGAAGCCCGCGGCGCTCGTGCCCACCATGTCGTAAGGCGGCGGTCCGGGCGGCATCTCGGTGATCGCGTCCCAGAGCATCTGGCCGTTGGGGGCCGTCACCACGCTGTCGGTGGCGTCGAGGGCCATGATCTCCACGGGGTGATCGGCATCGAGCATGCCCTCGAAGCTGCCCGAGCTCTCGTCCCAGGCGAGCTGCAAGGCGACGCCGACCACGCAGCCCATGGGATCGCCTCCCGGCAGCGTCGCAGACGCCACGTCGACGTCGATCCAGTAGTCGTTGACCGCGCTTCCCAGGGCCACGATGGCGGCGGTCGTGCCCTCGTAGCGGAGGATCTCGTTGGTGGCGGAGCTGGAGACGACGAGGTCTCCGGAGGGCAGGAAGAGCAGGTCGCGGGGGTTGTCGAGGCCGCCGAGCCCCGAGGACACGAAGTCACCGAGGTAAGCCCAGGTCGCCGCGTCGAAGCGCAAGACGCGGTCGTCGACGGTGCTCGTGACGTAGAGCACGTCGCCTCCCGCCTCGCTTCGGAAAGCCATGCCCATGGGTCTCTGCAGGCCGCCCTCGGCGCTCGTCACCACGATCCCCAGGGAGGCACCGGTGGCGCCGTCATAGCGCGTGACGCTAGAGCCGTTGTAGCCCGAAACGTAGAGGTGCCCGTCGAGAGGTAGAGATCTCCCCCGTCGTCGAAGGCCAGGTCGAGGGCCCAGGCGGCGCCCGCGGAGCTCGTCACGAAGGCGTCCACGAGGGCGCCTGTCTCCGCCTCGTAGCGGAGCACCGACCCGGGCGAGTAGCTCGCGACGTAGAGGTAGCCGTCGGGGCCTATGGCCATACCCCCCGGCTGCACGAGCCCACCGCCGAAGGAGAAGTGGGGCACCGGCACCTCGACGCGGGCCGCCGCCGGGTCCACGTCGCCCGCGAGGAGCGTCCACCGCAGGGCGTTCTGGCTCCAGGCGGCGCGCCCGCTCCGACTCCACGACCGGAGATCGCGGTTTCGCCGTCGACCCTGGAGCTCGGCGTGCTCGACCCCGGCGAGCACACCGACGGCGAGATCCTCGTGAGCAACGATGGGGACGCGCCCCTGGAGATCGGGGCGATCGAGCTCTCCGAAGGTTCACACGCCAAGCTCGGCCTCGCGGATCTCCCGCCCGAGATGCCGGCCCTCGTGGCCCCCGGCTCGCAGCTCATGGTGAAGGTCGCCTTCGATCCGGACGCCCCCTTCGGCGCAGGGCTCGTGACCCTGGGTCAGGTCCTGATCCACAGCGACGACAAGGACGAGCCCACCGTCAGGGTATCCGTCCTCGCCAGGGAGAACGCTCCCGAGATGGTCGTCACGCCGCCGGACGAGGTGGACTTCGCCTTCGTAGCGCCGGGGTACACGGGGGAGCGGGTCCTGACGCTCTACAACGCAGGCCCCGCGGACCTCGTTGTGACGGCGCTCACCATCGAGGGGGACGACGCCGGCGAGATCGAGATGACCAACGTCGGCGGGAGCCCCGGGGTGTCGCTGCCCCTCACCGTTGCCAGCTCGGCGGCCGAGGAGGTGGTCTTCGCGTTCACGAACAGGTCCGGCCCGACCGGCACCGTCCGGGCGCTCCTCAAGGTCGAGAGCAACGACCGCCGTTGGCCCGTCTACGAGCTTGATCTGGTGGCGAGGCGCGCGGCCACGGCCGAGTGCAAGGCAGCCCTCGTGCCCGAGCGCTTGCACTTCGGCATCGTGCCATACGGTCAGAGCAGGTCGCTGCCGATGAAGATCAAGAACGTCGGCAGCGGGGACTGCGAGATCCTCGGGCTCGACGACCCCGACCGCCTGCGCGTCGACGACTGCGGAGGAGGGCTTCCAATGCCCATCCCGCTCCCCACGGGAGGCTGCCGGCGAGGACAGGGCTCGGTCTCCCAGACCTCGAAGAGCTTCAAGGTTGTCGGCGCTCCCCCGCCGTTGAGGTTTGGGCCCGGCCAGTACGCCGAGCTCTTCGTTCGCTTCACCCCGCCCGAGAAGGCGAGCATCTTCGGCGAGGACTTCGACAACTACCGGGCGCTGCTCTCGATGAGGCTCGTCGACTCCAACAACGGAGCAGAGGTGTGGGCTCCAAGCGACGCGGCCGACCCGACGAGCACGGCGGCCACGCCGAACCTGGCGGCTTCGGCCGGGATCAGCGCCATCGCGCTCATCCCTCAAGAGCTCGACTTCGGTGTCGTCACCGTGGGCTGCGCCTCCGAGACCCTGGAGATCACGCTCTACAACAGGGGGCGCGCGCCCCTCTCCCTCCTCGACGTGAAGCTCGACGAGGGCTGCAGCGACGAGCTCGAGGTCGTGAGCGCGCCTGCCACGCCCCAACACGTCGTGCTGGGCTCCCCAATCCACGTGTCGTTCCGCTACGTCCCACAGGACACCGGCAGAGACGAGTGCACGGTCGTGTTCGTCTCGGGCGACCAGGACGTGCCCACGTTGACCGCGACGCTGAGAGGGGAAGGCAGCTACGTGAGCACGCAGAGAGACACCTTCACCCAGGCCGGGGCCCCCAAGGTCGATCTGCTCTTCGTCGCCGACAGCTCGATCACCATGGACGAGGAGCTCGACAACCTGGCCAGGAACGTCGACGACCTGCTCGCGGCCGCCGGGACCTGGGGCGCGAAGTACCGCGTGGGGATGACCACCGCCGACATCGACTTCGACCGCGGCCGGCTTCGCGGCGTCCCGCGCTGGGTCACGGAGAGCACCCCCGGCGGGCCGGAGAAGCTCGCCACCTCTTTCAGGGCGCTCCACGACTACGACGCGGGCTCCCAGGAGATGGGCCTTGAGGCCGCCTACCTGGCGTTGACCCTGCCCAACACCTTCCTGGCCGAGACAGAGGGCGCGGCCGGCGAGCCCGTCCCCATCGCGTGCACGGAGCGGGAGGACTGCGCCCAACCGGCCGGCTGCCACGCCGACCCGGAGGACCTCTCGAGGAACCCCGCCAGCTACTGCGGCGGGCCGAATTGGGGCTTCCTCAGGGACGACGCCCGCCTCGAGCTGGTGTTCGTCAGCGACGAGCCCGACCAGTCACCAGCCGAGCTCGAGCTCTACGTCGACTTCTTCAAGAGCCTCAAGCCACCCTCCGACGAGGACCGCATACACGCCCACGCCATCGTGGGCACCGACGGGAATGCCGCCGCCTTGTGCAGCGGACCCGGGGGGAGCGCCCAGCCCGGCACCGGCTACGTCTCGGTCGTGAGCGAGCTCGGCGGCGTGCTCGCGAGCATCTGCGAGGCGGACTTCGGCCCGGCGCTGCAAAGGATAGGCGCCATCGCCTTCGCTCCCCAGCGCCGCTTCTTCCTGAGCCGGCCCGCGCGTGAGCGAAGCGTCCGGGTCAATGTACGGGGCGGCCCCTGCTACGGCGGCTGGAGCTTCGACCCGCGGGGCAACAGCGTGATCTTCGACCTCGAGCACAGCTGCATGCCCCGGGCCGGCGACACCCTGGAGATCCGCTACGAGACCAAGTGCTTCCCCTAACGCTGCTAGGCGCCCCGGCTCCGCCTACGCCCCGCGAAGCTCTCCGCCTCCGCGGTGCTCGATGAAGGCCCAGGCCGCCATGGCGAAGATGGTGAGCACGGAGGAGGTGGCGAACATGACCCGGTCGCCTCTGGCGTCGGCAAGCTCCCCCATCAGCGGCGGCACCAGGAGAGCTGCCACCTCGAAGAGCGCGGTGAACATGGCGAGTCCCGAGCCGCGGAGGCTCTCGGGGATGCGGGTGACAACCTGGGCCGCCAGGACCGGGAAGGCGTAGCCGTGACCGATGCCCGCGAGGCCTCCGGCGATGACGAAGGCCGTCGAGTCGGTGGCGGCGGCGACCAGGATCATGGCGACGCCGTAGGTCGCCGTGGCCGGCACGACCAGGTTGTGGGTGCCGAGCCGGTCCGGGACGCGGCCTCCGAAGAGGCGGACGACGACCGCGGCGGCGGCGTAGGAGAACCAGAGGTCGGCGGGGTGGGCAACGCCGCGGCTCGAGGCGGCGACCGTCGAGAAGGAGGCGAAGACCGCGAAGAGCCCACCCATGACAAGGGCCGCGAGCCACGCGGAGTGCATGTCGCGGTGCAGGACGGCGCTCAGCACCCCCGCCCCCTTTGCGCCGGGCCGCTTCGGCGTGACGCGCGGTAGGGTCGGCTCCGGCACCAGCCAGACGAGGGGTACGGCCATGACCACGAGGGCGCCGAGGAGCGGGTAGATCGCGCCCAACCCGGCCGCTTCAACCCCGGCCCTGTCGACGATGGGGTTCACCGCGAGCGGGACCAGGCCGCTGATGCCGAAGAGCGCCAAGCCTTCGGTGCGCCGGCTCGCGGGCACGGTGTCGGCGGCGAAGGCGAAGAACGCGGTGAAGTTGGCGCCGAGGCCGATGCCCTGGAGAACGCGCAGGGCGTAGACGAGGGGCCCGAGCTCGTCGACGAGGAAGAGGCCCGCCATGGACAGGCCGAGCACGGTGTTTCCGAAGAAGAGCGTGGGGCGCCTGCCGAGGCGGTCGATGGCCCAGCCCACGATGGGGCGCGTGGCGAGCCCGCCGACGGCGGCCGCGGCCATCATGGCCCCGATCTCCGCCCTCGAGGCGCCGAGGTGGTCCAGGAACAAGGGCAGCAGGAGCAGCGAGGCGTGGCCGAGGGCGTGCAGGGAGTGCGCCGCCACCAGCAGGAGGAAGGTGCGGCTCAGCAGCCGTTCAGGGCCCTCCTTCACGGGCGCCGGACCATGCGCACGTGCGGGATCTCGGCCTCGTCGTAGACCTCGCCGATGCGCTCCCAGCCGAGGCTCCCGTACCACCTCTCGAGGTGGGCCTGGGCGCTCATCTCGGCCGGGCGCGCGGCGATCAGCCCGTGGATGTAGTGCATCAGCTCGGTGCCCAGCCCTCGGCCCTGCAGGTCGTTGTGTACGGCTATGCGCCCGACCTTCACGGGGTCTTTGTCCATGAAGAGGCGCGCCGTGGCGACGAGGCGCTCGCCCTCCCACCCCATGACGTGCACGCACTCGGGGTCACGCCCGTCGACCTCCGGCTCGGCGGTGATGCGCTGTCCGAACACGAAGACCTCGTTGCGCAGCCAGAGCACGTCGTGCAGCTCCCGGAGGGTGAGCTCGTCGAAGGGGCGGTGATCGAAGCGGAGGGAAGGCAAGGGGAGGTCCCGGTGGTTGGTGAGCTTCGTATAGCAGGTCCGGTCCCACGTTGGCGCTGGCGAGGGCCAGCGGCTATGGTCCGGCGCCGGCTCGAAGCCAACACGACCAATGAAGAAGCTCATCCTCGACCCCTTCGGCGGCCTCGCCGGCGACATGCTGCTCGGGGCCCTCGTAGACCTCGGGGCGCCCGCGGAGGAGCTTCGGGCCGGGCTCGCCTCCCTCGGCATCCCGGGCTGGAGCCTGGAGGTGGAGCAGACCGAGCGGCGCGGGCTCGGCTGCACGAGGGCGCGTTTCCTGATCGCCCAAGAGGACGAGCACCGGCACCTGCCGCTCATCCGCGAGCTGATCGCGGGCTCGGCGCTTCCGGAGGAGGTGCGCGGATCAGCGATGGCCGTCTTCGAGAAGCTCGCCGCCGCAGAAGGGCGTGTGCACCGGATCGCCCCCGAGGAGGTGCACTTCCACGAGGTTGGCGCCGCCGATGCGATCCTCGACATCTGCGGGGTGAGCCTGGCGCTGCACCTGCTTGGAGTCGATGGCGTCCTCTCCGGGCCGCTCCCGGCCGGCACCGGCACCGTCGACTGCGCCCACGGCACCCTCCCGGTCCCTGCGCCGGCGGTCTTCGAGCTCTGCGAGGGCTTCACCCTGCTCGCCGGAGTCGGAGAAGGGGAGATGGTCACCCCCACCGGCGCCGCGGTCATCGCCGCCCTCGGCGCCCCCATGCCCGCCGGGCTCGCGTACCGATCCCTCGGCGCCGGCTACGGCGCGGGGGCGAGGCCCGGCAGCATCGTGAGGGCTGTGCTCGCCGAGGTGGATGCGGAGGTCCCGGCCGGCCGGAGCGCCCACGGAGCCGACGAGGTGGAGGTCCTGGAGTGCCACCTCGACGACACGACCCCCGAGACCCTCGGCTACCTCATGGAGCGCCTCTTCGCGGCGGGCGCACTCGACGTGGCCTACGCGCCGGTCGTCATGAAGAAGAGCCGCCCGGGGATCGCGCTGACGTGCATCGCTCCGCCTTCGCTCGCCGAGGACGCGCTGGTCGTGCTCTTCGCCGAGAGCACGACCCTCGGCGTGCGCAGGCGCCGCGAAGCGCGCGCGGTGCTCGAGCGCGAGATCGTCGAGGTCGAGACCCCCTGGGGCAGCGCGAGGGCGAAGGTCGCCGGCGGGGCAGCCCACCCGGAGCACGAGGACTGCGCGCGCATCGCCCGCGAGCACGGAGTCCCGCTTCGCCGGGTCTACGAGGAGGTGCAAGGTGCCGTCCGCCGCAAGGGCTCCTGAGCTCCTCGAGCGCGTCGAGTCCCTGGTGCGGGACCTCGGCCCACCTGTCACGGCGCTCTCGGGCGGCGTGGACTCGAGCCTCGTGGCCGTCATAGCCGCGCGAGCGCACGGCTCGAGCGCCCTGGCGGTGACGGGGGTGTCGCCCTCTCTCGCGCCGGCCGAGCTCGACGCCGTGAAGGGCCTCGCGGAGGAGCTCGGCCTCTCGCACCGGCTGATCGACACCGGCGAGATGGAGCTGCCGGCATACCGCGCCAACGGCCCCGACCGCTGCTACCACTGCAAGAGCGAGCTCTTCTCACGCCTGGCGGCCCTGGCGCGGGAGGAGGGCTTCGCGGTCGTGCTCTCGGGGGAGAACAGCGACGATCTCGGCGACTACCGCCCCGGCATGCAGGCGGGCGCCGAGCTCGGCGTGCGCAAGCCCCTGCTCGAGGCCGGCCTGAACAAAGAGGACGTCCGCCTCGTCGCCGCTCACCTCGGCCTGCCCAACCACGCCAAGCCCGCGGCCCCATGCCTTGCCAGCCGCGTGCCCCACGGCCTCAGAGTCGATCCGGAGGTCCTCCGCCGCGTCGCGAAGGCCGAGGCAGCGCTTCGCGACCTGGGCTTCGAGGTCCTGCGCGTGCGCCACCACGGAGACCTGGCGCGGGTGGAGGTCCCCGAGGGCGACATCGAGCGCGTCGTGAGGTACCGCGAGGCCGTGACCGCCGCCGTCCGCGGCGCCGGCTACCTCTGGGTCTCGGTCGACCTGATAGGCTTCCGCTCGGGCTCCCTCAACGACGCCCTGGTCTTGCCGCCGAGCACCGGACGGAGCCGCGACGATGGCTGATCACGAGAACGACGCCGCCCGCCTGCCGGCAGAGATCCTCGACGCCCTGCTCGCCGGGCGGCTGACCCGTGACGAGGCCCTCTCGGCTCTCGAGTCCGTGCCGGTCGAAGAGCTCGGCTACGCCACCCTCGACCACGACAGGGCCCGCCGCTGCGGCTTCCCCGAGGCCATCTACGCCCCGGGCAAGAGGCCCGCGCAGGTGGTCGAGATCTTCGCCCGCCTCGCCGCGCGCAACCCCAACGTGCTCTGCACGCGCGCCGCCCCCCAGACAGCCGAGGCCGTCACGGCCGCCAACCCGGAGGTCGAGGCGGACCCGGAAGGCTCGGGGCTGATCTGGCTGTGGCGTGACCGGGAGCCGCGCGGGGTCGGCCCGGTGCTCGTGCTCTCGGCCGGCACCGCCGACCAGGACGTCGCCTTCGAGGCCTGGCAGTCGGCCAGGGTGATGGGCAACGACGCGCGCCTGATCACGGACGTCGGCGTGGCCGGCCTGCACCGGCTGCTCCGCCACCGCGAGGCGATCTCCGGCGCGCGCGTCATCATCGCCGTGGCCGGCATGGAGGCCGCCCTGCCGTCAGTCGTGGCCGGCCTCGTGGACCGCCCGGTGATCGCGGTTCCAACCAGCTCGGGCTACGGCGCGGGCGCCGGCGGCTTCGCGGCGCTGCTCGCCGCGCTGAATTCCTGCGCGGCCGGGGTGACCACGGTGAACATCGACAACGGCTTCGGGGCGGCGGCGGCGGCGACCTTGATGAACCGGCCCTAAGGGCTTTCCCCCTCGGCAGGGCCGGCACCCGGTCCCTCGACCGGAGGAGAGCCGCCCTTCGCCGCGATCCTGGTCCGCAGCCACGCCAGGTAGCTGCGCGCCTCGGCGTCGTCGCATTCCTCCGCGACGGCCTTCATCAGGCGGGCGCCGAAGAGCAGCCGCCTCGACTCGAGGTATAGCTCGGCGTGGGCCCGCAGCTCCGCGCAGTAGCCGAGCGAGAGGTCCTTTCGCTCGTCCAGGAGCTTCCTGTAGACGTCTCCCCTCGGCGGCGGCAGCTCCTCGGAGGAATCCGCCGGGGCGTCGCGCCCGTCGAGGGCTGCTGCGACGGCCTCGCTCAGCATGTGGGCCAGGTACCAGTAGCCGTCGAGGCAGAGGTGCACCTCGTCCACGATCAGGGGCGGCACGAAGAAGCCGCTCCCGCCTCGCCGGAGCAGGGCGGCGCTGAAGTCGACCAGGATCGCTCCACGCTCCTTCGCCACATGCTTCCAGGCCACGTTTATCTTGCTCAGCGAGGGGCGCATGACCTCGGGGAGGCTGCTCCCGCCCAGCATGCGCAGGGGCAGGCGCATGTCGGTGGCGAGCTTCTTGCCGACGCGCCGTCTGAGGAGGCCGGCGAGGTCGCAGGCGTCGGTCACGAGGCAGGCGAGGACCTCGCGGTACTGCTCGGACAGCGCAGCCACGAAGGCCTCCTGGTCCCGGTTGGGGTTGCTGTTGAGCTCCTCGTGCAGCAGGTCGGTCAGGTCGCTCCTGACCACCGTGGCGGCCACCGCGGTCGCCCCCATCTCCTGGGCGGTCTCCATGAGTATGCGGGCCCAGCCCACGAAGCCTTCGGCGTGGCCGCACTTCGGCTCGCGCGGCATGCCGTCGGGGTAGGAGGAGCCGGCCTCGCCGGAGCGGCCCGCGCGGAGGTACTGGGGCCCGTACGCGCGCACCGCCCACAGGAGCCGGGAGCGCTCGACGAGCCAGCGGTAGAAGGCGTAGGCGCGCGGGTAGTGGACGGGAGCGCAGAGCTCGGCGTCGTAGTCGAAGCGGTCGTTGGTGCCCTGGTAGAAGACCATGACGTCGGGCTCGAAGCGCTCGAAGGCGACCATGTAGTAGTAGGAGTCCAGGGTGTAGGCGCTCCCGCGTCCCATGTTGGCGACGCTGACCTTGCGGTCCGGGTACCTCTCCTGGAGGAGGTCTTTGAGCATCGCCGGGGCCGTGGCGACGGGGTGGAAGGGGGCGCCGTAGACGCTCGACTCCCCGAAGACGAAGACCCTGAGCTCATTCGGCGCCTTCTCCTCCTGCATGGGCGGGCGCTCGGGCCACGAAGGCACGAGCACCTCCCGGCCGTTCAGCAGGGGCAGGGAGTGAACGTAGACGCCTTCTCTGAGCTCGAAGAGCTCGGGGGGGGCGACGAAGGCGCGGAAGATCAGCTCCGCGGCGACGCAGAAGAGCAGAAGGCTCGTGGCCGCGAGGGCCAGCCGGGCGGCAAGCCCGCGCAGGCAGCGCCAGACCTTGGAGACGACGTCACTCATCGCGTGGCGCGCCTCAATTCGCCACCTCGAACCACAAGACGAGCCACTGCTTGATTCGAGCGCCGTCGAGGAAGACGGTGTCCTCACCCTGCGCGATGGGCACCTCCCAGGTGGGCCAGGCCCAGTCGTTGGAAGCCGAGGGCCACTCCGCACCCACGAGAGGCTCGCTGTGGCACGGTGAGGCCGGGTAGGCCTGGTTGGGGAAGAAGTCCTCGGTGGGGGCCTCGTAGTCGAGGGCCGCCGCGTGGAGGACACCGCCCGCGGCGGCGACCTCGGCGGGCACCGGGAGCTGCAGCGCGGGCAGGTCGGCCGCGACGGTGCAGCCGAAGTGGGCGACGCGCTCGGTGTAGTTGCTCGCGCCGGCGCGCTCGCCGTCGTAGAAGATCTCGTGGGGGACCGAGACGAGGTCGTAGTTGACGAGGTGGTAGACGGGCAGCCCCTGGGCGTCGTCTCCGATCGCCACGTGGATCGTCCCCGGCAGGCTCACGCCGAAGGCCGGCGTCGCCAGGCCCTGGCTCGCGAGGGCGGCCTCGAGCCAGGCCCTCAGCTCGGTCCGCGCGCCGGCGACGTCTTCGAGCTCCAGGGGATCCCCGCTGAAGCTGCCGCCGGGGTTCTCGCAGCGGACCACGCCGGAGTTGGGGGCGTCGAGATATCGGAAGGCCTCGACCGCGCCCATGGCCTGGCCGCCCGGCGAGGTCCAGGCCACCTGCTCGGCCACCGCGGTGCTGCCCTCGAGCTGGATGACGCGCCCCTGGCCGGAGGCGCGCGCGCCGAAGCCGTCGATGAGGTTCAGCCAGTCGCCGCGGTCGGCCGCGCGGTTGGCACACCACTCGTCGTAGAGGCCTATCTTGCCCACGAGCACCAGGGTTCCTCCGCCTTCCACGTACTCCTGCAGCGCGGCGAGCTCGGCGTCGCCGAGGAACTGGTGGGCGATCACGACGAAGTCGTAGCGCCCGAGCTCGTCTGTCGTGGGCGGGCGCGCGTTTCCGACGCCGAAGCTGCCGCGTCCGAGCACGTCGAAGGTGTACTGGAGGTCCCTCAAGGAGCGGTAGATCATGGCCGCCGCGGCGCTGCCGAAATCACGCGAGGAGTAGCAGCCGCCCGCCAGGGTCTGCGGCGCGTAGAGGGCTATCTGGCCCGCGCGGCGAGCGAGGTTGAGCTGATCCCAGTGGTCGCTCGCGAAGGGCGCGAGGGCCGCCTGGGCGAGGCGCCGGCTGTAGTGCGGGCGCGAGTAGCCGTCGAGGGGGTAGTTGAGCTCCACGGCGCAGAAGGGCACCTGGTAGATGCCGCCCATGGACAGGGTCTCGGCGCCGTAGAGCAGCATGCGGTCGTCCGGAACCTCGGAGGGGAAGTTCCAAGACCAGAAGCGCAGGCCGTCGGTGCCGTGGAGGTCGTAGAGCAGCTCCATGGTGCGGTTGACGGGGTAGGAGCCGCCCGCGATGCCGACGCAGTCGAAGGAGCCGTCAGTCGGGTGGCCGCTGTAGATGAAGGTCTCCGAGCCCGCCACGTCCTTGAGCGGCTCCACGCCCCCGTCGCCGGTTGACCTGGAGTTGTAGAGCGTGGTCTCGCCCTGGTTGAAGAAGGTGCGGAAGGAGTCGCGGCCCAGGCTCTGCGCCCAGGCGTTGAGCTCCGTGCGCGCGCGGGCCATGAACGCTCGCGTCACGTCCATCTTGAAGATCGCCCACGCCCTGCTCACCTTCGAGGTCTGCCAGGCGTAGTCGTCCATGGAGTCCACGTGGGCGCGCAGGTCGAAGGTGGGATCGACCACGCCGGGGTGCTCGGCGATCATCTTCTGACAGGCCTGCTGGCGGCCCAGGTCCCCCGGGTCCGTGGAGGCCGAGACGTCGCGCTCGAGGTGGCAGCCGTTGGCCACGAAGGCGCGGAAGCCTTCGACAGAGGCGTCGCTGTAGCAGTCGCCCATGGTCGCGATGTCCCAGGTGAAGCCCGAGAAGCCGAGCTTCGCGCCGAGCTTGGCGAAGGCGATGATCAGGTCCTGGGCGAGGGGGCGCGCGAGGTCGAAGGTCCAGCTCAGGGCCCAGCCGGAGCCGGAGCCACCGTCCGAATTCATGCAGGCGACCCCTGCGGTGGCGTCGCAGGTGATCACGACCTCGGAGCCGTCCTCCAAGACGGCCTTGTCCTGGCAGGCGTCACCGATGCCGTTTCGGTCGGAGTCCTCCTGGCCGGGGTTGTTGACGAGCGGGCAGTTGTCGTCGATGTAGCCGATGTTCAACGTGTCGAGGTTCTCGAAGCCGTCCCCGTCGGCGTCGTGGTCGTCCCTGGTGTCGGGTTCGGGGTCGCAGGCGTCGCCGTAGCCGTCACCGACAACCACGCCGCGCTCGTCGGTCTCGCGATCGGGCTGCCTCCCGTCGACGGGCGGGTTGTAGACGCTCGGGCAGTTGTCCACGCCGTTGTGCACCAGGTCGCCGTCGGCGTCGAAGCAGCCGGTCTCGAAGGGGGCGTAGTCCCAGCCGGGCTCGCCGAGGTAGTCGGCCAGGGCGTGCGCCCAGAACACGTACTGGTAGCCCTTCTTGGACCAGGTCGAGTTGCTGCCGAGGTGGTCGCCCAGCGAGGTGTTCCCCTCGGGGTTGAGCAGGGGAGCGTAGCCCCAGGCGCTCAGGCCCTTGGAGAGGATGGCCTGCATCTCGGGGGTGAAGGCGGCGACGTGGGCGTCGGTGTAGATCCCGCTGAAGGGATCGAGGTGCACGTAGGGGACGCGGTTGCCCTCGCCCGGGTTGCCGCAGCTCACGAAGTTCTGGGTGTAGGGGAAGTCGGACCACGCCGGGCTCGTGTCGAAGACCTCGGGCTCGGGCTGCTCGGCGGCTACGTTCTGCTCGCGGTCGAAGAGGCACACGCCCTCCTTGCCGGTCAAGGGGTTCGTGCCGCAGCGCCCGCGCTCGGCCTCGCCCTCGGTGTGGGAGACGCGGCCCTCGATGTAGATGTCGTTGCAGCCCTGGCCGGTGAAGTAGCCGCCCTCCTCGACACCGTGCGGGTTGAAGAGCGCCGGGTCCTGCTCGAAGAGGTAGCCGTAGTTGCTCTGGCAGCCGAAGACCCACCCGGGGTGCCCGGTGAGGGGATCGCTCAGGCACTTCGGCCTCGTCCGCGTCACGTCGTGCAGCTCGCAGATGCCCATGGAGTCGCTGGTGATGCTCGTAGGCTCGCACCACATCTGCCCGCCGGGGTGGCCGTTGGCGTTGCAGACGAGCTGCCCGTACTGCTCGCGTTTCTCCGCGTCCCAGTCGGGGAAGTCCTCGAGGCAGTCCCAGACGACCTGGAGCTCTCCCTCGACACACCTGACGACCTGCATCGTCTTCCAGCCCTTCGAGGGGTCGCTGTCGTCGGCGAGCTCCTTGAGACAACCTTCCGAGTCGGTGGCGAGGTAGCCGGGGCGCCCGTCGTAGCGGTTGTCTCCCCCGTCGACCCAGCTCTGGAGGCCGCCCACGAAGCCCGAGAGCTCCATCTCGTGGTCCGGGTAGGGCGTCCAGTAGGAGCGGCCGCGGGCGGTCAGTCGCATGCCGACGCAGTCCACCGAGTCCTCGGTCTCGGTGACCGTGAGCGTGTACTCGTGCTTCTTCTTCGTGGAGCTCACCCGAACCCAGAAGTCCACCGGCTCGTCCTTGGGGCCGTCGATGACGAAGTAGCGGTGGAAGTCCTGGGCCGAGCCCCAGGGGTTCTCGACCTCGACGAGGTCCTGCTCGCCGCCGGGCTCCGGCACCGCGGCCTGGAAGACCTTCATCGTCACGCGGTTGCCGCCGGGCGAGGGCACGATCTTCAAGATGCGTTTCGCGCGGGCGCGCACGCGAAACCAGTTGAAGTTGTCCTGGCAGACGGCGTCGGCGACCGAGGCGCAGTTGTCGCCGCAGTCGGCAGTCGCCTCTACGGTCAGCGGGTAGGCCGCGCAGAAGGCGCGGTTGGCGAGATCCACGGAGGGGCCGCAGTCGGCAGGGCTGATGGCCGGCACGTCGCAGCAGGCGCCGGCCGACTGGTCGGGGTTGGAGATCGACGGGCAGTTGTCGGTCTCGCAGGTGTTGGCCCCGTAGCCCGGATCTCCGTAGCCGTCGCCGTCGGTGTCAGTGCAGGGGTCGCAGAGGTCGCCCTTGCCGTCGGTGTCGGCGTCGGCCTGGTCGGGGTTCGCCTCCCTGGGGCAGTTGTCGCGCTGGCACGTGTTCTGGTCGAAGCCGGGGTTGCCAAGGCCGTCGCCGTCGGTGTCGGTGCACTTGTCACAGGGGTTGCCCTTGCCGTCGGAGTCGGCGTCGAGCTGCTCCGGGTTCGAGACCTTCGGGCAGTTGTCGAGGTCACAAGTGTTGGCCTCGAAGCCGGGGTCGCCGAGACCGTCTCCGTCCCTGTCGGTGCAGGGGTCGCAGGCATTGCCGATGCCGTCCTGGTCCTTGTCGCCCTGGTTGTGGTTCGGGACCTCGGGGCAGTTGTCCTCGTCGTCGGGCACGTCGTCGCCGTCGGAGTCGGGTTCGGAGCCGGGGTCGGGCTCCGTGCCGGGGTCCGTGCCAGGGTCGGGCTCGGGGCCGGGATCGGACTCGGGGCCAGGGTCCGGCGTGCCGGGGTCCGTGCCGGGGTCAGGCTCCGTGCCGGGGTCGGGCTCCGTCCCAGGATCCGGCTCCGTGCCGGGGTCCGGCTCCGTGCCGGGATCGGGCTCCGTGCCGGGGT
>CAZQPP010000097.1:3830-18844 GCA_964594295.1 uncultured Myxococcales bacterium | reverse complement strand
CCTTCTGCCCGAAGGGCGCGGGTAGATCGACCTCGTAGGGCTCCTCGAGGGCCGCGGTGAAGGCCGAGACGTTGGCGGGGGCCGCCTTGTCCACCGCGCCGGCGACGGCGACCTTCATCTCGTCGACGACGGCGCTCTTGAACATGCCGGTCAGGGCGGACGGGAAGGAGCTGTCGTTGATGGTGACGTCGCTCTCGTTGATGGTGACCACGACGTCGGTGACCGTCGTCACGACGTCGCCGTCCTGGACCTCGAGGTAGACCTTGGCCGTCACCTCCATTGTCGAGATGAGCACGTGGCCGCTCGACGGCCCGCCCGGGCTGTGCACGGCGTCGTAGTAGGCCTTGGTGCCGGTCACGGTGGCGGCGACCTCGATGTAGCCGTCCTGGGGAGTCAGGTCGAGGGAGACCGGGCCCTGCTCGATCTTGGTGACCGTCGCGGTGGTGGTGACCTTGGTGATGACGACGGTCGTCGAGACCACGATCGGGTTCGTCACGTAGGGCAGCATCTCGGCCGCCTCGAGGGCCAGCTCGAGCACCGCGGCGAGATCGTCGGGATCGTCGTCGTCGTCGTCGATGGCGACCGGCCCGAGGCGCGCGCCCACGGCGCCTTCGATCGTCTCGTCGCAGGTGCTCAGGTCACCGTAGATGAAGGAGCGCACCACCTGGTGCGACTTGCCGAAGGTGTTCTCGGCACGGACCACGAGGGTGTTCAGGCCGGGCTCGGGATCGCTGACGGGGATCTCGAAGCTCGAGCCTGCGGTGACCTGCTTTGTCTCGCCGTTGACGGTGAAGGAGGCCAGGGTCTGGTCCCCTGCGACCTGGCCGCTCAGGGTGACGAGATCCCCCGTGGAGGCGAAGAGCCCGCGGGTCGGCAGGTCCACGGTGATGGTCGGCACAGGCGTCTCGCCCGTGCAGGCCTCCTCTTTGCACAGCTGCCCGGCGGCGCAGCAAGCCCCGGCGCAGGTCTCGTGGGCGCAAGAGCAGACGCCCGCGCCGCACAGGCCGTTGGCGCCGCACTCGGCGTCTACGAGGCAGCAGTCGCGGTCGCAGTCGCAGTCGGCGTCGCACTCCCGGGAGGTGTCGCAGTCGCATGGCACGACGCAGTCCGTGTCGCAGACACAAGCGGACTCGCACTCCTCGGCCTGGTCGCAGGCGCACTCGGCGCCGTAGCTGAGGCCCCCGGAGACACGGAGGTAGCCGGAGCCGTCGCCCGGCTCGCCAAGCTGCGGCTCACCGAGACCGAGCACCACGTCGTCCAGCCCGAGGGCAGCGAGGGCCGCGAAGTCAGCCAGGGCTACGGTCGGCAGCGGCACCGGCTCGAGGCCGTTCAAGGCCTCCGCCGCCATCACCGGGATCAGGGCCTCCATGAGGGAGACGAGCCCCTCGTAGTCAAAGCGCGACGGGTCGCCGGCCGGCTCGACCACGAAGCTCGGCGCCCCGCCTTCACCGCCGGCGACCTTGAACGAGAGACCGGCCTCTGCCGACATCGCCACGTCCATCGGAATCTCCCCCGAGACCCAGAAGGTCGCCTCGCCGAGGGCGCCCACGGCGGCCGTCACCGCCACGTCGCCGAGGCTGACGACCACGTCGCCCGGGGCCTCCGCGCCCGAGGGCTGCACGAACAGCGGCAAAGCCGCGTCGAAGCGCAGGGACTCGAGCAGGTGATAGGGCGACTCGAGGGGCGGCGCCCCCATGGCCTCTAGCTCCGCGATGGTGATCGTCTGGCCGGAGAGCAGGCCGCGCTGCCAGGCCGAGAGCAGCACCTGGTTCACCAGGTCGTCGGCGACGGCCGAGATCACGCCGCCGTTGCCGGCCATGGGCGGGAGGGCCCCGGGTGTGCGCGCCACACCGTGCGGCGCCTCGCCCTCGGGGCAGTTGACCGCCGTGGTGAGCATGGCGCGAATGCCCTCGGCGGTAGCCTCCAGGGCCTCGAAGCTCGCGGCGAGCGAGACGCTCACCTCGAGGGGCTCTTCCAGTGTGAAGTCGCCGAGCTCCGCGAGGGTCTGCGAGAAGGAGCCGACGTTGGCGGACAACGCGCTCTCGACGGTCTCGGCGATGGCGTCTTCCGCCTCGAGCTCGATCAGCGGCATCGCGGCCTCGATGAGCACAGGGTCGAGGTCGCCCGGATCGTCGACGCGCAGCCCGAGGACGTCGGCGCTGACCTCTCCCGCGGAGACGAGGGGCTCGCCCTCCGCGCCTGCGCCGAGCCCTACCTTCGCGCGCACCAGGATGACCGGGAGGCTGGCCGTGCCGGAGCCTTGATCGGTGGCGAAGGCCACCGCCGTGTCTCGCACGCGGGCCCAGACCGCGAGGTGGCCGCTGTCAGGCGTGAGATCGAGCTCCAGCGGACCCATCTCGACCGAGGTGACGGTCACGTCGACGAGGCCCGCCACCTTCACCGGGTTCTCCACGTAGTCCAGGACCTCCATGCGAGAGACCGCGAGCTCGACGATGCCGGCGAGGTCGTCGGGGATCGGGGTGTCGTTGTCGATCACGTCCACGCCGAGCTGCAGGGCGACGGTGTGGGAGATCGTCTCCCCGCACCCGGCGATGTCCCCGAATACGAAGGAGCGCAGCGCCTGGTGCCACCCGCCGTCGACGTTCTCGGCCTGGACCACGACCGTGTTCAGGCCCGGCCGCGGGGTGAGCGGGACCGAGAAGCTCCCGTCCTCCGCCACCGTGTGGTCGACCCCGTCGACGGTGAAGCTCTTGAGCTCGACGCCCAGGCTCACCGCGCCTGTCAGGACCAGCTCACCCTCGTCCTCGACGAAGGCCCCCCGCGCCGGCGCCTCTATCGTGATCAGCGGCAGGGGCATGGTGCCCGAGCAGCGGCCCCCGTCGCAGCTCTGCCAGGGTCCGCAGCAGATCGCGCCGCAGGGCTCGAAGGCGCACCCACAGAGCTGGTCTACGCAGCTGCCGTTCTCCCCGCAGTCCGCGTCGGCCTCGCAGCAGTCGTGGTCACAGTCACAGTCGGCGTCGCACTCGCCGGCGACGTCGCACTCGCAGGGCAGGTTGCAGTGTGGGTCGCAGAGGCAGTCGAGGTCGCAGGTGTCGGTGGCGTCGCAGCCACACTGCCCCGTGTAGGAGACGTGGCCGGTCGCGAGGACGTAGCCCTGGCTGCCCGCCGGGATGCTGAGCTCGGGCTCCTCGACTACGAGCACGCCCTCACCGAGGCCGAGGCCGGCGAGCCCGGCGAAGGCGCTCAGGGGGAGCTCCGGGACCGGGATCCCCGGGAGATCCTTCAGGGACCTGGCCAGCGCCATGGGGAGCAGCTTCTCGACGACCAGGATCAGCTTGGCCTCGTCGACGCCTTCGGGCGTGCTCACGGGCTCGACGGCGAGCCAGGGCTTCTCTTCGGTGTTCGAGAGATCGAGCGACACCCTGCGGTCGTCGGTGAACACGAAGTCCACGGGGAAGACGCCGGAGGCCCACAGCTCTACCTCGCCCAGCGCTCCGAGGGACACCTTGGCGAGCACGTCGCCGAAGTAGAGCACGAGCTCCTCGGGGGAGGTCGGTGTCGTGGCACGCGTGACCAGGGGGAGGTGGGCGGAGAGCGCGATGGAGTCGATCCCCTCGATGGGGAGCGCCGCGAGGTCGACGCCGAGGGAGTCGAGCTCCGCCGCGCCGAGCTCCACGTCGCTCATCAGGCCCGCCTCCCACGCGGCCAGCAGCACCGCATTCAGGAGATCGTCTGCGAAGGCGAAGCCGATGCCCGCAGACTCGATGACGCCGGGCATGTTGCCGGGCGTGCGGGCGACGCCATAGGGCTCGGTCTCCGTCTTCGTGCAGGGCACCGGGGCGTTGAGCATGGCGACGACACCGCCTGGCTTGACGTCTATGGACTCGAGGGAGCTGTCCAACAGGACCTCGAGCTCGGCCGGCGCCGGGAGGTCGATCGAGCGGAGGGTGCGCAGCCTGTTCATGAAGGTGCCTACGTTCTCCTCGGCTGCTTTCTTCACCGCGTCCTCGACCGCCGCCTCGGCCAGCTCCTCGAGGCCGGGCGCGAAGAGGTCGACGAGCACCTGGGGGATCTCGCCGATCTCCGAGACCCTGAGGTCGTTCACCTGGGCCCGGACCTCCTCGAGGGTCACGGTCGGCAGCCCGTCGTCGCCGACTCCGAGCAGCACGTGGGCCTCGACGACCACGGTGGGCAGGATCGCCGTCCCCGTCGAGTCCAGGGTTGGCTCGGCCACCTTCTCGACCACGTGGTAACCCACCTCGGTCCCGGTAACCGTGAAGCGGGCCTCCAAGAAGCCCTCCACCGGCGTGATCTCCACCTCGACCGGGCCCTGCTCGATGCTCGTAATCTCGGCCTCGAAGGCCCCGCCGATGTCGACCTTGTCCTCGACGTAGTCCTCCATGTCGAGCTCGGCCACGAGGAGCTCGAGGATACGCGCGAGGTCGTCGGGGGCCTTCGTGTCGTTGTCGAGGAGCAGCTGGCCGACGTGCACGCCCGCCGCCTGCTCTAGCGTCTCGAGGCAGCCGGCGAGGTCGCCGAAGATGAAGGAGCGCACGCCCTGAGCCGACGCGCCCGCCGCGACGGCGGCCTTGAGCACGACGGTGTTCAGCCCGACCCCTGCCGTGATCTCCACGCTGAAGGCGCCGTCCTCCCCGACGCTCACGTCGTCGCCGTTGACGGTGAAGCTCGAGACCTCCCCGACGGCGCTCACCTTGCCCGAGACCGTCACCGGCCCCGGGGCGGCGATGAAGACCGCCCTCTCGGGCGACTCGACCGTGATCTCGACGGCGGCTCCGGGCGCCTCGGCCTCCTTGCACACCCCCTCCGTGCAGCTCTCCCCCTGAGCGCAACAGGCAGCCTCGCACGCCAGGTAGCGGCACGCGCAGGCGCCGTCCTTGCACTCCGCGTCGTCACCGCAGTCCTTGTCCTCGGCGCAGCAGACCGCGTCACACTCACAGCCGGCATCGCACTCGCCCTCCAACACGTCGCACTCACAGGCCACGCCGCAGTCGTCGTCGCAGGCGCAGTCCGCTTCGCACTCGTCGGAGGAATCGCAGGCACAGCCAGCGCCCACGCACTTCCCGTCCTCGCAGGTCTGATCCGCCGCGCACGCCGGGTCGCACCCGGCCGGCGCCTCCTCGCCTTCCACGCTGTCCCCACAGGCGGGGAGCACCAGGAGGGTCAGGAGGACAAAACGCAGGGCAAGCTCTCTCATGTTGCGACTCCCTCTTTCGGCGTTTGCTCCGAGCACGCTGCTACGGCCCGAGTTAGTCCCACAACGGGCAGCTCATACGCAACCATAGGAGAAACCTTCCATACCCAGAAAAACCGAGCCACTCCGCCCTCAAGGTGCGGGAGAAGCTGCCGATTCTCCAAGTGTCGATCCGCGCAAGGGATGGGACATGTCTGCAGCACAGCCCCTACACAGGCCCAACCGGCAAAGGCGCCAGGCGAGAGAGGGTGTGGGGTCCGCGCTCAAGAAGACCCAGCCGCAGCTCCGGCTCCGGACTCCGCCCGCGTCCTCAAAGAAACAGGCCCGTGACCTTCGTCCGCTCGCCCCGGCGAACCTCGGACCCGCCCCGGCCGCGGCGTCCGACCCGGCCCCGGCGCCAGCCGCCCCCGCGGCGAGGCCGGCACGTCACAGGGAGCCCTCGTTCGCGTCGGGAGAAGAGGGCCACGGGGCCCGCTCGGAGTCCAGCCGCTTCGTGCGGCCCGAGGCTCCGGTGACGGACTTCGACTTCAAAGTGCAGGGCACCAGGATCGGCGCGCGGCAGCTCATCCGCCCCCTCCTCGTCCTCGTGCTCCCGATCCTCGTGGCCATCCTCGCCCACTTCGCGCTCCGCTCCGAGCAGAGCGAAGCCCGGCCGCCGGCTGAGGCCTACGCCGTGCCCGTGGTCGAGGCAGAGCCCCTGTCCATCTCCTTCCTCAATGACAGCCTCCGCTCCTGGGTCGACCAGCCCTTCATGCTCGAGGGCACGGTCGTGCGACCCGAGAACAAGCGCATGTTCATCAAGGTCGTCGACTCCCACGGCGAGCCCATGAGCTTCGGCACGATCGCCGACGCGCGCGACGAGGTCGGCTTCCACTACGAGCCGGCCGTCGTGGGGAAGGCCCTGTCGAGCGGAGACCTGGTCCGGGTCACCGGCACCGTCCGGCGCGTCCGCATTGCGCCCGGCACCACCACGGTGCTGGCCGTGGTCGCGAGCAACGTACAGGTGCTCTCCGGGGGTTCCGGCGAGGTGGCCTCGGCCCAGTAGGCAAGGCGCAGGTGGCAGCCCGCTGGAGGGGCTACTCCGTACAATCAGCCGCGCAGTTGCACTTGTTCTCGCCGGGCCCACAGGTGCCGTTCGGGCAGTCGGCGCAGACGGACGCGCCCAGGCACGGTTCCGTAGGGCAGGTCCCGTCCTGAGCCGGCGCGTCGCAGCCGATGAGCACGAGCCCGTCGCAGCAGTCGGGGGCGTCCGGCACCACGGGGCGGCTCTCGCCCTCGGCCACACACGCGGCCTCCTCCGCGCAGTCGAGCTCGCAGTTGCACTTGTTCTCTCCGGGACCGCAGCTCCCGTCGCCGCACTTCGCGCAGATCGAGGCTCCCACGCACGGCGTGTCGCAGCTCCCGTCGCCCGCGGGCGCGTGGCAGCTGATCGGCTCGAGGCCCTCACAGCACTCGGGCGCGCCCGGCACGACCGGACGGCTCCCGCCCTCGGTCACGCAGGAGGGCTCGTCGCCGCAGTCCTCGACGCAGTTGCACTTGTTCTCTCCGGAGCCGCAGGTCCCGTCGCCGCACTTCGCGCAGAAGGTGGCGCCGAGGCAGGGCGTCTCGGGGCAGGTCCCGTCCTCGCCGGGGGCGTCGCAGTCGATGGGCTCCAAGCCCTCGCAGCACTCGGGTGCGTTCGGCACCACCGGGCGGCTCCCGCCCTCGGCCACACACTGATCGCCCTCGGCGCAGTCGGCGGGGCAGTTGCACTTGTTCTCCCCTGTGCCGCAGGTGCCGTCGCCGCACTTCGCGCAGATCGAGGCCCCCACGCACGGTGTGTCGCAGCTCCCGTCCTCCGCGGGCCCGCCGCAGCTGATGGGCTGCAAGCCCTCGCAGCACTCGGGCGCGTCGGGCACCACCGCCTTGCTCTCGCCCTCGGCCACGCACTCAGGCGGCTCCTCGCCCGTGCAGTCGGCCGGGCAGTTGCAGACGTTCTCGCCGGGGCCACAGGTCCCGTTCCCGCAGTCGGCGCAGATCATCGCGCCCACGCAGGGCTCCGCGAGGCAGACGCCTTCGCCGTTGGGGGCCTCGCAACCGATGGGCTCGAGCCCCTCGCAGCAGTCGGGCGCGTTGGGCACCACGGGCCGGCTCTCCCCCTCGGCGAGGCAGGCCGGCAAGCCGGTGTCGGGCTCCGTCACGCCCTCGCCGGTGTTGGTCGGGGGCAGATCCGTCGGGCCGGGGTCGGGATCCGTCGTACCCGACGGGCCCGGGTCCGCAACCGTGCCGCCGCCGCTGGTGTCGGCGGCCGCGCCCTCGTCCTGAAGGGGCGGGCTGTCTCCACCTTCGTCGCTCGCGCAAGCGCCGAGCGCCAGCCCCAGGATCCCAGCGACGCACAACCAAGTCCGCATGATCAACCTCCGGCTCTTCGCGACATCCTACGCAACCGGGGCGGCGCTACGCAACGAGAGCCCCCCAAAAACGAGCATCTCCCCCGCAACCGTGCTATCCATTGGTGCATGATCGGCACCTACCGCATCGACGGCGTCCACGTCGTCGTGGTCGACAAGGCGGCCGACGCGGACGTGGCCGTCGCCACCGAGATGGATCGCCTTGTCAGGCAGGAGTGGGCGGCGGGTCAGCACACCGTCATCGGGCTGCCGGCGGGCCGGACCCCGAAGGGTGTCTACGACGAGCTCGTGCGCCGCTACGACGAGCAGGGCCTCGAGTTCACGAACGTGGTCACCTTCAACGTCGACGAGTACTACGGCCTCGGCCCCGAGGACGCGGGGAGCTTCAGGCGCTGGATGGGTGAGCACCTGCTCGACCACATCGACGTGCACCGCGCCAACATGCACGCCCTCGACGGCCGCGTGCCCCTCGAGCAGGTCGAAGAGCACTGCGCAGCCTTCGAGGACAAGATCGCGGGCGCCGGCGGCATGTCTTACCTGCTCCTCGGCATCGGCAGGGACGGCCACATCGCCTTCAACGAGCCGGGCTCGGCGGAGGACTCGCGGACGCGCCTCGTGACCCTGACGCGCGAGACAAGGCGCTGGAACATCCGCGAGTTCGACGGCGAGGGCACCGTGCCCGAGGCCGCGCTGACCATGGGCGTAGGCACCCTGCTGGGCGCCCGGCAGATCCGGATGCTCGCCTACGGCCCGGGGAAGTCCGAGGTCGTCGCCAAGATGCTCCTCGGACCGCGCGGGGCCGACGTGCCGGCCAGCTTCCTGCGCGGGCACCCGGACGTCCGCGTCTACCTCGACCAACACGCGGCCGCGGCGCTGAACCTCCAGATGGAGCAGCCGGGGCCCGAGGCTCCGCCGGAGAGCGGGAGCGCGTGAGCCGCCACACCGACGTCTCTCTCCTGCTCGGGCTGGCCCGGAGCTCCATAGAGCCTCCCCTTCACAGCTACCTCATCGGCTACGGGGACCGCGGCGTGGGCTGCACCGCGGTGCGCGACCACCTGCTCGCGACTGCGGCCGTGATCGGCGACGGGCGCAGCCGGGTGGCCCTCGTGGCCCTCGACCTCCTCGCCCTGAACGAGGGCACGGTCAGGGAGATCGCCCGCGCGGTGCACCGCCGCACCGGCATCGCCGAGGACGCCGTGCTCCTCGCCTGCTCCCACACCCACTGCGGGCCGATGACCTTCGCCATCCCGGAGAACCGCCGGCACGAGCGCCGCTGGGTGAGGGAGCTGCGCAGGCGCATCGCCGACACCGTCGCCAGGGCCGCCGGCGCGCCGCCGGAGCGAGTGAGCCTCCACCACGGCTTGGGCAGCACCGACATTGGCTTCCAGCGCCGGGTGAAGAACGCCGAGGGTCGCGTCGACTTCGGCGTCGCCCCGGAGGGGCCGCACGATCACGATCTGCACGTGCTCCAGCTCCGCGGCTCTGACGGGCGCGCACGGGCCACGGTGGTCTGCGCCACGTGCCACCCGACGGTCCTGGACCCGGCCCTCAACGCCGCCAGCGCGGAGTGGCCCGGGACCATGCGCGCGCGGGTCGAGGCCGCCACCCGGGCGCCCTGCCTCTTCCTACAGGGTGGCTGCGGCGACATGGGCCCGGATCACGAGTGGGACGAGCACGACGACGAGGTCTTGGAGGAGACCGGGAGGCGCGTCGCCCGCGAGGTGCTGTCGGTCTGCCGCTCGGGCCTCGAGCCTGACACGACCTCCACCGTGGGCGCCGCCCGCGGCCGCGCCGCGCTGCCCCTCGTCCTCGACCCGCCGGGGCCGGACGGCCGGCGCCTCACCTACCAGGAGCGGCTCGCGGCGTTGACCGGGGTGCCGTGGCCGCTCGTCGATCCGCTGCTCGACACGCGCTACCCGTGGCACAACAGCCTCCGCCTCCGAGAGGACGGCGGCTTCGAGGTGCCGCTCGAGCTCTCCGCGCTGCGCCTCGGCGATGTCGCGGTCGTCGCCCACGGGGCGGAGACCTTCTGCGAGGTGGGCATGGCCGTGAAGACGGCGAGCCCGGCCCCGCACACCGTCTTCGCGGGCTACAGCAACGGAATGATCGGCTACCTGCCGACCGAGCGGGCGCACCACGACGGGGGCTACGAGGTGGACATGGTGCCCTACCTCTACCGCCTGCCCGGGAGGTTCGCACCGCAGAGCGCTGAGATCGCGGTCGACGCCTCGGTGAAGCTGGCAAAGTCGCTTTTCTGACGCGCTCGACTCGAGTTTACGACCTCACCCCCATTGGCTAGGCTCCGCCGTCTCGACCAAGGGCGCACGGCGCCCACCCACGAGGAGGCAGCCATGGCTGCGCGAACGGTCGTCCACGTCATCGGCACCGGCACCATCGGCGAGCCGTTGATCGGCATGCTGGCGCGCCAGCGAGGTGCGCTCGGCATCGACGAGGTCACCTTTCAGAAGCGCTCACCTCTGATCACCGACCGGAGCAAGGTCATCGCGCTGATGAAGCACGGGGCCTCCCTGGCGGTGGACGGAGGCCGCGTCAAGGACTTCGCCGAGCTGGGCATGAAGGCGAGGTACACCTCGGAGGAGGCGCTGGATCGCGCGGCGGTCATCATCGACTGCACCCCGGTCGGCAACAGGAACAAGGCCGAGATCTACGAGCCCCTCGCCGGCACCGGCAAGGGCTTCATCGCCCAGGGCTCGGAGCGCGGCTTCGGCAAGCCCTACGCGCTCGACGTCAACGACTCGGCCCTGGTGCCCGGGGAGGATCGTTTCATCCAGGTCGTCTCCTGCAACACGCACAACATCTGCGCTCTCCTGAAGGCCCTCGCGGTCGACGGCGACGTGGGCGGGCGGTCCAACCTGGAGGAGGGGCGCTTCCTGTGTGTGCGCCGCGCCTCCGACATCAGCCAGGAGGGGAGCTTCATCGCCGCTCCAAAGGTGGGCACGCACGGAGTCGAGCGCCACGGCACGCACCACGCCAGGGACGCACACGAGGTCTTCGAGACCCTCGGGCACGACCTGCGCCTCTTCTCCTCGGCCATGCAGATCAGCACCCAGTACATGCACACGCTGTACTTCTCGATCCGGATGAGGGAGGCGCTCGAGGCGGCCGAGGTGGAGCGACGCCTCCGCGCCGCCCCGCGCGTCGCCGTCTCGCAGAAGACCACGGCGGGGCAGGTCTTCTCCTTCGGGAGGGACCACGGCATCCACGGCCGGCTCATCGACCACACGGTGGTGCCCCTGCCGCCGCTCACCATGAGGGACGGAGGCCGTGAGGTCATAGGCTTCGCCTTCACGCCTCCCGACGGCAACAGCCTGATGTCGTCCATGGCGGCGACCTGCTGGCTCCTCGACCCGGACACCTACCTCAAGAGGCTGGCCGTCTTCGAGCCCTTCAGCTTCCCAGAGATCTGAGATCTCCATGGAGCCTATCTGGAACGTCCACCGGCACATCCTCCACAGCCAGCAGCAGCACCCGGAGGCGAGCGGCGCCCTCTCCGCGTTGCTCTACCAGATAGCCCTCGCCGGAAAGGTCGTCGGCCACCACGTCAACAAGGCGGGGCTGCTCGACGTGCTCGGCGCCACCGGCGGGCAGAACGTGCAGGGCGAGACGGTCCAGAAGCTCGACGTCTTCGCTAACGAGGTCTTCAAGGACGTGCTCTTGAAGAGCGGCTCGGTCTGCGCGGTGGCCAGCGAGGAGGAGGAGGGCGTGGTCGTGGTGCCAGAGGGCCAGCCCCGCGGCGTCTACATCGTGCACTTCGACCCCCTCGACGGCTCCTCCAACATCGACGCCAACGTGTCGATAGGGAGCATCTTCGCCATCCACCGCAAGCTGACCCCCGGCGACGAGGTGCGCGACGGGGACACGCTCCAGGCCGGCAAGAACCTCGTGGCCGCCGGCTACGTGCTCTACGGCTCGGCGACCCTCCTGGTCTACACCGCCGGCCAGGGCGTGCACGGCTTCACCTACGACCCCGCCTACGGGGAGTTCCTGCTCAGCCACCCCGACATCCAGACCCCGGACCGCTGCAAGGTCTACAGCGTCAACGAGTCCAACATGCCGGGCTGGCCGAAGGGGACCCAGCGCTTCTTAGAGCACATCAAGGCGCGCTGGGAGCCGCGCTACGACAAGACCACCGCGCGCTACGTCGGCTCGCTCGTGGCCGACTTCCACCGGAACCTGCTCTACGGCGGCATCTTCTTGTACCCCGAGTCCAAGAGCGCGCCGAACGGCAAGCTCCGCCTCCTCTACGAGGGCGCCCCGCTCGCCTTCATGGCCGAGCAGGCCGGGGGCGCGGCCAGCACCGGCTCGGAGCGCATCCTGGACATCGTGCCGAGCTCCCTGCACCAGCGCGTGCCCCTCGCCATCGGCAACGCCGACGAGGTCCGCCGCTACGAGGCCTTCAGGGCCGAGGAGCGTTAGCAGCGTGAGGCGCGCAGCGCGCTTACACGCTGCTCCCTTGCCCGTGCCCTTGCCCGGCCCTTGCCCCTGCCCCGCTGACCCCTACGCCCCTTCCAGCAGCCGCTGCGCGAAGCGGGCGCTCAGCCCGGCGGTGTGGATCTTCTCGGCGGTGGCTTCGACGTCGTAGCTCGCCCGCACGTGGCGGTATGTGCCCTGCTCGGTGTCCAGGATGACGAGGCAGGCGTCCGGGTTTCGGTCTCGCGGCTGGCCCACGCTCCCCGCGGTGACGATGACCCTCTCGCTGGCCTTGGGGATGGTCGGCTTGCCCGAGATGTCCTTGACCTTGTCCTTGCTGAGCAGGAAGGAGCGCGTCAGGTGGCTGTGCCCGACGAAGGAGTAGCGCGGCAGCTTCTCGAAGACGCGCATGTGGTGGGCCGCGTCGTCCGAGTGGATCACGTAGTAGAAGCCGCTCGGCTGGATGGGCGCCGCGTGGAAGTAGCCGTAGTCCCCTTCCTCGTAGGTGTAGGGCAGCGTGTACAGCCAGCGCAGGTTCTCGGGGGTGAGGCGGTTGCGGGTCCAGCGCAGAGCCTGCCGGGCCTCCTCGTAGTAGTAGGACTCCTCCATGGCGCCGATGACCGCGGCGTCGTGGTTGCCCAGCAGGCAGAAGTCCAGGAGATCCTTTAGGATATCACAGCAGGGATTGGGATCGGCCCCGTAGCCCACCACATCGCCGAGGCAGACGTAGCGCTCGACACCCTCTTCCTTGGCCTTCTCGATCGCAGCCTCGAGGGCCTCGAGGTTGCTGTGGATGTCGCTGAGTATGCCGACGCGCATAGGCTCTCCTCGTTGACCGGGATGCTGCGTCGGGTGGGGTGCCATGTCAAGGCCTTTGGGTCGAGCCCCACTCGCCCCACTCGCCCTCGCTCTCGCTCTCGCTCTCCTACCTGCTTCCTACTTCCCCCGCCGTGCCCGCCCCCCTCACACGACCTATCTTCCGCGCCTTCACCAGGAGACCCCCATGGCCCGCGCCGCCCTGATGCCCGCCGTCGCCCTCGCCCTGCTGCTGTCGAGCACCGCGCCAGCCTCCGCTGGGCCCACCGCGGGCGGGGACATCGGCATCGGCATCGCCCTCGGCGACCCGACCGGCCTCAGCGCCAAGGTCTGGCTCGACCGCAGCCACGCGCTCGACTTCGCGGCCTCCTGGTCCTTCGAGGACGACCGGCTCGCCCTCTACGGCGACTACCTCTTCCACTTCTGGGGCGCCCTCGGGCCGCGCGCCAAGCACCGCGCCTTCGACCTCCCCGTCTACGCCGGCATCGGCGCCAAGCTCTCGCTCGGGGGCAAGGGGACCGGCCACTTCAAGGACCACGACAGCGCGGGCCTCGGCATGCGCGTCCCCCTCGGCGTGACCATGGTCTTCACCGAGGCGCCCTTCGACATCTTCTTGGAGATCGCGCCGGGGATCCTGCTCGCCCCCAAGACCGCCTTCGACCTCGACGCGGCGCTCGGGACCCGCTTCTACTTCTAGGGGGAGCCCACAACCTCCCGCCCAGAAAAGCGAAGTGCGGGGCTGCGAATCCACCGCAACTATTTCCCGGTTGTCCTCGCCAGATCAATGAGATATCACCGACTCGATCGACGCGGGTCCGAGGAGGGCTCGCGACCGGGATCGAGGGCTTTCCGGTGTCCGATTCACAGCGCGGCAGCAAGGAGCTACAGAGGATTCTGCGCGACTCCCAGCGCCTCGCGGCGGAGAGCCGCAAGCCCTGGACGACGACGCACATGCTCTTGGGCATCTACTCGGCCCCGTGGCCCAGCCAGGCCCTCGAGGTCCTAGAGAAGCTCGACGTGAGGCTCGAAGGCCTGCTCAAGGCGCTCGAGAAACGCGGCACGATCCAGGAGCAGCCCGCCGCCATCGACGGCGTGGTTCAGAACATGCGCCAGCTCGCGCAGCGGCGCGGAGAGACCCTCGTGGGCACGCTGCACCTGCTCGCGGCTCTCTGCCGCTACGGCGCGGGCAGCGCCTACCAGACGATCAAGGACGTCGGCTGCGACCCCACGCGGCTCCGCACCCTGGCGCTGCGCCTCCTCTCCGAGAGGCGTGCCGAGATGGCGAGGATGACTCCCCCGCCAGACTCGGCAACGGTCTCACCCGATCCGGCTCCCCCTTCGCAAGCGCCCCGAGCGACGCCCCCCGCGCCTGCCACGCCCTCACCGAAGACGGACGACAAGCCCTCCGACCGGCCACGCCGCCCGTGGACGGGGAAGGAGTCGAGCGCGGCCGTCTCGAGCCTGGGCATCTCGTGGACGCGCCCTCCGGCGGGCAGCCCGGCCGCCGCCTCCAAGTCAGCGGGCGCCGAGGCCGGCCGGCCCGAGCAGGTCGGCGCCCTCGGTGAGCACGACCTCGACCCGCGCGAGTACCCGCTCCTCGTGGAGCTCGGCCGCAACCTCACGGCCCTGGCCGCACAGGGCAAGCTCCGTCCCACCATCGGCCGCGAGGTCGAGCTCGAGGCCATCATCGGCGTGCTCTTGAAGATGCTGGCCAACAACCCGGTCCTCGTCGGCGACGCCGGGGTCGGCAAGACCTCCATCGTCGAGGGGGTGGCCCAGCGCCTCGTCGACCTCGACGAGGACGACCCGATGCACGGCCACATCCTCGTGGAGGTCGAGATCAGCGGGCTCGAGGCAGACACGCAGTACCGGGGCGCATTTACTGAGAAGATGAGGAAGCTCATCGCCGAGGTGGGCAAGGCCGAAGGACGCATCATCGTCTTCTTCGACGAGATCCACATGCTCGTCGGGGCCGGGGCCTCGGAAGGCTCCCTGGACGCCGGGAACATCTTGAAGACCGCCCTCGACAAGGGCGAGTTCCCCTGCGTGGGCGCGACGACCAGGGAGGAGTACCTGAAGAGCATCGACCGCGACCCGGCGCTCAAGCGGCGCTTCCAGCGAGTCGACGTCTCGGAGCCGACTCAGGAGGACGCTGTCGAGATGGTGCGCGGCACCCTCAAGAGCTTCGAGGAGTACCACAAGGT
>CAZQPP010000097.1:0-3771 GCA_964594295.1 uncultured Myxococcales bacterium | reverse complement strand
TCGACGAGGACGCCGCCGGGGACGCGGTGGACCTCGCCCAGCGCTACGTGCGCGACCTCCCCCTGCCGGCCAGCGCCTTCGCCCTGGTCGACGGCGCCGCCTCCAGGGCGCGCCAGGCCGGGGGCACGAGCGTCGGCCGAACGCAGCTGGGAGAGGTCGTCTCGGCGATGACGGGCATCCCCGCCGACAAGGTGCTCGCCAGCGACCAGCAGCGCATGCTCACCCTCGAGAGCAGCATCGGCGAGCACATCGTCGGCCACCACGACGAGGTAGAGCGCCTCTGCGGCGTGCTGCGCAGGCGCTTCGTCGGCTTCCACGGGGACCGCCCCATCGGCTCGTTCCTCTTCCTTGGCCCGACCGGAGTGGGGAAGTCCGAGACCGCCAAGGTCCTGGCGCAGGTGCTCTTCGAGCAGCAGAAGGCCCTGACGCAGTTCAACATGAGCGAGTACGCGGAGGCCACCTCCCTCGCCAAGCTCCTCGGAGCCCCCCCCTCCTACGTGGGCTACGACGACATGTCCGCCCTCGCGCGGGCCGTCTGGAACAAGCCTTACCAGGTGCTGCTCTTCGACGAGGTGGAGAAGTCGCACCCGGACCTGTGGCCGGTGTTCTTGCAGATGCTCGAGGAAGGGGTCGTGCAGGACAGGCGCGACCTGCGCCTGAACTTCCGCGAGACCATCATCGTGATGACGAGCAACCTCGGCAGCGCGAAGATCCAGGCGGAAGAGGGGCGCGGGATAGGCTTCTCGGCCGGAGGCACCGGAGGCGGCGGCGCCCGCGACGAGATCTCCCGGCGCAGGCGCACGCGCGAGAAGATCCTGGAAGAGGCGCGCAAGGGCTTGCCGCCCGAGCTCTGGGGGCGCTTCGACGCGGTCCTGGCCTTCGGGCCCCTCGAGTCGGAGGAGCTCGCCGCCGTCGCGCGCCTGCTCGTGAGCAAGGAGAGCGATCTGCTGGCCCAGAACCGCAACGTCTCCTTCCACCTCGCCGGCGACGCCGTCACCCTCCTCCTCGAGCTGGCGGGAGCGGGAGACAAACGTGAGGGCGCGCGCGGGGTGCGGCGCGTGCTCGACCGCAAGGTCATCAACGCGGTCTCGGACCACCTCTACCGCACGGAGGTCCCACCCGGCACCGACCTCGAGGTCTTCGTCGAAGGCGGCGACTTCGTGGTGCGCTGACCCGCCGCCAGCCAGCTCTCGAGCAGCTCGCCGAGCTCGGCGCGCTCGTCGCGGCGGCGTCCCAGGAGATCGTCGCTCTCCCCGGGGTCGGCGGCCACGTCGTAGAGCGAGTCCTTGCTGCTCTGCAGGTCGCGGATGAGCTTCCAGGGCCAGCGAACCACGCTGGCCGCCCGGTAGCGCACCGTGCCTCTCAAGATATCGGTGTACTGGTAGAGTGGGCGCTGCATCCAGCGCGCGCGGAGGGAGGCGGTGTCCGGTCCCATCAGGGGCAGCAGGCTCCAGCCGTCCAGGTCGGGAGGCGCGCGGCCTCCGGCGAGCTCCAGCACGGTGGGCATGATGTCGGTCAGGGAGACCGGCACGTCGACCGTGGCCACGCGCACACCCGGCACGCGGGCGAGCAGGAGCACGCGCGTGTCCACCTCGAAGAGCGAGTTGCCGTGGTTCGACAAGCCGTGCTCGCCGAAGAGCTCCCCGTGGTCGGAGAGCAGGAGCACCACCGTCCTGTCTCGTTCCGCCCTCGCGTCCACCGCGTCGAGCAGCTCGCCGACGTGACGGTCGCAGTAGGCCAGGGCGCTGTCGTAGCGGTCAATGGGGCGGTCGCCGAAGTCCCACTCGGCGTGCTTGATATAGGGGTCGTGGGTGCAGCGGTAGTGGGCGAACAGCAGGTAGGGCTTCGATCCGTCCCGGGTCTCCAACCAGTCCATGGCGGCGGCCGTGGTGATGGGGGCCGCCTTCCCGTAGATCTTCCGCCACTCCTCGGTCGGCCAGGGCGTCTTCCAGGGGTCGAAGCCCTGCCCGGTCCCCTTGTTGTGGTGGATGACGTAGGAGATCGTCAGGCCCATGCGGGAGTACCCTAGCCGGGCGAGGCTCTCGGCCATGGTCTCGGCGGCGGGCAGGACCGTCGTCTGGTTTCCGTGTCCGGGGCGGTGCGGCACCCGCAGGGGGGCGAGCCCGGTCAGCAGCGAGGCCATGGCGAAGCGCGTGGTCGGCGCCGGCGTGTAGGCGCGCGTGAACCAGGTCGCCCCTGCCCGGAAGCGGTCCATGTTGGGGGAGACCGGCCGCTCGTAGCCTGCGAAGCCGAGGTGGTCCGGCCTCAGGGCGTCCACGAGGATGATGAGCACGCTCATCGGCGGACGCAGACCGGGCGGGTGCCTCCCGCCGGGCGGCGGAGGCGGCGCGTAGACCCTCGCGTCGGCCCCGGTGCAGTTCTCGTCGCGCCCGTTGCCCGGCACGTCGCTGGCGCCCGGGTTCACCGCCGGGTCGCCGTCGTCGCAGTCTCCGCCGAGCAGGACCGGGGCGAAGCCGTCACCGTCCCGGTCGAAGGCGCCCTGAGCCGCCGCTAGCAGCAAGGAGAGGTATGGGGTGCGATACTGGATGACCGACTGCGCGCCGCCACCGACCCTCTCGATCCGCCACGTGGCCGAGGCGCAGGCGAGCAAGAGGGCGAGCAGCAGCGCCACCCCCCTGGCACCGCCGAAGAGCCGCACCAGGGCCCGCCTGGCCGGCCCGGATGCGACCAGGGCAAGCCCGGCCAGGGCAGCCGCCGGCAGCGCCGCATAGGCGTTGGGCAGCGCGGCGGCTACCGCGACATACGCGAGCCCGGCGAGGCAGACCAGCACGACGCCCGGGTGAAGCAACAGCCCCAGCGGAGTCAACCGGCGCGCTCCCGCGCCGAGGCCCTGCCCGAAGACCGACAGGAGAGGCAGCGAGACGAGCAACACGCCCGTGGCCGCCAGGGCGCCGGTGGCGGCCGCGAAGCGGGGGCTCATCCGAGTCGCAGCCCAGGCCCCGGCCAGGATGCCCCCGACCGCGGCGACCGCCAGCGTGAGCGCACCGGCGAGCACGGCGGCTCCCGCCTCGCCGCCGCCAAGACCCGTGCCGAGCCCTTCGCCCAGCCGCCTCACCGGCCGCGTCGAGAGCAACGCTCCTGCCACGAGACCGGCCGGCACGGCGAGCAGCCCGAGCAGACCGGCCGCGAGCAGCCCGGACTCCAGCCCAGCCCACACCCCACCGCCTGCCTTCCACGTGAGGCTGACCGCCACCACCGCCTCTCCCGCGCAGCCCGCCAAGGCAACCACGGCACCAAGGGCTGCGCCGCTCAGGAGGGAGGGGCCCTTCGACTTTTCGAGGTCCAGCACGGGTGGGGCTTGTACTTCTTATGGTCGCGCAAGTCACGACACCTCACCCGCTGCCCAGGGGTGGCGGGAAGTCGGCGCCGGCCCGGCGGGCCGCGCCGCGGGAGCGGCGCAGGCCTCGCCGTGGGGAGCATTGGGCGCAGCTCCCCCTTTCCCCGGGAGCCGGGCACGGGGGTCAGGGGCCGGGGGGCGGGAATCCGGGGTCGGATTGGCTGTCGAGTTGCAGAGCGCACCGACGCTGGCGAAGGAATTTGTTGAGAGCTGTGATCTTCCGCGTCACGATTGACCTCTCTCATGTTGGGGGTGGGCGTGCTTAGTGCTTTGGAGAGCGCTCACCCCCTTCGTGCCGCAGGGGAAGATCATCGGAAGCGGCACGTGCGCGAGTCTTTCGCGAGGTGGCGCGAGGGGCCGTGACCCACGTGGGGGTGAGACAAAACCATGAGAGGCTTGTCTGGTCGTCGCAG
>CAZQPP010000096.1:0-19132 GCA_964594295.1 uncultured Myxococcales bacterium | reverse complement strand
GCGAGCCCGCGCCCGGTGCCCTTGCCGACCTCCTTGGGCGTGAAGACGGGGTCGAAGACCCGCGCCACGGTGGCCTCGTCCATGCCTACGCCGTCGTCGCCCACCTCGATGAAGACCTGGCCGTCCTTGTCGGGCGTGGAGTCGGCGCCGGCCGAGGCGACCTCCACGGGGCCCGTGCGGATGGTGACCCGGCCGGTGCCCGAGATGGCGTGGGAGGCGTTCTGCACGAGGTTGAAGAGGATTTGGCGCAGCTGGGTCACGTCGGCGTGCACGCACAGCCGCTGCTTGGAGAGGGCGACGTCGAGGGTAGCGCCGTTGACCACGAGGGGACGAAGCATCGGCATGGTCTCGTCGACGAAGCGCTTGAGATCCACCGGCTCCACCTGCAGCTTCTGGCTCCCTCCGTAGGCCAGCAGCTGCTGGATCAGCTGCCGGGCGTGGTCGGCGGACGAGGTCACCTGCGCGAGGTCTTCGCGCCGCGGATCGTCTTCGGGCAGCGTCTCCGCCACCATGCTCGTGTAGCCGACGATGGGCAGCAGGGCGTTCTTGAAGTCGTGGGCCACGCCGCCGGCCATGGTGCCGAGGGCCTCGAGCCTGTGGGCCTGGGCCACGCGGGCCTGCAGCCGGGCGTTCTGCTCGCGCAGGCGTGCCGCCCCGACCAGCTGGCGCACCGTGGCGACGTCCGCGAGCGCGATGAACACCAAGAAGGCGTACTCCGAGACGTAGATAGCCTCGAACACCCCGAGCACCACCATGCTGTCGTGCAATGCCGCGGCGTGGAAGAACAAGGTGGCGAAGAGGACGGAGCGGGCCGACCTCTGCCCCCGAAAGAAGAACCGTCGCCCGCTCTCGACGGTCGCCACGAGGAAGCACAGGTTGGCCAGGCCGACCCCGATCACCCCGAGGGGTTGCAGCTCCCCCTCGCGGAAGACCACGTCTCCGAAGATAGCCGAGGACACGTGCTTGACCGCGTGCGAGCCGCTCGTGCTGACGACAAGCTCCGGGAACGCGAGCCCCACGGCGAACAGGGCGGCGGCGAACGTGGTGAGGATCCAGAGCGGGCGCCGTGCCTTGACCTCGAGCAGGTCGGCGCAGAACCACAAGATGGCGACGGCGGCCGGCCCCACGACCAGGATCTGGCGCTGATGCCAGAGAAGCCCCTGCTCCATGGTGGAGGCGCCGTTGAGGCCCGCCGAGCACAGGTCGTAGGCCGCGACCAGGGCACAGACCACGGCGAAGGTGAGGCTCGAGCGGGAGCTGCGCAGCCGGTAATACGTGAGCCCGTGCATCGTCCCGACGTACAAGGCCAGGGCGGCGAGGATGAGCGGGGGGATGGCGAGGGTGCTCAGAGCTGCACCTTGGAGTCGCGATGAGCCGTGATCACCTCCTAGTTCGGGCGCGGGCGGTGGTGATTTGATGGATTTTTTTCGCTCCACCAAGCGATCGGGTCTTCGCGCGGGCGGCGCGCGCAGGCGATTGATCTGTGTTAGTCGGCGCGTGTTCACGGCTGCACCAGACCACGGAGAGCCCCTTGAGCGTGCACGAGCTTGCCGGTAAGCCCGCCCCCCGCGAGATCCTCGAAGACATCCCGCGGCTCGTGGCGGCCTACTACACCCGCCGCCCCGACCCCGAGGATCCGACCCAGCGCGTGGTCTTCGGCACCTCGGGGCACCGCGGGAGGTCGCTGGCGGGCAGCTTCAACGAGGTCCACATCCTCGCCGTCTGCCAGGCCCTCTGCGAGCACCGGGCGGTCGCCGGCGTCGACGGGCCGCTCTACCTCGGCGTCGACACCCACGCCCTCTCAGAGCCCGCGCGCATCACGGCCCTCGAGGTCTTCGCCGCCAACGGCGTGCAGGTCCTCGTGCAGTCTGGCCGAGGCTTCACGCCAACGCCCGCCGTCTCCCACGCCATCTTGAGCTACAACCGCGGCCGCAGCTCCGGGCTGGCCGACGGGGTCGTGATCACGCCCTCGCACAACCCGCCGAGCGACGGCGGCTTCAAGTACAACCCACCCTCGGGCGGCCCCGCGGACACGTCCATCACGAAGGTCATCGAGGACCGGGCCAACAGCATCCTCCGCGAGAGCCTCGAAGGCGTGAAGCGGCTTCCCTACGAGCGCGCCCTGGCGTCCGGCGCGGTCGGCGAGCACGACTACGTCTCCGCCTACGTCTCGGAGCTCGGCTCGGTGGTCGACATGGACGCCATCGCTTCGGCGAGCCTCAAGATCGGCGTCGATCCCCTCGGCGGCTCGGCCGTCGCTTACTGGGCACCGATAGCGGAGCGCTACGGCCTCGACCTCGAGGTGGTCAACCCCCACACCGACCCGACCTTCGCCTTCATGCGCGTCGACAAGGACGGCAAGATCCGCATGGACTGCTCGTCCCCCTACGCCATGGCGGGCCTCGTCGAGCTGAAGGACCGCTTCGACATCGCCTTCGGCAACGACGCCGACTTCGACCGCCACGGCGTCGTCACGCCCAGCGGCGGCCTGATGAACCCGAACCACTACCTCGCCGTGGCCGTGGAGTGGCTCTTCGAGACGCGAGAGGCCTGGCGCGCGGACGCCGCCATCGGAAAGACCCTGGTCTCCAGCTCGATGATCGACCGGGTGGCCGCAGACCTCGGCCGGACCCTCTGCGAGGTCCCGGTGGGCTTCAAGTGGTTCGTCGACGGCCTCGTCTCCGGCAGCATGGGCTTCGGAGGCGAGGAGAGCGCCGGCGCCGCCTTCCTCCGCCGCGACGGCAGCGTCTGGACCACCGACAAGGACGGAATCATCATGGACCTGCTCGCGGCCGAGATCACCGCCCGCTCGGGCCGCGACCCCTCCGAGCGTTATCGTGCCCTCGAGGCCCGCTTCGGCAGCCCGGTCTACGAGCGAATGGACGTGCCCGCGACGCCGGTGCAGAAGGCGGCCTTGAAGTCCCTCTCCCCGGCGTCGGTCGAGGCGGCAGCGCTCGCCGGCGAGCCCATCACCGCCCGCCTGACCCGCGCGCCGGGCAACGACGCGCCCGTGGGCGGCCTCAAGGTCACGACCGAGAACGGCTGGTTCGCCGCGCGCCCCTCGGGCACCGAGGACGTCTACAAGATCTACGCGGAGAGCTTCCTCGGCCGGGAGCACCTCGCCCGCATCCAGGAGGAGGCGCAGGCTATCGTGAAGGCGGCCTTCGACGCGGCGGGAGCCGAGTAAGGGCTACAACCCCGCCGCCTCCACCAGCGATCCCATGTCCGGGGGCGTCTTCGCTTTCGCCAGCGCGGCCTCCCAGCGGGCGGGCAGGTCGCCGAGGTCTATGCCGCTGCCCTTGCGGACGTAGATGGGGATCTTCCAGGCCGGGGTGTCCACCGTCACGACCGCGACCGGCGCCATCGCCTCGCCGGTCCATGCGTCCACCCATTCCCCGTCCGGTATGTGGACCTCGCGGCTCGTCGTGCCGGTCTTCCAGATCGGCGCCACGAGCAGGTCTGGGCCATAGAGGTACTGGTCGAAGAGCTCGCGATACTCGGGCCGATCCGGGAACTGCATGATCATCGGGCGCACGATGGGCGTGCCCTCCTCGTGGGCGAGCTTCGCCTGCTCGTAGCTGTAGTCCTGCAGGTCCTGGTGCAGGTTCGCGTAGAGGATCCAGGTCGCGATGAGCTCCCGGTTCCAGACGGGCTCGTAGCCGTAGCCCCCGGCACCGACCGCTGCTCCCTCTCCGTCCTCGTTCACGGCCCAGAGCCCCACGTTCCCGGTCGGGCCGACCTCCATCAGGGGCGTGAAGGCGGAGAACTGGAGCCAGCGTGTGCAGACCTCGTGGCTCGTCGGGTTCGCGTAGCCGCAGGTGTCCGATCCCCACACCGGGAAATTCATCACCGCAGCGCGCTGCACCGCGATGATGGCGGAGCGCAGCCCCCACTGGCTCGTGCCGGTGTCACCTCCCCAGACCACAGCGTGCTGCGAGGTGCCGACCCAGCCCGCACGCGGCATCACCACGTACTCCTCGACACCCGCGCGCTCGAAAGCTCCATGCACGGCCGCGGCGTACCACTCGGGGTAGCGGTTGTGGCCCTCCCGATACGTAGTCCCGTCGCCGTAGCTCCCCTTGAGCAGCTTGCCGTCGGGGTTCATCTCCTCGCCGCGGTCGAGCTTGAAGCCGACCACGCCCTCCTCGATTCGCTCGATGAGGGCGTCCTGCCACCAGGTGACGCACTCCTCCTTCGTCAGATCCAGGAAGACCCCGTCGTCCTGCCAGGCGAAGGCCGAGACCTTGCAGCCAAGCGCGACGGCCTCTGGCTTCATCTTCGGCCCCCAGGCCCAGGGCGCCAGCCAGAGCATGAAGTGGATGTCCCGCGCGGCGAGCCAGTCGATCATGCCCGTGGGGTCGGGGATGCGCTCGGCGTCCCACTCGAGGTCGTCGTAGCCGAAGTCCCCCTTCGCCCAGGGCCGGTCTATCCAGTAGAGCGAGCAGGGGATGCCGAGGGCCTCCATCATCAGGATGTCCTCGACCACCATCGAGTTGTAGGGCCCGTCGTAGGGTGCTCCGTCGTAGAAGGCGGGCAGGTCCCAGATGTCGTTGCGCCAGCGCCAGTGCCCGAAGACCCAGCGCGGCGGCAGCAGGCTCGTGCCCACCGAGCGTGCGTAGCGAGCCGACGCCTCCAGCGGAGTCGGTCCCGGGATCACGCGCACCCAAAGCTCCGGCCCTTCCTGCTCGATCGTCAGCTCCTCCGGGGCGGGCTCCCCGTCCCGGTCGACCCCGAAGCGGTACTTGCCCGGCCAGTCGCTGTCGACGTGCACGCCGTAGCCGGCGCTCGACACGAAGAAGGGGCTGTAGACGGAGACCGTGGGCTGCACGTAGAGCGGCACGGTCTGGCCGCGCAGGTCGAGGCCTTCGCTCATGCCGGGCTCCCAAGACGAGCCCTGTGAGCCCGCCACGACGCGCTCCATCAGCCCGTAGAAGCCCTCCTCCGCGCCGACCTTCAAGCGCACCCCGAGGGTCTCGGCCTCGCGCAGACCCTCAACGGTGAAGTGTAGCGCGACCGCTCCCTCGGGCCCGGCCTCTATGCGGAGGTTCGCCGCGCGCCCGTCGGTGGTCAGCGCCGTGACCACCGTGAGGCCCGGCGCCTCGACGACCTTGGCCCGGCCTTCGAGCTCGATCCTCCCGTAACCTTTGCTGACGAAGAAGGCCGGCAGGCCCTCGGCCGCGAGCGCTGGAAGCTCGCTCTCCGGGTGGCTCAGCTCGAGGGCGAGGGGCTCGGGCGCCACGGTCCAGGTGATCCCCGGCTCCGAAGGCGCTCCCGGGTCCTCTGCGGCAACCTCGCCCGCGTCCTGCACGACCTCCACGCCCGGCGAGGTGTCTCCGGCGACGTCCCGGAGCGCGGGCGCGTCCGCCGAGGCATCGGCTGCCGGCGCGGTCTCCTCCTTGCTGCACGACAGAGCCGCGCCCAGCAGCGCTACCGCCAACGCGACCCAGGTCCCGAACAGAAATGCCCTCATGACGGCCTCCTCTGAGACGTTCGCGCGCGTGCTTCCGCTCGCCGGATCGCACGATAGCAGCCCTGGCCGGCGCTCGCCGGAGCACGTGAAGCCAACCCTTGCCGGCGCTCGCCACCGTCAACCGGGCGGAGGGTGCCTTGTCAAAGGAGGCGAAGCGCTACCCCGCCTCGCACCACGCCGCGATCTCCTTGCCCCAGGCCTCGTTGGCCTTCACGTCCATGCGCGTGTCGAGGTAGCTCGCGAAGAGGGTCTCCAAGATCGCCTCGACCTGCTCGAGGAGCGCGAGGCGCTCGAGGATGACGGCCTCGGCCTCGCTGCCTCCGGCCGAGCCGGCGGGGACCTTGAGGCCGCGCAGGTCCCAGGTGTCGGTGTCGAGCACGAAGCTGAAGTCGCCCTCCGGGCGCACGATCTGGACCTTGGCGCGTGCGACCTTCTTGCCCGAGCGCAGGGCGGCGAGGAGCTCGTCGTGCATGCTCGAGGGGGTGCCGCGGAAGGAGCTGGCCGCGGGCTTGTCGCCCTCGCCGACGAGGCCGATGGCGTCGTCGAAGAAGACCTCCGTTCCGGGATCGAGCTCCGGCAGGACCCCGTTACCCTTGACCGAGCGGTGCACCAGCCAGGTCAGGAAGTCGCGGCCGAGCAGGGCGTAGCGGGACTTGAGCGAGAGGAAGTCCATCTTCGTTACCTCGACAGCAGCGCGGGGACGTGGACGGGCACGGGCATCTCGAGGCTGTCGAGCTCCTCCTCCTTCGCTCCCCGGTCGAGGAGGCGCACGAAGGGCTCGTTGCTGAGCAGGTCGAGGTCGAAGGCGGCCTCGAAGTGCTCGGCCACCAGCTCCACGAGGCTCGCCGAGCCCGCGAAGATGCGCACGCGGTGGTCGGTCAGGGACCAGACGACGTCCGCGGTCTGGATCGAAGGCAGGGCACGCTGCAGGAGCATCTGGTGCACCCTCTCCTTGATGGCGGCGCGCTCGGCGCGGCCGATGCGCGGTCGCCCGGAGGCGCGCAGGGAGCGCTGCTCCTCGGCCTTGCACAGCGCCTTCAGGTAGGCGGCCGGCACCCTGAGCACGTCGCGACGGAAGGTCCACAGGACGTAGCTGCCCACGAAGGTGCGCTCGGAGGCGGCCTCGAACTCGGTGTCTAAGATCTCGTCGAAGACGACGAAGCCGGCGGACTCGGCCTCCCCTTCGGCGACGTCCGGGTCGCGGAAGGCGGACTTCTCGAGGCAGCGCAGGATCTCCGCGCGCCCGAGGGCCTCGGCGGCCGCGGTGTCGGTGATGCGGAAGCCGTGCCACGTGAGGCTTCCCTTGAGAACGGCCATTCGCTGTCTCCTACGAAGGTTCCATGAAAGTTACTACCTGGCCCGGCGGCGACGAGGGCAGCAGGTTCCCGCGCCGAACGGCCGGGCGGCCGCGGAACACGACGAGCTCCGGCCCCGGGGGCAGGGGCAGGCCCAGCCACGGGCTCCAGCCGCACAGCGTGTGCACCTCGTCGGGGCGGAGGGGCCGCTCCGGCGCGTCCTCCGGCGCCAGCACGACGAGGTCGGCGCGGCGACCCGGAGCTATCAGGCCGCGGTCCGGGAGGCCCACCGCCTCGGCGGGCGCGGTCGCCGCCATGCGCACGAAGGTCGGCAGATCGAGCCACCCGCGGCGCACGGCGAGCAGCCCGAGGCGTAGCGAGGTGTCGAGGCCCGGCATGCCGCTCGGTGCCTCCGGATATGGGCGCGTCTTCGCCGCGAGCGGGTGCGGCGCGTGGTCGGTGCCCCAGAGGTCCACGGCCCCCTCGCGCAAGGCTTCAACGAGCCCGTCGCGGACCTCGCGGGGCCGCAGCGGCGGGTTCACCCGGCCCAGGTTGCCGAGGCGGGAGATCTCGCTCGCGTCCAGGAAGAGGTGGTGCGGGGCGACCTCGAAGCGCAGGCGCATGGAGCAGCGCCGGCCGACCTCGACCTCGTCCGCGCTGGTCACGTGCGCGACGTGGATCGGCGGCCCCCCGTCGGTGGCGAGATCCGCCACGGTCTCGACGCCCGCGATGCAGGCGCTCAGCGGCCTCAGCAGGTGGTGGTGCTCGGCCGTCGGCGTGCCCTCGAAGGCACCGCTCGCCCGATCGAGCTCGTCCTGGTCCTCGGCGTGGAACACGACCGGCCGCGGGCTGCACGCCATCGCGGCCCGAAGCGCGCCGGTGGGCCCGGCCTGGAGGCCACCCGTGCTCCGGCCCAGGAAGACCTTGAGCCCCGCGACCTCGCCGCGCTCGGCGTGGGCGGCGTGCCACTCCGGGTTGCCCGGGTCGAAGCCCGCCCAGAAGCCGAGGTCGGCGTGCAGCCCCGCCGCTGCACGCCGGCGGCGAAGCTCGAGCACTCGCGTGCTCGACACCGGCGGCGTCGTGTTGGGCATCTCCACGACCGTCGTCACGCCGCCGAGCAGGGCCGCGGCCGTGCCGGAGCGGAAGGTCTCCGAGCCGGGCGCTCCGGGCTCGCGCAGGTGCACGTGGAGGTCCACGATGCCCGGGATTACCCGGCGCCCGCCGGCGGCGATCTCCTCGCGTGCGTGCACGCGCGCGGACAAGCTCCTTAGATCGTCGACGCGATCGCCGGACACCAGGATGTCGGCGTCCTGCTCTCCGTCCGGGCCCACCACGCGGGCCTCCTTGATGACGAGATCTGTCATGCTCTCCTCGGCGGCCGCGGACCATAGCCCCGTGCGCCCGCCTCGACAAATCCCGGCTCCGACTCGACAGCCGATCGCCTGCTCCCAGGGCCTGCCCGCAAGCCGCGCTGGCAATGGGGGCCCCCCGATTGCTAAAGTGCGCGCTCCAATTTTCAGAGGTTGGCCGATGCGAGTCTTTCGTCTGAGCGTTCTCCTGGTGGCCTGCGCCGCGCTGCTCGTAGCCTGCGGGGGCGAGGACACCGACGTCGCCGAGTCGGCCAACATCGACGCCGTCGGCTCCGACAGCGGCGGCGGGCAGCAGAAGCCCCCGGGGCCGCCGGACTCCGTGGACACCGTCGTCGAGCCGACGAGCATCCGCGCGGGCGAGTCGGTGACCGTCAGGTGCACCGCGGCAGACGCCGACGGGCAGGAGGTCGAGGTCGAACGCTTCGAGATAGGCACCGAGCCGGTCGAAGGGGTCTCCCTCGACGGGGACTCCCTCGTCTTCAAGCAGGCCGGCACCTACGAGGTGCGCTGCGCCATCCCCGACGGCGGGCCCTCCGACCTCGAGCCCGCGGTCGTGGAGGTGCTCCCGGGCCCGCCGGTGACCCTCGCCCTCGTCTTCGACCCCGACCAGAAGAGCTACCCGACCGACAAGAAGGTGCTCGTGAAGGGGACGGGCATCGACGCGAACGGCAACACCGTCGAGAACCTCGCCGTGACCGTGACCAAGGTCGAGCCCGACGGCCACCACAAGATCTTGGGCGACGCCAAGAACGGGCTCACCTTCGACAAGTCCGACGTCTACGAGATCACCGCGGTGTCGGTCGACGACGGTGAGCTCGAGGCCAAGCGCTCCATCATCATCGACTCCGAGGCGCCTGTCATCGAGATCACCGAGCCCGAGCGCGGCATCACGACCGACGGCCCCCAGGAGGTGACGGTCAAGGGCAAGGTCACCGACAACCTCGGCAAGGTCGCCTGGCTGGAGGTCAACGGCCAGAAGCTCCAGGTGCCCGAGGAAGGCGGCGAGTTCGAGACCACCCTGCCGCTGACCTACGGCGCCAACCTGATCCACGTGCGCGCGTCGGACCCCGGCGAGAACGTCCGCGAGGTTGGACGCACCGTCATGTGGTCCTCGCGCTGGCTCCCCCTCGACCCGCCGGCCATGGACACCGACCTCGTCAAGAGCGCGGTCGTCGTGGAGCTCGGCCAGGACGCCGTCGACGACGGCGTGCACGACCCGGCCCAGATCAACGACCTCGCGACCCTCTTCGAGGTCATCGTGGGCGGGCTCAACCTCAACGAGCTCATCCCCGACCCGATCGGCGAGTTCGACGCCCTCATCGGCAACGACAAGTACCAGCTCCGCCTGACCGAGATCACCTTCGACAAGCCCAAGGTGAACCTGACCCTCATCGGCGGCGGAATCCACCTGAAGCTCACCTTGGAGAACTTCAAGGCCCGCATCCAGCTCAAGCGCCAGTGCGACACGGTGATCATCTGCGACCCCATCAACACCACGATGAGCGCCAGCTCCATCATCATCGACACCGACATCGCCTTCTCGGTCGTCGCCGGCGAGGCCATGGCGCAAGCCCAGAACACCAAGGTCGAGATCAACGGCCTCGACGTCGCCCTCGAGGGCATCGCCGGCTGGCTGGTCAACTGGATCCCGGACCTGCTCCGAGACCAGCTCACCTCCCTCATGGAGGGCCTGATCACCGACCAGCTCGAGACCCAGCTCACCGACATGCTCTCCCAGCTCTTCGAGGCCCTGCAGGTCAACGAGAAGATCGAGATCCCAGGCCTCATGGAGGGCCTGCCGCCCAACAACATCCAGCTGATCCTCGAGCCCGGCCAGATGCGCTTCACCCCCGAGGTCATGCGCATGGACCTCGACGGCCTCGCCTACGCCGACAACGATCCCCCGGTCGATCCCCCGCTCAGGCCCGACGGCACCCCCCAGACGGTGCTCGGCAGCATCAGCTACGAGGGCTGCGGGCCCGCCGGCGACGTCCCCTCGCCTCCGCCCTCCCCCTTCCTCGCCGGCGTGCACGACGACTTCGTCAACGAGCTGCTCTTCGGCATCTGGCAGGGCGGCACCCTGAAGATCGAGGCCACCGGCGAGTCCCTCGAGAGCCTCGACCTCTCCAAGTACGGGGTCAAGGACCTCACCTTGAAGACGAGCTTCCTCCTGCCGCTCATCTTGAACTCCTGCGGCGACGGCACCAACAGGGTGCAGATCGGCGACGGCTACCTCGAGGCCCAGCTCAAGCTCCTCGGCCAGCCCCTCGACGTGGCCTTCTGGCTCCAGGCCGAGGCTATCTTGCACCTCAAGGCGGAGCCGAACGAGGACACCGGCGAGCTCGAGCTCGGCTTCGAGCTCGGCGAGCTCGACCCCCTCATCATGGAGGTCGCGCGCAACGAGGGCATGTTCGAGGGCAACGACCAGGGCCTCTTGGACCTGATCAAGGGCCAGCTCCTGCCCATGCTCTTGGAGCAGCTCACCGGCGGCCTCGGAGGCTTCGCCATCCCGTCCATCGACCTGAGCACGCTCTCGGACCAGCTCCCCGAGGGCACGACCCTCAACATCGACATCCAGGGCTTCGACCGCAACGGGGCCTACCTCCTCGTGCTCGGCGGCCTCAAGTAGACCCGCGGTTACATTGACACACCCTCGATCCCGCCCCTATAACCGCTCCGACTCGTAGCGGAACGGCTCATGCACCTGCGCTCGGGGCCTGCCCTCCCCACCGTCCTCGTCTTAGTGCTCCTCGTAGCGGCCCCGGCGCCTGTTTTGGCGCAGGCGGTCGAGGAGGACGTGATCGAGGTCGAGGCCGTCAAGCCCCCCGACTTCTTCTTCGGCCTGCTCGGCGAGGCCCGCCGAGAGCGCAGCCGGGGTGAGCCCACCAGCGCCTTCCTCGCCCTCGCCCGCATCCTGACCGAGGGCAGCGACATCGAGGCCTACTACCAGGAGGCCGAGTACGAGATCTCGCTCGCCCTCTTCGACATGGGCCTGTTCCAGTCCGCCCTGAGCTACATCGAGCGCATCGTCGAGTCGGGCCCGCGCCACCCGCGCTACCGGGACACCCTCCAGTGGCTGGTGCGCCTCCACCGAAAGGTGCCGGGCAACCTCAGCGTGCTGGAGCGCATCGCGGCCTTCCCGCCGGATCTCTACCCCGAGGCCCTGCTCGACGAGATCAACTACTACGTCGGCCGCTACCGCTACGACGACCTCGACCTCGACGGCGCCGTGGAGCGCCTGCGCCTCGTCCGGCGCGGCAGCGCGGCGGTGTTCATCCGGGCGCGTTACCTGATGGGCGTCATCTTCGTGCAGCTCGAGCGCGCCCGCGAGGCCGAGCGGGCCTTCAAGGACGTCTTGAGGACCTTCGCCACCGAGGGAGACCCAGGCGGAATGGGGCGCTTCCGCGACCTCGCGACCATGGCGCTGGCGCGCATGTTCTTCACGGTCGGAAACTATGGGGCCGCCGAGCGGTTCTACCAGAGGATTCCGCAGGAGTCGGAGAACTGGCTGGACGCTCTCTACGAGCTCTCGTGGACCTACTTCCACGAGGCCAACTACGCCCGCTCGATGGGCAACCTCTGGACCCTGGACTCGCCCTACTTCGAGGACCAGTACTTCCCCGAGGCCAAGCTCTTGCAGGCGACGATCCTCTACGCCACCTGCAGCGACCGCGAGGTCATCGCGCTCGTCGACAAGTTCGTGCCGGAGTTCCAGGCCCTCAAGAAGGAGGTCCAGACCATCCTCGCGCGCACCGAGGACCCGAGCGAGTTCTACTTCTACCTCGCGCGCCTCGCGGCCACGGAGTCGAGCAAGCTCTCCATCGAGGTCCGGCGCCTCTTCAACGCGGCCCTGTCGAACCGGCGCATGCGGCGTTACTTCGACTTCCTCCTCCAGCTGAACGAGGAGGTCAAGAAGGTGCAGGCGCTGGCCAAGCTCACGCTGGCCAAGTCGGTCGTCATGCGGCTGCTGCACGACATCTCGTCTTTCCGCGAGCTGATGATCGCCGAGGCCGGCGACCTCGCCCGCCAGCGGATGGACCGCGTCCGGAAGCACGTCTCAAACATGCTAGCGGACTCCCTGCGCCTGAAGTTCGAGACAATCCGCCGCATGCGCAGCCGGATCGAGAAGGGCAAGGCGCCCGAGCTCGCGCAGTCCGAGCGGATGGACATCACCTCGGACGATGAGCACATCCTCTACGACTTCGATGGGGAATATTGGCGTGATGAGCTGGGCTCCTACCTGTACCGTGTCCGGGACCGCTGCAAGAAGTAAATACGGGGTGACAGCCACCCTGGTGGCGGCCCTCTTCGTCGCCCTGCCGGTCTTCACGGCAGGAGCCGCGCCGGTGCCCGAGAAGCGCTCGGCGACCAGCCTCGAGTCGGACCAGTTCAAGAAGAAGCCGGAGATCAAGAAGGGCCGCACCAGCCCGGCCGCGCTGCTCCGGCGCATGGAGCGCTCCCGCCGCACGAGGCGGCAGGCCATCGACGAGAACATCGCCGCGCAGATCGACACGCTGCAGATGCTCATCGACAGCGCGGACCCCGAGGACCCCGACCTCCCGAAGTACCTGCTGACCCTCGGCGACGTGTACTGGGACAAGGCCGACACCTTCTACGACCGCGCCTACGACCTCGCCTTGGAGCGCCGCATCCACGACGCCGGCGAGCGCGGCGACAAGGGACGGGCCGCGGAGCTCCGCGCCAGCCAGACCGCCCTGCTCGACCACGAGAAGACATGGCGTGAGCGGGCCATCCAGGTCTACCGCTCCATCGAGACGCGCTTCCCCGAGTACGCCGACCTCGACATGGTCTTCTACTACCTCGGCTACCAGCTCACCCAGCTCCAGCGCCCCGACGACGCCTACCAGTACTTCAAGAAGATCCTCCAGCAGTTCCCGACGAGCCGCTACACGCCCGACGCGCTCTACCACATCGGCGACTACTACTTCGAGCAGAACCGCTTCGGCGTGGCGCTCAAGTTCTACGAGAAGGCCGAGGAGTTCCCGCGCGCGGTCGCGTACGCCATGGCCCTCTACAAGCAGGGCTGGTGCTTCTACAACATGGGCGACTTCGAGGAGGCCCTGAAGCGCTTCTTGCGCGTCATCATCTACGCCAAGGGTGACGACGCCCAGGACCTGCCCTTCCGCATGGAGCTCGAGCGCGACGCCCGCCAGGACCTCGTGCGCGCCTACGCCGCGGTCGGCTCCCCGGACAGGGCGCTCAGCTTCTTCGACAAGATAGCCCCCGAGATCCGCTACGACCTCGCCGAGACCCTCGCCCAGATGTACGCGGCCGAGGGCCAGTGGGGAAAGAGCAGCAAGCTCTACGAGCTCCTCCTGAGGGCACAGAAGGACAGCCCGCGCCGCGCCCTCTACTGGCTCGGCATCGCCGAGAATGGCTACTACGAGGGCGACAAGGAAGCGGTCGTGCACATGGTGCAGAAGCTCATGAAGCACTACCGCGACGTCGTCGAGCAGTTCAGCCCGCAGCTCAAAGACGAGCTCGAGGGCAGGCTCGAGGGGCTGATCAAGACGGCCGCGAGCGCCTACCACAAGGAGGCCGAGAAGTACGAGAAGCCCAAGACCCAGGAGCAGACCGCCTACCTCTACGACGCCTACCTCGTGCTCTTCCCGGAGGCGGACGACTCCTACGAGGTCACCTGGAACCTCGCCGTGCTCAACGAGCAGATGGGCCGGTGGGAGGTCGCCGCCGACATGTACGAGAAGGTCATCGCCCTGAGGCCTCGCGGTGAGCACGCGGCCGACGCCGCCAAGGCCATGCTCCTCGCCTATTACAAGGACATCGAGAGCGAGAAGACCGAGTTCAAAGACGACGCCGAGGTCATCGACCTCGATCCCAAGCCCTACCCCGAGCGCTACGGCAAGGTGCAGCAGAACGCCGCCCGCTACATCGAGTTCGCCCAGGGCAAGGACCCGGACGTCGCCAAGGCCCACTACGTCTTGGCGAGAGTGGCCTACCGCTACAACCACTTCGACGAGGCCATCACCCACCTGAACCGCATCCTCAACGACCACCGCGGCGACCCCCTCGTGCAGCCGGCCGCGCGAATGCTGCTCTCGTCGTTCGCGCTCATGCACGACATCGACAACCTGCACCTCTACGCCGACCAGTTCGCGGCGGACCCGGCGGTCAACAAGGGAGAGCTCGCCGTCCTCATCTCTCGGATCCGCGCCCGCGCCGGCTTCGACCGCTGCTTCTTGCACGAGAAGACCAAGCAGTACGTCGAGACCGCCCGCTGCTTCTTGAAGTACGTGCAGGACTTCCCCGACACCGAGCTCAAGACCAGGGCCTACTTCCACGCCGCGGCGGCCTACAACCGGGCCAAGCTCATCGAGAAGGCGATGGAGACCCTCGGGGCGCTCTACAACGACGCGCCCAACGACCCGCTCGCCCCCTCGGCCCTCTACAGCATCGCCGAGATCTACCGCTCCATCGCCATCTACTCCGAGAGCGCACGCTTCTACGAGCTCTACGCCCAGCGCCACCCCAAGCACCGCTACGTCGAGAAGGCCCTCCAGCGGGCAATCATCTTCCGCAAGGCCCTGCAGAACTACAGCCAGTCCATCAACAACATCGGGACCTTCATCAGGCGCTTCCCCAACCACGACGCCATCCCGCGCCTCCAGCTCGAGCGAGCCATCCTCTATCGCAAGGCCGGCAGCTCGAAGACCGCGCGCAAGGAGCTCGATCGCCTCGTGAGGCGCCCGCCGAAGGGCGCGCCGCCCTCCTTCGTCTTCCAGGCCCGCCTCGAGCTCGGCCGCACCTGGGCGAAGATGGGCAAGAAGGGCAAGAAGAAGGCCAAGGCTCTCTTCGACAAGAACATCAAGTCCTACATGGACCTGCCCGAGAACACGCGCCGAAAGGCCGGCAAGGCGGCGCTGACCGCGGTGGCGGAGTCCCACTTCCAGATAGGTGAGATGCTCCTCGTCGAGCTGGCCCGCATCAAGTTCAGCGCGAAGCCGAAGAAGATGAAAGAGGCGCTCACCAAGAAGCTCCAGCTCATCAAGGAAGCACAGACGACCTTCCAGCAGGTCATCAGCTACGGGGTCCCCAACTGGGCCATCGCGGGCATGGCCCGGGTCGGCCACGCCTTCGAGGGCCTCTCCAAGGACATCATGGAGGCGCCCACACCGCGCAGGCTCAGGGGTGACGCCGCCGAGATGTACCGCCAGACCCTGGCCGAGATGTCCGAGCCCATCAAGCAGAAGGCGATCTCCGCGTATCGAGCGGCGCTGCAGGCCGCCATCGATCAGAAGTGGTTCAACCGCTTCACGCGGGACGCCGTCGACGCCCTCGTCCGCCTGGACTACAGCTTCCCCTTCTTGAAGGAGTACGTAGTCCACCCGAGCCAGGCGCGCCTCGCGGGCGTGGCCCCGCTGACCGGATCGCTCACCGAGGCCGAGGAGGGGGCGCTCAGCCCACCGCCCGCGCCCGAGGGTGAGTCCGAAGGGAAGGAGGAATGATCATGCGCACCTTCTTCCTGACTCTCCCCCTGATCCTCCTCTTCGCCCTCCCGGCCGCCGCTGACGACAGCCTCAGAGACGTGCTCTTGGAGCTCGACGAGACCCTCGACGCCGTCGCTCCTGAGCCGGAGGCCATCAGCAAGGCCCTCGACCGAGCGACCGAGGCCCTGGACGATCACCCCCACTCGGTGGCCCTCCTCCTGCGCCAGGGCATCGCTGCGGCCCGCTTGGGCGACTACGCCCGAGCCCGCAAGGCCGTCAACGCGATCCTCGCCATGGAGCCCGAGCACGCCCACGCCCTCGCGCTGAGAGGGGCCATCGCCTGGCAGGAGGGAGACATCCGCAAGGCCGAGGTGGACCTCGCGCGGGTGCTGCTCCTCAAGCCGAGGCACCCCGTCGCCAACAACTTCGAGGCCTTCAAGGCCATCCGGGCCAAGAAGTACAAGGAGGCCGTCGCGGCCGCCCGAAAGGCCCTCGTCGGCAACCCCCGCGACCTGAACGCCTACACCCTCCTGTCCTACGCGTACCACAAGCTCGGTGACGAGGACATGGCGCGCCTCGTGGCGCTCTCGGCCATGGAGATCTCCGACAAGTTCGCGGACACCTACAACACCCTGGGCCTCATCGACTTCTCGGCCGACAAGATGGCCCAGGCCGGCCGCCAGTTCGGCGAGGCCCTGGAGCTCGACCCCAAGCACACCGCGGCCCGCCTGAACCTCGCCGCCCTCTCCCTCGCGGTCAGCGACCACGAGTCGGCGCTGTCGCACCTCGACGATGTGAGGTCCCGCGAGCCCAAGAACATCTGGGCCCTCATCTCCCGCGGGGTGGCCCTCCGCGGCCTCAACCGCTTCGACGAGGCGGACAAGGCCTTCAAGGACGCGCTCGCCGTCGCCCCGGACAACCTCGAGGCCCGCTACAACCTCTGCGTGCTCAAGCAGGAGTACCAGCAGTCCTACGAGGAGGCCCTCAAGTGGTGCCAGGAGTACGCCCGGAAGATCAGCCCGCGCCACAAGAAGGCCAGGGAGATGAAGAACCGGGTGCAGGGCATCCGCACCACCATCGAGCTCATGCGCGAGGCCGCCGAGGAGGAGGCCCGCGAGAAGGCCGCCGCCGCGGCGCGGGCCAAGGCGGGCGGAGGTGGAGAGGTCCAGCCCAAGGAGGCGCCGCCGAAGGAGGCTCCACCAAAGGAGGCTCCACCAAAGGAAGAGCCGCCTGCGAAGACGGACACCCCTCCCGGCGAGAAGGGAGAGGCTCCGGTCAAGGTCGACGGGGCGAAGTAGCCCGCCGCTCCACTTCGCCCTCCCGGCCTTGCTAGCTTGTTCCCGTCCTGAAACTCCCGTTTCAGGACGGGGGCTGTTAGCCGTTAGCTGTTAGCCGTTAGCCAGGCACCTGAGATCACTGCATTCCGGCTAACCGCTAATCGCTAACCGCTAATCGCTGCATCCTGAAACGCGAGTTTCAGGATGCACACTAGCTTGCGGAGGCCGGTGCGCATTGTGCAGGATTGCCCTGCTCTCGAGCGGGGACTGCAAATGGGGCTCTCGGCTGCGGCTTTGGGCGGATCACACGGTGTGGGGTGTCTGAGAGCAACGCTGCTTGTGTGCGCGCTTGTTCTCGGCGGCGGGTGCTCGGATAGCAGCGGCCCCGCTCAGGAACCTCCGGAGGGGGCCGAAGAGACAACCGAGAGCGTCGTCGACAGCGGCGCCGTCGTGCCCGAGCCGGACCCCGGGGCGAGCACCGGCACCGACCCGGGGCCGGAGCCCGGCTCCGATGACGGCGAGCCCGGCGGCTGCGACACCGGGGCGCCGCTCTGCGAGCTGCAGGCCGGGGTGTGCCGCGGCCTGACGAAGGTGTGCAGGGAAGGTGTCTTCGATCCCTGCGGACCTGATCGCTACGAGGAGCACCCCCTCTTCGAGCAGGACGAGGAGTCCTGCGACCTCGTGGACAACGACTGCGACGGGGAGACCGACGAAGGGCTCGGGGACGAGTGTGCGTGCGGGAACGGGCGCTGCGAGGCGACGCGCGGCGAGGACGTGGAGAGCTGCCCGTGCGACTGCGCGACGTGCGGTGACGGCATCTGCTCTCCTTGCGGCGAGGGCCCGGGCTCCTGCCCCGAGGACTGCTGCCGCGCTCTCGGCGCGACGGCGGGCTGCGGTGACGGCCTCTGCCTGGGCTACGCCTGCGGCGAGTCACCCGTGACATGCCCGGGCGACTGCGGCACCGCCTGCGGCGACGGCGTCTGCGACCGGGGAGAGAGCTCCTACTCCTGCCTGGTGGACTGCGTCCGCTCGGCGTGCGGCAACCGCACCTGCGAGCCAGGGGAGACCCCCGACACCTGCGAGATGGACTGCACCCCGACCTGCGGCGACTGTGTCTGCGACAAGATCGAGACCTTCCTCGCCTGCCCTGTCGACTGCGGCTTCTGCGGCGACGGCATCTGCAGCCCGTGCCCACACCTCAACGAGGACAAGACGCGCTGCCCCTCGGACTGCTGCGCTCCCGACGACCCGGAGTGCGCGGACGTGCCCGAGGCCTGCCCCGTGGCGGGGGACTGCGACCGGGACCGCTTCCCCGACGAGGACGAGCCCTTCTTCGGGCTCGACCCGACGCGCCCCGACACCGATGGCGACGGCTTCGTCGACGGGGCGGACAACTGCCCGACCGTGGGGAACAGCGGGCAGGAGGACGCGGACCGCGACGGGTTGGGCGACGCCTGCGACGGGGCCTGCCTCCCCGACTGCGGCGCACGCTCGTGCGGCTCGGACGGCTGCGGCGGCTCCTGCGGCAGGTGTGAGGAGGGCTCGACCTGCCGCGACGGGGGCTGCGTCTCGCTCGCCTGCGAGCCTGCGTGCGAGGGCAAAGAGTGCGGCCCCGACGGCTGCGGGGGTGCTTGCGGAGCGTGCGCGGTAGACGAGCTCTGCCGCGAGGGGGAATGCTCGCCCTGCGAGCCGGCGTGCGAGGGCCGGGAGTGCGGTCCCGACGGCTGCGGAGGCACCTGCGGAACCTGCGACGACGCCAACACCTGCACCGACGAGCGCTGCGACGAGGCCGGCGCTTGCGTCTTCGAGGCCGCGGGCGAGAGCAGCGCATGCAGCGACGGCGACGAGTGCACCGAAGGAGATGCCTGCGTGGGCGGACAATGCCGAGCCGGCGGGCCCGTCGACTGCGACGACGGCAACGACTGCACCAACGACGGGTGCAACCCGCTGACGGGCTGCACCAATTCCAATGCCGTGGCGCCCTGCTCCGACGGAGACGAGTGCACCGAAGGAGACGCATGCACCGAGGGAACCTGCCTGCCCGGTGGACCCCCAGACTGCGACGACGGCAACGACTGCACCAACGACGGCTGCGACCCGGCCACGGGCTGCGTGCATTCGGACAACTCCGCGCCGTGCTCGGACGAGGACGAGTGCACCGAGGGCGAGCTCTGCGCGGCCGGGCCCTGAGTGCACGGCGGCCCGCGCGACTGCGACGCCGTCAACGACTGCACCAGCTACGGCTGCGACCCGG
>CAZQPP010000095.1:0-19139 GCA_964594295.1 uncultured Myxococcales bacterium | reverse complement strand
GTGGTCTTCAAGATGGAGAGCCACAACCACCCCTCCTACATCGAGCCCTTCCAGGGCGCGGCCACCGGCATCGGCGGCATCCTGCGGGACGTCTTCACCATGGGCGCGCGTCCCGTCTGCAACCTCGACAGCCTGCGCTTCGGGGCGCCGACGCACCCGAAGACGCCGGCCCTGATGCGCGGCGTGGTCTCCGGTATCGCCTTCTACGGCAACTGCATGGGCGTGCCGACGGTGGCCGGCGAGACCGAGCTCGACGAGGGCTACGACGACAACATCCTGGTCAACGCCATGACCGTGGGCATCGCCCGCGAGGAGCGCCTCTTCTTGGGCCGCGCCGAGGGCGCCGGAAACCCGGTGCTCTACGTCGGCAGCAGCACCGGCCGCGACGGCATCCACGGCGCCACCATGGCCAGCGCCGCCTTCGAGGAGGACGCGCAGGAGAAGCGCCCGGCCGTCCAGGTGGGAGACCCCTTCACCGAGAAGAAGCTCCTGGAAGCCTGCATGGAGCTCTTCGAGGACGACGTGGTCGTCGGCATCCAGGACATGGGCGCCGCGGGGCTCACCTCGTCGTCTGTCGAGATGGCCGACCGCACGGGTCACGGCATCCGCCTGCACCTCGACCGCGTGCCCATGCGCGCCGAGGGCATGACCCCCTACGAGCTCATGCTCTCCGAGTCCCAGGAGCGCATGCTCATCGTCTCCCGCGCGGGGACCGAGGAGAGGGTGCGCCAGGTCTTCGACAAGTGGGACCTCTGCTGCGTCCCCATCGGCGAGGTCACCACCACGGGCAACATAGAGCTCTTCTGGCACGGCGACAGGGTCGCGGACCTCCCGGTCAGCGTGCTCGCCGGGACGGCGCCCAAGTACCGCCGCCCCACGCGCAGGCCGGAGCGCCCCGAGCGCCCCCCGGTGCCGGACTCGACGCCCGAAGAGCCGGGCGAGATGCTCGCGGAGCTCGTGGGCTCGCCCCACGGCGCGAGCCGCCGGCCGGTCTACGAGCAGTACGACCACATGGTGCAGGTGCGCACGGCGGTGCGGCCGGGGGGCGGCGCGGCCGTCTTGCGGGTGCCCGAGGCGGGGGGCTACCTCGCCGTCACCAGCGACTGCGACCACCGCGCGGGCCTGCTCGACCCGCGGGAGGGAGCCCGCAGGACCCTGGCCGAGGCCGCCCGGAACCTGTCGATCACCGGCGCCCTCCCCCTCGCCGTCACCGACTGCCTGAACTTCGGCAACCCCGAGGTGCCGGAGGTGATGGGGGCCTTCGCCGAGGCCGTGCAGGGCCTGCGCGAGGCCTGCCTGGCCATGGAGACTCCGGTGGTCTCGGGCAACGTGAGCTTCTACAACGAGACGAGGGGCCGGAGCATCCCGCCCACCCCGACCGTGGGCGTGGTCGGCTGGATGGCCGACACCGTGCGCCCGGTGGGAGCCTGGGTGGAGCGCGAGGACCTGCTGCTCTGGCTGCTCGGCGAGGGCGAGCCCAGCCTCGACGGCTCCCTCTGGCAGCACAGCTTCTGCGGCCGTGTCGGCGGACACCTGCGGCCCATGAGCCTGATCAAGGAGCAGCGCCTCTGCGAGCTGACGCGCCGTCTCGTGCGCGCCGGCCTCGTGAGCGCCGCCCACGACGTGTCGGCCGGGGGCCTGGCGCTCTGTCTCGCGGAGATGGTGTTGGGCCCCGCCGACTGCCCCGGCGGCCGGCTCATCGGCGTCCGCGCGGAGGGCTTCGAGGCCGGCGACGACCCGGTCACGGCGCTCTTCGGCGAGGTCCCGGGGCGGGTGCTGCTCGCTACGACCGAAGAGGCGGCTCCGGACCTGCGCGACCGCGCTTCGGCGTGGGGAGTGCCGCTCGAGCTCCTCGGGCGCAGCGGCGGAGACCGGTTCCGCCTCGGGCCGGTCGACCTGGCCATGGAGGAGCTGGTCTCCCGCTACGCCGTCGGGCTCGAAGAGGTCCTGTCGGCCACCCAGGCGAGGGCAGGCTGATGTCCGAGCACTTGAAGCACGAGTGTGGGGTCTTCGGGGTCTACGGTCACCCGGAGGCCGCGAACCTCACCTACCTGGGCCTGCACGGCCTCCAGCACCGAGGCCAGGAGAGCGCGGGCATAGCAACCTCCGACGGCACCATGATGAGGGTGCACCGCCAGATGGGCCTCGTGGCCGACGTCTTCGACGCGTCGGTGCTCGAGCGCCTGCCGGGGCCCCACGCCATCGGCCACGTCCGCTACAGCACCTCGGGCGACAGCGTGCTCAAGAACGCCCAGCCCTTCACCGTGCAGAACCGCTCCGGGCACCTCGCCATCGCCCACAACGGCAACCTGGTCAACAGCGACGCCCTGCGCTGCGAGCTCGAGGGCCAGGGAGACCTCTTCTTCTCCACCAGCGACACCGAGGTCATCGCCCACCTCATGGCCCGCAGCCGGGCCGAAGCCCTCGCCGAGCGCTTCGCCGCGGCGACCGAGCGCATCCAGGGCGCCTACTCCCTGCTGATGCTGGCAGGCGACACCATGGTCGCGGCCCGCGACCCGCGCGGCTTCAGGCCCCTCATCCTCGGCCGCCGCGGGCCGGCCTACATAGTCAGCAGCGAGTCCTGCGCCTTCGACCTCGTCGGCGCCACCCTCGTGCGTGAGCTCAAGCCGGGCGAGGTGGTGACCATCGACTCCGAGGGGCTGCGGAGCAGCTTCCCGACCGGCGAGACCGCGCCCGAAGACCAGCGCGCCTGCGTCTTCGAGCTCATCTACTTCGCGCGCCCGGACAGCCGAATCTTCAGGCGCTCGGTCTACGGCGTGCGCCGCAGGATGGGCCGCATCCTGGCCAAGGAGCAGCCTGCCCCGAAGGCCGACGCGGTCATCCCCGTCCCCGACTCCGGCGTGGGCGCCGCCTTGGGCTACGCCGAGGAGTCGGGCCTGCCCTTCGAGATGGGCTTCATCAGGAGCCACTACGTCGGCCGGACCTTCATCGAGCCGAGCCAGTCGATCAGGCACTTCGGCGTGCGCTTGAAGCTCAACCCCGTCCGCAAGGTCATCTCCGGCCGCAGCGTGGTCGTGGTGGACGACTCCATCGTCCGCGCCACAACCAGCAAGAAGATCGTGAGCATGCTCCGCGCCGCCGGCGCGCGCGAGGTGCACCTGCGCATCTCGTGTCCGCCCATAGTCGGCCCCTGCTTCTACGGCATCGACACCCCCGAGCGCAGCCAGCTCATCGCCGCCTCCCACACCACCGACGAGGTCCGCCGCCTGACCGGCGCCGACAGCCTCGGCCACCTCTCCCGAGACGGCATGCTCCAGGCGGCCAACGGCAAAGACGGCGGCTACTGCGATGCCTGCTTCACGAACGACTACCCGGTCCCGCCCGATCCAAACGGCGGCCCCTGCACCCCATTCCTCTTCGAGACCTGAGGTACAGCCCCCAATGACCACCGCTCAGACCATCGTTCGCGAGACCGACATCCGCGGCCTGAAGCTCCTGAGGCGCGGCAAGGTGAGGGACATCTACGACGCGGGCCCCGAACACCTGCTCATCGTCGCCTCCGACCGCATCAGCGCCTTCGACGTGATCCTGCCGCGCGGCATCCCCGGCAAGGGCCGCATCCTGACGCGCCTGAGCGTGTTCTGGTTCGAGCTCCTCTCCGACCTGATCTCGAACCACCTCGTCTCGACCCGCGTCGACGACCTCCCGGAGCCCGCCCGCGCCCAGCGGGACATCCTCGAGGGTCGCGTGATGCTCGTGAAGAAGGCCGAGCCCATGCTCGTGGAGTGCGTGGCGCGCGGCTACCTGACCGGCTCGGGCCTCGTCGACGTCCGCGCCAACGGGCACATCTGCGGCCACGAGCTGCCCCGCGACACCCCCGAGGCCGCCCGCCTCGACCCGCCAATCTTCACCCCGGCCACCAAGGCCGAGGCTGGCTCCCACGACGAGAACATCGACTTCGAGAGGGCCTGCGGCATCGTCGGCGCCGAGACCGGCGCCTGGCTCCGCGACATGACCCTCGAGGTCTACGGTCGCGCCCGCGCCCACGCGGAGGCCCGCGGCATCATCGTCGCCGACACGAAGTTCGAGTTCGGCCGCCTCCCGGACGGCTCCATGATCCTCATCGACGAGGTCCTCACCCCCGACGCCAGCCGCTTCTGGAACGCCGCCGAGTGGGAGGAGGGCCACACCCCGCCCTCCTACGACAAGCAGGTCGTGCGCAACTACCTGCTGACCCTGGACTGGGACCGCAAGGCCCCGGGCCCCGAGCTTCCGCAGGAGATCGTCGACCAGGCCCTGGCGCGCTACGACGAGATCGCCGCGAGGTTGATGAGCTGAGGCAGGGGCCGCGCCGCGCAGCGAATCTCCTCGCCGGGCTGGCGCTCCTCGCGGGCGTCGGGCTGGCGGGGGCCGCGCAGGGCGCGCAGGAGTGGCGTTTTCCTCCCGGGCACGAAGAGGAGATCTCGGGGCTCGTGGACGAGGCCTGGCTCGGGTCGGCGGAGAGGCCCGCGTGCCGGCTCGAGCGCATCTCGATCGGCGGCTCCTCGATTGCCTACGTCCTGCTCGGGTGCGCGCCGAGCGCCGGCCCCGAGGGGGTGACGCTCCACCTGAGCCTGCTCCCCCGGCGTGTGCGCCCCGAGGCGCCGGCGGCGAGCCTCTCCTCGACGCCGGCGGTGGAGGACCTCGATGGGGCTGACGCGGCCTTCGTCGAGGAGGTGATGGAGCGCCTGCGCGGGCGGGTCACGGCGGATCTGCTGGCACGTCTCGTGCGGCCGCCGGCGCTGCAGCCGGGCGAGCAGTCGGCAGCAGCGCCCGAGGCCCCTGGCGTCGCGCACCCGAGCACGTCTCCCGGCGCCTCCATCGCCCGCGCGCGCGGAGGGAGCGGCCGGGCGGTGCTCGCGCTGCTCGCGCTGCTCTTCGGGCTCGTCCTCCCCGTCGCGTGGGAGCGAGCGGGCGCCGGTCTGCGCGAAGGCTGGAGCAGGCTCCGGGCCGGGGCCGCGAGAGCGGGCGTGTGTGCTCTGTCCCTGGCCTGCCTGCTGCCCTCGGTGATCTGGGTGGTGGCGCCAGGCGTTGGGGCGGTGGTCGTGGCGCCCGCCGAGCAGGAGCACACCTACGTGTCGGTGCTCTTCTGGCTCGCGCTAACGTTCGTGGCCGCCGCCCCGGTGGCGGCGTGCGTCGCGTGGGTCGCGGGTCGCTCGGCCGGGGCTGGCGGCGCGGTCTCAGAGCCGAAGACGGCGGGCCTTCGGTTGGACGCGGCCCTCTGTGCTGCCGTCGCGCTCTGGGCTGCCTTCGTCCACCGCTTCCTCACCGAGACGAACCTGCTGATGCCGGCCATCGGTCAGACCCGGCTGCTCAGGAGCCAGGGCGAGCAGGGGCACACGGGCGTGCGCGTGCTCGTCGAGGCGTTCCTGCCCTCGTCGCAGTCCTCGGAGCTGATGCCGGCGGTGGCGGTTGTGGCGGTGATCGCGAGCCTGGCCCCGCCCCTGGTCTTCGTCGTGGCGCGCCTGCTCTCGATGAAGAGGGCGCCAGCGGCCCTGGCGGGTCTCGCGCTTGCCTGCTGGCCGGTCCACGCCGCGCTCTCCCAGAGTGAGCTCACGGCCTTCTCCTCGGTCTCCCTCGTGCTCATGGCCACGGCGCTGGTCGGCGCGCGGAGGCCGGTCTGGGTGGGCGCCGGTGCCGTCCTGCTGGCTTTCGCCCTGTGGACGCGGCCCGAGGCGGCCCTCCACTTCATCCCCGCCGCCATCCTGCTCTCTCGGCTCCCGATCTCGACCCTGCTGAGCGCGCCGGTCTGGCCGTGCCTGGCCGTGCTCGCCCACAGCGCCTTCGTGCACACCTTCGCCCTGCTGGGCTGGCCGACGGGAGCGCGCTGGTTCAGCGTGATGGTCGGTCATCGCCACGAGGCCGACCACTGGGCGGCGGGGCTCTTCGACGCGATGCTCGGCTCCGGGACACTCCTGCCCTGGTGGATACTCGCGCCGGCCTTCGTCGGGGTGATCTTCACGTCGCGCGGCGTGAGAGAGATCGCCGCGGCCGGGCTCGTGGCGGGCATCGGCTCGGTGCTGCTCGGCTGGGTCTCCGGAAACGACGGGCTCCTCAACGCCTTGCGCTACGGGGCCTTCGCGTTCCCGTGGGTTGCGCTGCTCACGGGGCAGGGGTTCTTCGCTGTCGCGCGAGGTGTCGGCTGGGCTCGCGCCCACGTCGCGCCGAAACGGCCGGAGCTGGCCAGGGGAGGGCGCCGGGGGGTGCTGGCGGGGGCCGCGCTGGTCATCGTGGGGACGGGCCTCGCTCACCACGAGTACCTCGGCCGTGCGTACGGGCCGGTAGTGGAGCGCGCTCAGGCCGCCGAGCTGCTGCGGAGGCTCCCGCCCGACTGCGGCCTGCTGGTCCCCGACGACCTCAACGAGGCCAAGGGCGGCCGGACCGAGGCCATAAGCGAGCACTACCGTCAGCTCGCCGCGGAGGTCGTGCCCGGCCGGAGGGTGCTCGGCGTGACGGAGCTCCTCGATCACCTGCGCCGCGGCGGCGCTCCGGGGGCCGCCCCCTGGTGTTACCTGCGAGGCGCGTTCTGCGACCACGCCTTCAGGCTCGACATCCCCTCACAGAGCTGCGCGGCCTTCGAGGAGGAGCACGAGCTCGAGCTGCTGAGCTCGGTGACGATCCCCTACGTGTCGCCCCGCGCCGTGGTGGCGCCGGAGGCGGGCTGGAAAGCGCCCGTCGTCGTGGAGCAGCCGATCGGGCTGCACCGCGTGTCGGCGCGCTGACGGCGAGGCCCTAGTGCGCTCGTGGTTGGGCGAGCAGGCCATGGGCTTCCTCTTGCCGGGAGGGTCTGAACCGCCTCTGGGGCGGCTGGACCGACACCGGCGCGGTCCCCGGCAGCTCGCAGGTCCGGTACCGGGTGCTGCAGCGCTTCTGATGCTCAGCGTCTGGCGGCGACTCTCATGACGATGGGGCTCGTCAATGTCGAATCCGTGACGAACATGCGTATGGCGTCCTGAGACAAGTCCTGCTCGAATGCCCGCTGGACAAGTCGCGCCATTGCCGTCTTCGATCCCATTCCCGTGCCACCGAGCTCGAAGGCAGCGTCTTCAATTGCTTTCACGAGCTCAGGATGGGTCAGGTCCCCTGTCGTCCGGCGTATGCCCATTCCCTCCGCGTACAGCTTCCTTTCAGAGGACTCGTTCAGCTGCTTCTTGAAATCCCTCCAGGCCCTTGTCTGGCCGAAGAGAAACTCCACGAAGGCGCGCCGGGACAGCCGACGTCGCAAAGCCTCGCTCGTGGGTTGACGCGAGCGCGCCTGGCCGAGCGCAAGGCTGCGGCAACGTCGTCGAATCCACCGCCGCGCTGCACCCGCCGCACTCCCTCGGCCGGTCCCGCCGGGTCTTCCTGGTGAGGGTCTACGGCGGCGTACTCTCCGTAGCGCTCCGCGACCCACTCCCAGACATTTCCGGCCATGTCGGCCGCTCCGAAGGCGCTCCAGTTGCCCTCGGCCAATCTCCCAACCCGAGGCGGCCGAGGGCCCTACGCGTGGATCTCCACCACGTCTCGGTCCTCCAGCACGTGGTCCCGCGGGATGCGCTGGCCGTCGAAGTGGCGCTCGCTCCAGATGCGCGCGTACTGGAGGCTGTCGGCGATCTCCTTGTGGATCAGGACGGCGAGGTCGCGCACCGTGGCCCCGCGCGGGAGCACGATGGGGACCTTCATGCTGGGCGGCTTGCCCGGGGGCTTGGCGTAGACGCGGATCACCTTGAGCGCGTCGAAGACCGCCCTGCGCAGGGCGTCGAGGCCCTCGCCGCTCTCGGCGGAGACGGGCATGAACGGCCAGTCCTGGCCCAGCAGCTCGTTCAAGACCTCGAAGCCCTCGCGGTTTTGGCCCTGGTCCATCTTCGTGACGGCCACGAGGGTGGGCAGCTCGACCTCGCCGGGCTCCAAGCGGGCGAGCAGGACCTCGTCGTCGAGCTCCTCGTCGTCGTCGGTGCCCTCCTCGCCGTCGCCTTCTCCCTCCTCGCGACCGACGGCCCACCACGCAGGCGCGAGGGTCGTGCGGGACCGGGTCAGCACGTCGGAGATGGTGTCCATGCCCTCGAGCACGCCGACCTGCGCCGGGTTCAGGGCCACGATGGCGAGGTCCGCGTTTCGAAAGAGGGTCGCGAGCCAGGGCTCGTAGACCACGGGATCGACCGCGGGGCCGTCCACGAGCTGGATGGGCACGTCCTCGTAGTACATCATCGCCGGCAGGGGCTTGCGCGTCGTGAAGGGGTAGGGCGCTATCTCGGGCTCGGCGTTGGTGAGGGCTGCAACGAGGGCGGACTTGCCGGCGTTGGGGGCCCCGAGGAGCACCACCTGGCCGGCGCCCTGGCGCGGCACGTGGCCGGGGTCGACCCGCTTCGCGGCCTTCTTCTTGACGGTGCGGGCCTCTTCCTTGAGCTGGCTGAGCTTCTTTCGGAGCTGGCCGCGGAGGTGGTCGGTCCCCTTGTGCTTGGGGATGACCCGCATCATCTCGGTGAGGGCCTCTATCCTCTCTCGAGGCTCTCGCGCGGCCTTGAACCTGGCCTCTGCCTGCAGGTACTCGGGTGTCAGGTTGGCGGGCATTACCCCGCCTTCTTACGATCTTAGAAGGCTCCGGTCAGCACCGCGTCGACGGCCTCTATCTTGAGGCCGATGGAGAGGGCGTCGTTGTCCCCGTCGCCGTCGGTGTCGATGTCGGGGGGCAGCATGGTGACGACGGTCCGGATGAGCCCGGGATCGACCGGCAGGGTGCCGTCCGCCGGGAGCTGGTCGACCGCGAGCAGCAGGGCCTCCTTCGTGACGGCGCCGCCGAGCACCCCGGCCAGAGACGTGACCTCGCCGCCCTCGAGCTCGACCGTCGCCTCGAGCTGCAGGTGCGAGAGCTCGACCTCGAGCATGGCGTCCGCGCTGAGCGGCACGCGGAAGACGAGCTGGCTCCCCGGTCCTCCCGCCTCGAGCTTGCCGTCCTCGATCCTGCCCGGCAGGGCCGCGAGGGCCTCGCAGGTGTCCGGGTCGAGGGTGCTGCGGTCGACGAGGTAGGCGCAGGGCCCGGCCTGCGGGTCGCAGGGGCCGTGGTCGGGGTCGTGTGCGCCGGTGTGGACGGCGACGACGACGTCGCCCGCGTCTCCGTGCTCGATCTCGAGGACCAGGATGATCTCGTCGCCCTCCACGGAGGCCTGCAAGGTCTCGTTCACGAAGCCGGCGATGATGGTCAGGCCGTTGTGCGCGCCGTCTGCGCAGTCCCCCGGTGGCGCGCAGGTGTCGGGGTCGTCGTCGAGGTCGAGGGCCTCGCCCTGGTAGCCGCCCTGGCCGACCTGCACGTAGGAGATCTTCGCGGCGTCACCCGCGAGATCGGGGACGCAGCCGCAGTCCGAGTCGTCGCCGGTGCAGACGCCGGCCTCGCAGTGGTCGAGGGTGGTGCACTCGACGCCGTCGTCGCAGGGGACGCCGTCCCGGTCCTCGAAGACGCAGCCGGTCTCCGGGTCGCAGGAGTCAGCGGTGCACTCGTTGTCGTCGTCGCACACGATGGCGCTGCCCGCGCAGCTCCCCTCGGCGCAGGTGTCCTCCTCGGTGCAGGCGTCGCCGTCGTCGCAGAGCGCGGTGTTGGGCACGTAGGCGCAGCCTCCGGCCTCGTCGCAGGGGTCGTCGGTGCAGGGGTTGCCGTCGTCGCAGACGGAGCTCCCGTCCGGGCGGCAGCAGTCGCTCACCATGGGGAGCCAGTAGCAGCCCGTCATGGCGTCGCAGAGGTCCTTGGTGCAGATGCTCCCGTCAGCGCAGTTGCGTGCCTCGCCCGCGGCGCAGGCGCCGGCCTCGCAGAAGTCCTCGACCGTGCACGCGTCCCCGTCGTCGCAGGCACCCTCCTCGGGCGTGTTGACGCAGCCGCCGGCTTCCTCGTCGCAGGCGTCGGCCGTGCACGGGTTGTCGTCGTCGCAGTCCGTGGGCAGGACGCGGCACTCGCCGCCGAGGCAGCGGGCGCTGCCCACGCAGGGTGCCTCCTCGTCGCCGCAGATCACGCCCGCGGGCGCCGGCGGGTGGTGGCATCCGTCGCCTGGCACGCAGGCGTCGAGGGTGCAGGGGTTCTCGTCGTCGCAGTCCACCTCCGAGCCGGCGCAGGCGCCCTCGACGCAGGTCGTCTCCACGGTGCAGGGATCGCCGTCGTCGCAGGGATCTCCTTCGGCGGCCGGAGACCAGCCCCGCGTGTCGAGGTCGGGGTCGCAAGCGCGGCAGGCGTCGCCGGGGTGCTGCTCGCCCGGGGCCCGGCAGCGGCCGGCGATCAGGCAGCGCTCGGGCTCGAGGGTCCACGAGCAGGTGTTGGCGACCGCGTCGCAGTGGTCCGCGGTGCAGGCGAGCCCGTCGTCACAGTGTGCGTCCTCGGTGCAGCCGGGCTCGAGCGACCCGACGTCGACCCCCGCGCCGCCGGCGTCCCGCCCCGTCTGACCGGATCCCTCGCCGAGATCCCCGTCGCCGTGGTCGGTGGCCGTTGCGCCCCCGGGGTCCCCGACGGGGCGGCCGTCCATGTCTGCGGCGTCGCTCGTCGAAGTGGTGTCCGAGGCGAGGTCTCCAGCGCCGATCGCGCCCGCCGGGAGGTCGCCCCTCGACGTGATGTCGGAGGAGCAGGCCGCCTGGGCCAGCACGAAAAGGAGCGTCGACGCGGTGATGAGCGCTCTCATTGCAGCTCTCCTCCGACGATGGTGTTTCCGCCGTCGCGTGTGAGCACCTGCGGGTCGATGCCGATGCCGGTGCCCGGGGGAAGCCCCTCGACCGTCTCCGAGAGGTCCACGCGGGGCAGCGGGAAGCCCGCCATGGTGCCTCCGCCGAGGCCCTCGGTGAGCAGGGGCCCGACCGCGTCGCCGATCATCTCTTTCAAGAAGCCCTCGGCACCGATGAGGGTGTCGTCCGCGGCCACCTCCACGTCCATCGAGACGAGCTCTCCGAGGCTCAGCCCGACCGTGCCCTCGGCGAGCTCCAAGAGGATCTCGGTGGCGAAGGTCACGTAGAGCACGGCCCGGCCCGGGGAGCCGAAGATCTCCAGGTCGAGGTCGATGCGCAGGTCGCCGACGACGAGCTCGAGGCCCCGCCCGGCGCAGTCGGAGAGCGTCGGGGCCAGCATTCCGCTGATGGTGCCCTCGAGCTTCGTCACGCCGTAGGAGTCGAGGTCGACCTCCGCGAGCAGCTCCGCGGGCAGCGGTATCTCGAGCATGCCGCCCTTCCAGGCCGCGAAGAAGATCTGGTTGAGCAGGTTGTCCGAGAGCACCATCTCGAAGGCCTGATCCTGGGGGATCACCAGCAGCTGGTTCGCCACCGCGCAGCCCATGCGCCTCGGCAGGCCGAGGTTCTCGTAGGGGGCTACCTCCGGGCCCACGACGCGCGTGCGCAGCCTGAAGGTGGCGCCGGCCTCGCTGAAGGTCACCGACGAGAAGTCGGTCTCGAGCCCGACCGTGATGGGCTCGCCGTCGGGGTCGAAGCTCGGCACCTCGAGCTCTTCCGAGAAGGCGAGCGAGGCGAAGGCGTCCTGCAGGATCGGCTCGAGCTCGGGCTCCAGATCGGCGGCGAGCTGGGTCTCGAGGGTGCGGGTGTAGCCCGGTATCACTAGGTCGATGATGAGGTTGACCAGCCAGCCGGCGTCCTTGAGGGTGATGTCGAGCCCCTGGAGGTCAACCGCGGTGTTCATCATGTCCACCTTGAGCTGGTGCTCCTCGACCGTGGCGACGACGTCCGCGGTGATCACCAGGGCGGTGGCGACCAGGGGGCCGTGGCGGGGCTGCCCGAACGGGGGATCGGTCCGCACGTCACCCGTGATGTCCGTGAGGGTGGCGGTCATGAGCAGCGAGCCGTCCTTGCACTCCAGCGTCACCGTGCGGCTCTTGTCCTCCAGGTTCGTGATGTAGATGTCGGTCCCGGCCACGGTGCCCGCCGGCTTGTCCTCGGGCAGCACCTCGGAGAGCTTGTAGTCGGCCAGGACCATCTCGAAGATGGTCGCGAGGTCGTCCGGGGGCAGGCTCCGGTCGCCGTCGTCGATGGCCTGCTGGCCCAGGAACACGCCGACCCCCGGGTCGGCCATGCCGCTGCCCGGCACGTCGGCCTTCGGGAGGAGGTAGGCCGGGGACCAGAGGTAGGCCTGCACGCGCTCCCGCGCGCCTCCGATGGCGTCCTCGGCGGAGAAGGTCAACGGGCTGCCGCCGACCGTGGTGCCGACGGGCACCTGGAAGCGGCCCTGCTCGTCGAGCTCCACCGGCTCGTCGGCGACGAAGAACGAGACGATGGGCCCGGCTCCGCTCGTGACGGTGCCGCTGACCGTCACCTCGAGGCTCCCGTCGCCGAGCACGGTCGCCGCGCGCGGCGGGTAGTCGACGGCGATGTCCGGCCGGCAGGCGTTGGCCACGATCAGGGCGTTGCGGCACCCGGTCTCGGGATCGCAGGAGTCGGCGGTGCAGTCGTTGAGGTCGTCGCAGCTGAGGGGCTTGCCAGCGCACTCGCCGGCCGCGCAGCGGTCGTTCTCCGTGCAGGCGTCGCCGTCGTCGCAGACCCAGTCGACGAGGAGGTTCGCGCAGCCCTCGTTAGGAACGCAGGAGTCGGAGGTGCACTGATCTCCGTCGTCGCAGGGCAGGCGATCCGGGCCGGGCCGGCACTCGCCGGTCTCGCAGAAGTCCTCGAGCGTGCAGATGTCTCCGTCCTCGCAGGGCTCCTCGTTGGGCTCGTGGGCGACGCCGTCTTCGGGATCGCAGACATCGTTGGTGCAGGGGTTGCCGTCGTCGAGCTCGACCGGTGCGCCCCGGCACGCCCCGCCGGTGCACATGTCCTCCTCGGTTCTGGCGTCGCCGTCGTCGCTTGCTTCAGTGTTGGGCTCGACGTCGCAGCCGAGCTCGGGGTCGCAGCGCTCGTCGGTGCAGGGGTTCTCGTCGGCGCAGGTGTTGTGGATCTTGTGGTGGGCGCAGCCGTAGCCCTCCACGCAGGTGTCTATGGTGCAGAGGTCCCCGTCGTCGCAGTCCGCGGGCTCGCCGGCGCAGACGCCGCCTTCGCACTGCTCACCGGTCGTGCACGGGTCGCCGTCGTCGCAGGCGCCGTCGGCCGCCTCGTGGGAGCACTCCCCGGTAGTCGGGTCGCAGGCGTCTGTCGTGCAGGGGTCCTGGTCGTCGCAGTCGGCCGGCGTGCCGGTGCAGGCGCCGCCTTCGCACGCGTCGCCGATCGTGCAGAGGTCACCGTCCTCGCAGGGCGTGCCGGCCGGGGTCGCGGCGCAGTCACCCGTCGCCGGGTCGCATGGCGCTGTCGTGCACGGGTCGCCGTCCTCGCAGCTCTTCCGGGTGCCGCCGCAGGCGCCGTCGAAGCAGCGGTCGCCGAGGGTGCAGGCGTCGCCGTCGTCGCAGGGGGTCTCGTCGCGCGGGCTCCACGCGGCGTCGTCCTGGAGCACCACGCACGCGAGGCACGGGTCTTGTGGGTTCGGCGCGCCGTTCCGGTAGCAGGCCCCGTCGATCTCACACTCGTCGTCCCGGCAGGGCAGGGGTGAGCCGGTGGTGCCGGGGTCGACCGAGGGTTCGCCGGAGTCGGTCGTGGCCTCGCCGGAGTCGGTCGTGGCCTCGCCCGCGTCAGTTGCGGGCGCGCCGGTGTCGACCCCCGGCGCGACGTCCCGGCCGCCGCCCGCATCGGGGAGGGCGATGGGATCGCCGCCGCCTTGGGACATGGAGTCAGGCCTGAGCTGGTACCCGGCCCGGCCCTCGGTGGTGTCTCCCGAGGAGCACGCCGTGGCTGCGAGCGCCGCGACCGCAACCAGGATCTGAAGTCTTCTCAACATCGCCTCACCTGAACGCAACTGCTCTCACCGTGCCCTGCACGCCCTCTACCGTGACCTCCTCGAGGTTCGGCGCGTCTCCGAGGAGCATGACGCGGACGAGCTTCAGCTCGTGCTGCTCTGTGGCGACGAGCAGGGCGTGCTCCTTGCCGGCCATCTGCCGGGGCTTCCAGGCCGGCATCAGCGGCGTCTCGAGGAGCTGGAGCCCTTCCCCGGTGTAGAGGCTCAGGCCCTTGTCAGAGTTCCAGACGGTGACGCTCCCGGACTCGGTCAGGGCGATCGGGCCTGCCACCATGCTGCCCTCCTCGCCGGCCTCGAGCGTCACCCGACCGAGCTCCGGCAGGTCGGCCGCGCGGGCGTCGAGGCGGGCTACGGAGCTCGAGCAGATGACGCCGTCCATGCCCATGCCGCAGCCGCCCCCAGACACGAACAGCCAGCCCTTCTCCCGGTCGAGGACCATGCCCTTGGGGTGGTAGTTGATGCCCCCGTGCCACTCGCCGGTGAGCTGGGGGTTGGCGGGGTCGCTGACGTCGTAGGCGAAGAGCACCGTCCTGACGATGTCGTCGAGGATGAAGAGGCGGTCTCCGTCGACGGCCACGTACTCTGCCGGGGTCGGGGTGGAGATCTCGGCCAGGCGCACCGGCGCCGCCGGGTCCGAGACGTCCAGGAGGTGCGCCCCTTCGTCCATGCCGGCCACGGCGGCGAGGGTGCCGTCGACGTCGATGTGCACAGCGTTGGCGAGGTCGCCGTAGCTCGCGAGGTGCTCGGGCGCCGTCACGTCGCTCGCGTCGTAGATCATGACGCTGAGCTGGCCGAGGGCCGCGTAGACGTGGCAGCCCGAGATGGCGAGGGCCTCCATGCCGCCCATGCCGTTGCCGGCCGAGCTGCCGAGGACCTCGAAGCCCTCGTCGCCGAGGCGCAGCAGCACGATGCTCACGTCCTCCCGGCCGACGACGGCGTCGAAGGAGCAGTCGGGGGTGGTCTCGGGGATGTCTGCGGAGGGGCTGTCCTCTCCCGTGGTGTCCTCGGCGGGGCCTGGGTCCGTGGGCTGCGGCCCCTCGTCGCTCGGTTGCGGTCCTTCGTCGCTCGGTTGCAGACCTTCGTCGGTCGGCTGCGGTCCCTCGTCGGTCGGCTGCGGCCCCTCGTCGGTCGGCTGCGGCCCCTCGTCGGTCGGCTGCGGTCCCTCGTCGTCGGGCTGCGCACCCTCGTCTGTGGGTTGCGCTCCTTCGTCGGCGGGCCCGGTACCCTCGTCCGCCTCTCCGGGCAGCTCGCCACCCGGGTCGGCCAGGACGACGGCGTCGAGCGCGGGGCCAGTCGCGCTGTCTTCTCCGCAGGCAAGCGCGAGGGACAGGACCAATGCAGAGCAGATCCAACGCATCAGCGAAACCTCGACCGGGGGCGAGGCACCATAGCAAATCAGTACGGCGGGGCAGGGGTTTCGTTCCCGAAACGCCACTACGCGCGGTGTTTCCCGAGCGAGACGCCTTTGCTCGCGATCCAGCCAGCTCCGCCGCCTCGCTGGACGCGGGGCCCTGGCCGCCTACAATCGCGCGGTCGGCTCCTCCGGGGCCTGCACCACCCAAGGACCAGCGCTTACGGAGCCGCAGACCGTGCCAGAGCCCGAGATCGTTCGCCTCTCCGATCGCATGAGGCGCTTGCCGCCCTACCTCTTCGGCCTGCTCAACAAGAAGATGCTCGCTATGCGGCGCGAGGGCGTCGACGTCATCGACATGGCCATGGGCAACCCGACCGACTCGACCCCCGAGGTCATCGTCGACAAGCTCTGCGAGGTCGTGCAGGACCCGCGCAACCACCGCTACTCGGCGGCCGCCGGCATCTACAACCTGCGCCGGGAGGTCGCGCGCCACTACGAGGCCATGCACGGCGTCGACCTCGACCCGGAGACCGAGGTCATCGCCACCATCGGCTCCAAGGAGGGCTTCAGCCACCTCTGCCTCGCGATAATCGGCGCGGGCGACACGGCTCTCGTCCAGACCCCCTACTTCCCGGTCCACGTCTACGGAGTCGTCATAGCCGGCGGCAACATCATCGGCCTGCCCGTCGGGGACGGCGAGGCCTTTCTCAGGCGCATCGCCGACACCTGCAAGTCCCTCTACCCGCGCCCCAAGGCGCTCCTCCTCAACTTCCCCCACAACCCGACCACCTGCTCGGTGGAGGAGGGCTTCTTCGAGGAGGTCGTGCGCATCGCGCGACGCTACGAGCTCATCGTGGTGCACGACTTCGCCTACGGCCAGACCACCTTCGACGGCTACAAGGCCCCGAGCTTCCTCAAGGTGCCGGGCGCCAAGGACATAGGCGTCGAGTTCACGACCATGTCGAAGGCCTACAACATGGCCGGCTGGCGAATAGGCTTCTGCGCCGGCAACCCCACCCTCATCGAGGCCCTCGGCGCCATCAAGGGCTACTACGACTACGGCATCTTCCAGGCGATCCAGATAGCCTCCATCATCGCCCTTCGGGAGTGCCAGGAAGAGGCCCTTGCCCAGGCGAAGGTCTACGAGGAGCGTCGCGACACCCTCATCGCCGGCCTCGACCGTGTCGGCTGGCACGTCGACACGCCGAAGGCCTGCATGTTCGTCTGGGCGCAGATCCCCGAGGAGTTTCGGTCCATGGGCTCGATGGGCTTCGCGGAGCGCCTGCTCGACGAGGCCGAGGTCATGGTCTCGCCGGGCACGATGTTCGGCCCGGACGGGGAGGGCTTCGTGCGCCTCGCCCTCATCGAGAACTCGCAGCGCCTGAACCAGGGCGTGCGCAACATCAAGCGCATCTTCGGGCAGTGGCGGGAGGGCTGAGGGGCTCGGGCCGGAAGAGGAAGAGGAAGAGGAAGGGTTTGTGCACGTGCACGTGCACGTGCACGAGGACGTGGACGTGAGTGGTCGCTCGCCGCGCGTTGCGCGGCAAGCTCCTATGCGGCCAGGAAACCCCCGTCGACCGAGAGGACCTGGCCGGTGACGTAGCTGGACTCGTCCGAGGCGAGGAAGACCGCGACCGGCGCGATCTCCTCGGGCTGCCCGTGGCGGCCGAGGGCGGTGCGCTCGGTGAAGAAGCGGCTCATCTCCGGGCTGTTGACCAGGGTCGCGGCGAAGTAGGTGTCCACGAGGCCGGGGGCGATCGCGTTCACCCGGATCTTGCCGGCGCCGAGCTCCTTGGCGAGGGTCCGGGTCATGGAGATCAGGGCGGCCTTGGTCATGCCGTAGACCCCCTGCATGATAGCCGCGCGCGAGCCCATGACGCTCGAGACGTTGATCACCGAGCCGGGCCTGCCGGTAGCGACGAGGCGGTTCGCGACCTCGCGGGTGGCCACGAAGGCGCCCTTCAGGTTCACCTCGAAGGTCTTGTCCCACATGGACTCGGGCGCGGTGAGCAGGGGCCCGAAGTGGGGGTTCGTCGCGGCGTTGTTCACGAGCACGTCGACCGGGCCGATCTCGGTGCTCGCCCAGTCCACGAGGGCCTCCACGTCGTCGGCGCGCCCCATGTGGCAGGTCTTCACGAAGACCCGGCCCGGGGCCTCCGCCTCGATGCTCTGCGCGGCCGCCTGCAGGCCCTCGAGCTTGCGTGAGGAGAGGACCACCCGAGCGCCCTCGAGGGCGAATGCCCGCGCGATCGCCAGGCCGATGCCGCGGCTGGCGCCCGTGACTATGGCGGTCTTGTCCTGCAGGCGAGAGCTCATGTCCGTCTCCTTGCTCGTTCTTCTCTCAGAGCTCCCAGTGCCGCGCCGCCCCGAGGGTGATGAAGGTCGCGTCGCCGAAGGGCCTGAGGCCGTCCATCAGGGAGAGCTTCCCCGCTTCGACGGTCGCCGACCACTCGTCGCTGAAGATCCAGCGCAGGCCCAGCCCGAGCTCGATGACCGCCGCGCTGCCCGAGGCCGGTCCCACCGCCCCGGCGAAGCCGGCGCCGGCGCGCAGGTAGGGCACCCACTCGGTCACGTCGACCCGGTAGCGCACCCCGACCGTGCCTGCGAGGACCGCGTCGATGCCGGCGTGGCCGCCGCCGCTGAAGGCGCGGGCGCGGGCGTCGAGCACGAAGGTGTCGTCCATGACGAAGGCCCCCTCGAGGCTGCCCGTGATGGCGGAGGAGGGGGTCTGATCGGGAGCGGCGAAACCGGCTGCGGCGCCGCCGATGAAGGAGAGCGGCCGCGCGCCCGCGGGCGACGGGAGGAGCAGGACGAGGAGGGGGAGCAGGGGAGCGAATCGCACGCCTCCAGCCTAACAATGATCGCCGCACTCGTCGCGGAGGGCACGGCGATTCGTTATCATGCCGCGCGCCGCAAGAAATAGACCGGGCTGCCGCCTTGGAGCGAGTGGAGTTCACGATGAGCGAAGCCAGGAAGACCCTCTCCCACAGGCCTCGAATCTGCGTCTGGGAGCTCACCCTCCGCTGCAACCTCCGCTGCCGCCACTGCGGCTCCTCGGCCGGAGCGGCGCGCAGCAGTGAGCTCGACACCGACGACTGCCTCTCGCTCGTCGACGAGCTCGCAGACCTCGGCTGCGAGCTGGTCACCTTGTCGGGTGGTGAGCCTACTCTTCGCAAGGACTGGGACACCATCGCCGCGGCCGCCGCCGAGCGCGGCATGCTCGTCAACATGGTCACCAACGGCGTCCTGATGGACGACGCCATGGCCGACCGCATCGCCGACTCCGCCCTGTGCAACGTCGCCGTCAGCCTCGACGGCCCGCCCGCCGTGCACGAGGACGTGCGCGGTCCCGGCACCTTCGGGGCCGTGGTGCGCGCCATCGAGCGCCTCGTCAAGCGCGACGTGTCGACCGCGCTGCTCTTCACGGTCGGCAGGCACAACCTCAAGCACATGAGGGACACGCGGGACCTCGCCGTCATGCTCGGGGCCTCGATGTTCCGCGTCCAGCTCGCCAAGCCGATGGGCAACCTCGCCCCCGAGGACGACGACCTCGTCCTGCAGCCCCAGGACATGCTGGAGCTGCTGCCCGAGCTGGCGGGCATGCGCTCCGAGGGCGTGATCGACGTGCGCGTGGGTGACTCGGTGGGCTTCTGCAGCCCCTACGAGCGCCTGCTCCGGGGCACGGCCTACGACGGCAAGCCCCAGCGCTGGACCGGCTGCCAGGCGGGCACCCAGGCCATCGGCGTCCAGGCCGACGGCGGCATCAAGGGCTGCCTCTCGCTGCAGGCCACGCTGCGCGGGCGGGATGGTGATCCCTTCGTCGAGGGGAACGTGCGCGAGACCCCCTTGGAGCAGATCTGGTGGCGCCCGAGCGCCTTCGCCTACAACCGGCAGTTCCGCCTGGGCGACCTCTCGGGTGCTTGCCGGCGCTGCACCCACGCGGCCCGCTGCCGCGGCGGCGCGACCTGCGTGGCCGCCGCCTTCACGGGGGGCCTCGGCGAGGACCCGATG
>CAZQPP010000094.1:0-19189 GCA_964594295.1 uncultured Myxococcales bacterium | reverse complement strand
AACGCGCGCGGACGGTCCTTGGTTACGACACATGACTTGCCACGCAGGACACTAGTCTCACTGTTTTGCCTGCTCATCTCCTTGCCGCTTGCCGCTTGCGGAGGTGGCTCCGGCGACGTCGCGTGGCGGGACGCGCGGGTCTCCAGAGACGCCGGCACGAGCGCCGGCTTTGATACCAGGCCATCGGTGCACGCGTCGGGCACGCGCGACGCTTCGGGCACGCGCGGCGTCGTAACGGAGGAAGCGGAGGACCGCGGCTCGCGAGACTCCGGCTCCGGTGACGTCGCGGGCCCGGCCACTCCCGACGCGGCCCTCGAGGGAGCGTGCGCTCGCGTCGCCTGGCCGGTGCCCGGCGCCGTCCTGAAGGAGGTCGTGCTCACCGATCTCGATCCCTCGGGCACCCTCAAGAGCAGCCACGGCCACGTGCTCCAGTGCAGCCAGACAGCGGGCGGGCCGACCTTCCACTTCTCCGCGGGCGGGCTCAGCTCCAGGTCCCGGCTCTGTGTGCCCGCGGAGGTGATCAGCATCGACCCGGAAGGCGACTTCGACGGGATCACGCCCCCTGCCGACCCGGCAGACCTCGGCGACGCCTACGCCGCGGTGGCCACTGCCTACGCGCTTCAGCGGGCCCACGAGTTCTTCAGCGGCACCCACGGCTGGACCGACCTCGACGACGAGCCCCTTACCGCGATCGTGAACGTCCAGCACCACCTCGACGCGTGTGAGCAGTGGGTCGGCGTTCCCGAAGGCCTGTTCCTGCCATCGGGGAAGTTGCCCGGCCTCGGCGGAGAGCTGCTCCACGACGGGCCGCATGTGCTGCAGAATCCCGAGTTGCCGTGGCCGATCAGGGCGGCGACGCGGGCCGTGGACGGCAGATCGGGGTCATTGGGGAAGGTCAACAATGCGGTGGCCTCGACGGGCTGGCCCCGATCCTGGGTGGTGTGCCGGTAACTGTACGTGGTTACGTCGAATTTCGCGGTCGCAAGGTTCTCGTAGCCGGCCGACTTCGCCATCGCGTTGATGGTGTCGGCGCCCAGCGACAGGAACGGCACACGCTCCGACATGAGCAGCTCGCCAACGTCCGCAGCCGGATCTTCGGACTCTTGCGACCCTTGGCGGAGGAGCGCGGAACGGAGAGTTTCGTCTGGCCCTTCTTGTCCCGCTCCTGCTCGAAGGGGTCCATCTTCTTGCCGGCCATTCCGAAGCGCTCGTCCTTTAGCGTCTCGTCGGAAGCGCCAGCCGCAGGCTTCTCGACTACGCCCGCCACCCCTGGAGCTTCCGGTTCCGGCTTTGGCTCATCGGCCTTCGCCCCTTTTGCCATTGGCTCCGGTGCCATCGACCCTTCGAGCGGCGCAGGAGCCTCCCCGGCCGGCTCCGACACCCGCTCGGAGATCATCACCTCCGGGCTCGGCATTTCCTCCCCGCCACGAGGCGCGAGATCGAGGGCCCCGAGCCCGAGACCAGCCACGACGGCGGCCCATGCGCCAGCGCTCACCGCGGCGACAGAGGTCGTCCGCCGGCGGACGCCGATCCCGTCGAGCACGACCGCAGCCTCACCCCCGACAGGCGTCGACGCCAGCCGGCGGAGCTCCGCGGCGGCCTCGCGCCTCTCGCCAGAGCTGGCGCGGTGCTTCAGGACGTCGACCTGCCATTGAAGGTGCGCGGCGCTCGACGGCCAGCGCTCCAGCGGACCAGCGCGAGCGAGGCAGGGGGTTCAACCACAGACGTTCCGGGAAACGCGCGAGCACGTCGATCCAGGCCGCAGGGGCTCCCTCGACCGGGTTGTAGCCTGAGTTACGCCGCCCAAGGCGGCGAAGCTCAACCCTAAACCTCGTCAAACTGCAGGTAGCGGTAGACCTCGCCGCGCTTCGGCTCCACGTGCTCCTTGAAGCTCTCGAGGTACTCGTCCGGGGTCGGGAGGCGGCCGAAGACCGCCGTGACCGCGCCGAGCTCGGCCGAGCCGAGGTAGACCCGGGCGCCGTTGCCCATGCGGTTGTCGAAGTTCCTGGTCGACGTGGAGAAGACAGTCGCCTCGTCGGGCACCCGCGCCTGGTTGCCCATGCACAGGGAGCAGCCGGGGATCTCGACCCGGGCGCCGACCTGGGCGAAGACCTGGAAGAGGGTCTCCTCCTTGAGCTTGGCCTGGTCCATGCGGGTGGGCGGGCACACCCAGGTGCGCACCTCCGGGTTGAACTTGCGGCCCCGCCAGATCTCGGCCGCGGCGCGGAAGTGCCCGATGTTGGTCATGCACGAGCCCAAGAAGACGTCGTCGATCTTCGTGCCGGCCACGTCGCTCAGCAGCTTCACGTCGTCGGGGTCGTTGGGGCAGGCCAGGATGGGCTCGGTGATCCGGTCGAGGTCCACCTCGAGCACGGCGGCGTAGGTCGCGCCCTCGTCGCGCCGCAGGAGGGTCGGGTTGGCGAGCCACTCCTCGACCGCGTCGATGCGGCCCTGCAGCGCGGCGGCGTCCTGGTAGCCGTCCTCGAGCATCTGCTTCATCAGGGCGACGTTGGAGCGCAAGAAGGTGGCCACGCTCTCCTCTGAGAGCGCGATGGTGGCGCCGGCGGCGCTGCGCTCGGCGGAGGCGTCAGTCAGCTCGAAGGCCTGCTCGACCGAGAGATCGGGGAGGCCCTCCATCTCGAGCACGCGGCCGTTGAAGACGTTCTTCTTGTTCTTCTTCGGGACCGTGAGCAGGCCTTTCTGGATCGCCTGGTATGGGATCGCGTTGACCACGTCGCGCAGCGTGATGCCGGGTTGTAGGGAGCCCTTGAAGCGCACGAGCACGCTCTCGGGCATGTCGAGGGGCATGAAGCCGAGGGCGCCCGCGAAGGCGACGAGGCCGGAGCCGGCGGGGAGGGAGAGGCCGATGGGGAAGCGGGTGTGGCTGTCGCCGCCGGTGCCGAGGGTGTCGGGGAGGAGGAGGCGGTTGATCCAGCTGTGGATGACGCCGTCGCCGGGCTCGAGGGCGAGGCCGCCGCGCTCGGTGATGAAGGGCGGGAGGTTGCGGTGCATCGCGACGTCGGCCGCCTTGGGGTATGCCGCCGTGTGGCAGAAAGACTGCATGAACATCGGGGCTTGGAACTTCAGGCAGGCCAGCTCCTTGAGCTCGTCGGCGGTCATCGGGCCCGTGGTGTCCTGGGAGCCGACGGTGGCCATCTTGGGCTGGCAGGCCGTCCCGGGGAGCACTCCCGGCAGGCCGCACTCCTTGCCCACGATCTTCTGCGCGAGGGAGTAGGCCTGGTTCGGGGCGGGCTCCGGGTTGTCTGGCTTCTCGAAGAGGCTGCTGGGCTCGAGGCCCAAGGCCTCGCGGGCTCTCGCGGTCAGAGCCTGGCCGATGATGAGCGGGATGCGCCCGCCCGCGCGGAGCTCGTCGGCGAGGGTGTTGGGCTTGAGCTCGAAGGAGGCCAGCGTGTCCTCACCGCGGCGCGCCTCGCCCTCCTTGAAGTCCATGGTGACGAGGTCTCCGGTCTTCATCTCGGTGACGTCCATCACGAGGGGGAGCCCGCCCGAGTCCTCGCAGGTGTTGAAGAAGATGGGGGCGATGACCCCGCCGAGGACAACACCGCCGCGCCTCTTGTTGGGCACGAAGGGGATGTCCTCGCCGATGTGCCACATGACGCTGTTGCAGGCCGACTTCCGCGACGAGCCGGTGCCCACTACGTCGCCGGTGAAGGCCACGGGGTGTCCCTCGGCCCTCAGGCTCGCGATGGTCTCGAGGCCGTCGGGGAAGCGGGTGCGGCCCATGGCGAGGGCGTGCAGCGGGATGTCGGGGCGGGTGGCCGCGTCCCCCGCCGGCGAGAAGTCGTCGGTGTTGGTCTCGCCGTCGACCTTGAAGATCTTCAGGGTGAGGGTGTCGGGCAGGCCGGGGCGCCGCGTGAACCACTCGCCGGCAGCCCACGAGTCGATCACCTGCTTTGCTGCGGCGTTGGTCTTCGACAGGGCCAGCACCTCGTCGAAGGCGTCGTAGACCAGGGTCAAGCCGGAGAGGGCGCGCGCCGCGTCGCCGGCCAGATCAGGGTCGGCGAGGGCGCCGATCAGGGGGTCGACGTTGTAGCCGCCGAGCATCGTGCCGAGGATCTCGACGGCAGCCTCGCGCGACACGAGAGGAGATGCAGTCTCTCCGGTCACGATCCCGGCGAGGAAGCCCGCCTTCACCTTGGCTGCCGGATCGACACCGGGAGCTACCCGCTCCTTGAGCAGGCTCAGCAGCAGCTCTCCCTGTCCGTCGGGGGGCGCCTCGAGGAGCCGGCACACGGCCGCCGTCTGCTCGGGGTCCAGCGGCAGGGCCGGGATGCCCATGGCCTCACGCTCGCTCTCATGCTTCCGGTACTCTTCGATCATGGCGGCACTCCCTATTCTGGTCAGGTCGAGGCGTGTGCTTACCGGATCCGGCTTTCCTTGGCATCGGCCAGCCCCTCCCTTGCTCCGCGGCGCCTCGACCGGTAGCCTCTGGGCCTCGCGCGCGGGTAGTCAATTTGTCCTCCTCTCTCTCCGGACTCGGCTGCCGTCGCCTCCGGGCGACGCTGCTGGCGGTGCTCTCCATGGCCTTGGCACCGGCCTGCTCGGGGAGCGACGAGATCGGGCCGCGAAAGGCCGACCACGGGATCGACCCCGGGCCGATCGAGGGCATGGACGGCGGAAGGGCCCCGGAGCTCACGCTGGACGTGCAGCTCGCCGACCCCGGCCGGCCCGATCCGGGCGCAACCGCTGACAAGGGTCTGGACACCCTCCTGGTGTTCGACCGCGGCGGGCAGGAGGAGGTGCTCATCGGCGAGCCCTGCCGGGGCAACCAGGACTGCCCGGGAGGGTGGTGCGTGCAGAGCCAGGGCACGGCCCTCTGCACTACCTCCTGCGTGGACCTCTGCCCGGCGGGCTGGAGCTGCCGCCCGGTCACCGGGCTCGGCGCCGACACGATCTTCGTCTGCGTGCCCATGCCGGCGGCCGTCTGCCGGCCCTGCGCCGATCACGCGGAGTGCGGCGAGCTGACGGTGTGCGCCGGCCTCGAAGGGGGGCAGACGGGGTACTGCCTGCTGGACTGCGAGGTAGGTGGTGGTGTCTGCGCGGGCGGCTTCCGCTGTGGCGACGGCGAGGGCCTCCCCGACCAGGAGCCCCTGCGCGTGTGCCGTCCGGAGGGCACGCCGAACTGCTGCGCCGCCGTCACGCGCGGGCTGCGTGAGCCCTGCTCCGTGGAGAACGAGCACGGCGTCTGCGAGGGGGAGCGCGTGTGCCGCGGCAACGAAGGCTGGAGCTCCTGCCTGGTGTGGCCGGCCCGGCCGGAGGTCTGCAACGCCGGCGACGACGACTGCGACGGGATCCCGGAGGAGGGGCTCCCCGAGGCCTGCGACTGCGGTGACGGCACGTGCGACCCGGCCGGCGGTGAGTCCCTCGATGTGTGCCCCTGCGACTGCCACGCCTGCGGCGACGGTATCTGCTCTCCCTGCGGCGAGGGGCCGCCCGGCTGCCCCCAGGACTGCTGCCGGACGCCCGACGGCTCGGCCGGCTGCGGGGACGGCGTGTGCCAGGGGCGGGCCTGCGGGGAGACCGCCGAGCTGTGCCCGAGCGACTGCGCGGACCCTTGCGGAGACGGCGCCTGCGAGCCGACCGAGAACCCCTTCTCCTGCCCCACGGACTGCCCCCTCGGCGTCTGCGGCAACCACACCTGCGAGCCGGGGGACGACGGCTTCGAGCTCTGCCCCGAGGACTGCGCGCCGAGCTGCGGAGACTGCTCCTGCGACCCGGCGGCGGGCGAGTGGTGGCAGTCCTGTCCCCTCGACTGCGGGTGGTGCGGCGACGAGGTGTGCAGCACCTGCGCGGAGGTCGGTGAGGACCTCTCGCGCTGCCCCGAGGACTGCTGCGTGCCCTCCACCGAGCGCTGCAACGGCGCCGACGACGACTGCGACGGTGAGGTGGACGAGGACTTCGACCTCGGCCGCGTCTGCGCATCGCCGGTCGGGCAGGAGTGTGTCGAGTGGGTGACCGTGTGCGACGGTGACGAGACGACAGGCTGCGCCGACGCGGGGACCAAGCCCAAAGGGGCGGTCTGCGGCAGCTACCGCTGCGTCCTCGGCTTCCTCTTCCTGCCGGGTGAGTGCGACGGCGAGGGGAGCTGCGTCGGGGAAGGCAGGGCCGACTGCGGAGGTGTCGTCTGCGCCAACGAGGCGGCCTGCGCGAGGGGCTGCGACGGGGAGGGGGGCTGCCGGCCGGGCTATGCCTGCAGCGGCGGAGTCTGCGTGCCGGAGGGACCCTTCTGCGAGGTCGACCAGGGCTGCGTCGACGGGGACCCGTGCACCGAGGACTTCTGCGACGCCCTGCAGGTCTGCGCGCAGGTCCCGCGGGCGGCCTGCGGGCCCGACGACGACGCCGACGGCGACGGCGTGCCCAACGGCTCCGACGACTGTCCGGAGCACCCGGACCCGGAGCAGACCGACGCCGACGGTGACGGCCGAGGGGACGCCTGCGATCCCTGCGTTGCGACCGCCGAGGTGGAGTCCTGCAACGCCAAGGACGACAACTGCGACGGCCGCACCGACGAAGGCTTCCCGGTTGGAGAGCCCTGCGAGGGAGACGGGGAGCCATGCTGGCGCTACGAGCAGGTGTGCATCGGCTCGCAGGTCACGAGCTGTCGGCCCGCCGAGGCGCTCCCGGAGGGCACGCCCTGCGAAGAGGCAACGTGCAACGTGGGCGTGCTCCGGCTCGAGCGTGTCTGCGACGGCGCCGGCGGCTGCATGCCGGGCGGCGTACGGGCCTGCCACCCCTACCTCTGCGACGGCCCGACCGGCTGCGCCACCGCCTGCGCCGATGACGCCGGCTGTTTCGAGAGCTACTACTGCCTGCGCGGGGTCTGCGTCCCCAAGCAGCCCGCAGGCTCGGCTTGCACCGGCGACTCGCAGTGCACCAGCGGGTACTGCGTCGACGGCGTCTGCTGTGGCGCCGCGTGCGACGGCACGTGCTCGAGCTGCGCCACGGGGAGCTGCCTGCCGGTCCTGTCGGCCGAGGACCCGGACACCTGCTCGGGGGACCGAGCGTGCGACGCCTCCGGGCGCTGCCTCGCCGGGCTCGGGGCGCCGTGCCGGGCACCCTACGAGTGCCTGAGCGGCTTCTGCCGAGACGGCGTCTGCTGCGACGAGTCGTGCGAGGGCGTCTGCGCCGCCTGCGACCTCATGGGCTCGATCGGGCGCTGCGCCGCGGTGAGGCTCAACGTGGACAGGGACACCTGCACGGGCACGACCGGCTGCGACGAGACCGGGACCTGCCGCCTGCGCCTCGCCGAGCCTTGCGCCAGCGACGACGCCTGCGTCTCGGGCTACTGCGTGGACGGGCTCTGCTGCGCGACCGCCTGCGCCGAGCCCTGCGAGCGCTGCAACCGGCCGGGCAGCCGAGGCTCCTGCGTCCCGCTGACGGGCGGCGACGACGCGGACGGCTGCGCCGTGGTCGCCGGCTGCGACGAGGCCGGACGCTGCAAGCTCAAGACGGGCGCGGCCTGCGCCTCAGACGCCGAGTGCCTGAGCGGCTACTGCGCGAGCGGCGTCTGCTGCGACCGCCCCTGCACCGCCCCCTGTCGCAGCTGCGCCGAGCCCGGCGCCCTCGGCACCTGCGTCGCCGTGCGCAACGCCCAGCAGCCGGGCCGCTGCGACGGGGAGATGGTCTGCAACATCGACGGCTCCTGCGTGAGGCGCCGCGGACAGCCGTGTGTCTTCGCCTCGGAGTGCGACTCGGGACACTGCGTCGACGGCTACTGCTGCGACGGCGCGTGCGCGGGGGTGTGCGAGGCGTGCAACGTCGGCGGCCAGGAGGGGACGTGCACGGCGATCCCGGACGGGACCGACCTCGAAGAGGAGTGCGGGCTCTGCCAGGTGTGCGACGGCGCCTCCGCGTGCCGGCCCGTCCAGACCGGCCTCGACCCGAAAGAAGACTGCGCAGACGAGGGAGGCTGCCTGAGCGACGGCAGCTGCGACGGCGCGGGCGCGTGCCGCCTCCGCGGCCCGGAGACGAGCTGCGGCGACTCGCTCTGTGAGGGCGGCGTCTGGACACCGGCGCCGGTCTGCGACGGGCTCGGCGAGTGCCCCTCGCGTGCGCCCCAGCCCTGCCCGGCGGGAGGCTTGTGCAACGACGCCGGCACCGAGTGTCGAACGGCCTGCCTCGATCACGGGCACTGCGCGGAGGGCTACTACTGCGACGTGCCGGTGTGCCGTCCGCACAAGGAGGTCGGCGAGCCCTGCGCCGGTGTGCTCGAGTGCGCGAGCGGCTTCTGCGTGGACGGCGTGTGCTGCGAGACCGAGTGCGGGGGCGCCTGCTTCGCGTGCGCCCTCTTCGGGCGCGAGGGCGGCTGCCTCCCGGCTCCCATCGGGCGAAACCCCCGCGGCGCCTGCCCCGCGGGCTTCCTCTGTGACGGCGAAGGTGCCTGCGCCGCTCCCCTCGGCGCCGGCTGCGTGGGGGACGAGGAGTGCCTCTCAGGCTACTGCGCCGACGGGGTGTGCTGCGACACAGCCTGCGACGGGATCTGCCTCGAGTGCGACGCCGAAGGGTCACCCGGGCGCTGCGCCGACATCGCGAGGGGCAGCGACCCCGACGAGGAGTGCCCGGGCGGCCAGACCTGCGACGGCGCCGGAGGCTGCGTGGAGACCGTGGGGGTGGAGTGCACCCGCGGCAGCGACTGCCTCAGCGGCTACTGCGCCGACGATGTGTGCTGCTCCTCGCCCTGCGCCGGCCTGTGCGAGAGCTGCGCCCTGCCCGGCTCCGAGGGCTCCTGCGCGCCGGTGCCGGCCGGCGAGGACCCGCGCGACGACTGCGAGGGAGCCGGAGTCTGCGACGGAGAGCGGAGCTGCGGGAGGCCGCTCGGGCGCACATGCACCCACGGCGATCAATGTCTGAGCGGCTACTGCGTGGACGGCCTTTGCTGCGACACGGCCTGCACCGGGCTCTGCCTGAGCTGCTCGCTCGCCGGAAAGGCGGGGTTGTGCAGCCCGCTCGGTGTGGGCGTGGACCCGGAGAGCGAGTGCCCGGGCCGGGCGGCCTGCGACGGAGAGGGCGGGTGCGCCAAGCCCGACGGAGAGCCGTGCGGAGAGGACGCCGACTGCCTGTCCGGCATCTGCGCCGACGGCTTTTGCTGCCGCAGCCGCTGCGAGGCGCCGTGCCTGTCCTGCGCCAACGCCGTCGCTCCCGGCCTGTGTCTCGCGGTCCCGCGCGGCTACGACCCCCACGACGACTGCCCCGAGGCCGCGACCTGCGACGGCGGGGGCGGCTGCGTGCTCCCCATCGGCGGTGCTTGCGAGGAGGCCTCGGACTGCCTGAGCGGCCACTGCTTCGACGGCGTGTGCTGCACCTCTCCCTGCGTGCACGTGTGCCAGTCCTGTGGGCTTGAAGGGATGCCGGGCATCTGCGCGGCCGTGCCGGCCGGCACGGACCCGGACGACGAGTGCCCGGGCGAGGCGCTCTGCGGGCCCTACGGCGGGTGCGCTCTCCCGGACGGCTCGCCCTGCGCTCTGGGTGTGGACTGCCTCTCCGGCTTCTGCGTCGACGGCGTCTGCTGCGACTCTCTGTGTCCCGGTGGGTGCAGCGCGTGCACGGTCCCGAACCTGGTCGGCCGTTGCGCCAACGTGCCCGCCGGAGAGGACCTGCGCGGAGCATGTCCCCCGACGCAGGCGTGCGACGGCCACGGGCGCTGCGCTCGCCCCACCGGCGGCTCCTGCAGCTCGGACGCGGACTGCCTCGAGGGCTTCTGCGCCGACGGGGTCTGCTGCACCACGCCCTGTCAGGAGACGTGCCGCAGCTGCACCGTGCCGGGCGCGGTCGGCACCTGCACGGTGACGGAGATCGGCAGCGATCCCGAGGCCGAGTGCCCGGGGCCGCAGGTCTGCGACGGCCAGGGCGGCTGCGCCCTCCCGAGGGGCGAGCGCTGCGAGGTCTCCGGCACTCCCTGCCTTAGCGGCTACTGCGTTGACGGCCGTTGCTGCGACGGCGCCTGCGACGGTCCCTGTGAGGTGTGTGATCGCCCCGGCAGGGAGGGCGCGTGTCTGCCGGCGGCGGCCGGGAGCGTCGCGGGTGAGGACTGTCCGGAGGGGCAGGTCTGCGACGGGGAGGGGGGCTGCGCCAAGCCGAAGGGCGACCCCTGCACCGAGGACGAGGTGTGCCTCTCCGGTCCCTGCGTCGACGGTTACTGCTGCGGCGCCTATTGCGAGGGGCTCTGTAGGAGCTGCGCGGTGGCCGGCGTCGAGGGGAGCTGTGCCTTCGTGCCGCGCGGCGAGGACCCCGACGACGAGTGCGAAGGCGCGGCCGCTTGCGACGGGGCCGGAGCTTGCGCGGCGGCGAATGGGGCGGCCTGCGAGGGCGCGAGCGGCTGCCTGAGCGGCTTGTGCGTCGACTCCGTGTGCTGCGAGAGCGCCTGCGCCGGCCTGTGCGAGAGCTGCGCTCGGTCCGGGAGCGAAGGCAGCTGCCTGCCGATCGCCGCCGGCCTCGACCCCGACGAAGAGTGCGCCGGATCCGACGTCTGCGACGGCCAGGGCGGGTGCACGCGCTACGTCGGGGAGAACTGCACGGAAGCGGGCGAGTGCGAGTCCGGACACTGCGTCGATGGCCTGTGCTGCGACTCGCCCTGTGAAGGCGTCTGCGAGTCCTGCGCGCTGTCGGGCCGGCAGGGCCACTGCGAGCTGGTGCCTTTCGGCCTCGACCCCGACGAGGAGTGCGAAGGGGCCGACACCTGTGATGGAGCAGGTCGCTGCGCGGCGGCGGGCGGTCAGCCCTGCACCGACGACACCGGCTGCATCAGCGGCTTCTGCACCGACGGCCTCTGCTGCGATCTTCGCTGCGACGGCGTCTGCGAGGCCTGCAACCTCCCCGGCGCGGAGGGCGCCTGCGCCTACCTGAGCGTGGGCAGCGACCCTGACGACGAGTGCGAGGGCACGGCGGTGTGCAACGGTCACGGCGCCTGCGGCGCTGGCGACGGCACGGACTGCGACGGCGACGACGAGTGCGCGAGCGGCAGCTGCGTAGACGGCCTCTGCTGCGACAGCCCGTGCCGCGAGATCTGCCACGCCTGCAACCTCGACGGCCTGAGAGGCACCTGCTTCGCCGTCGAGGCCGGGTTGGACCCCGAGGACGAGTGCCCCGGCATCATGGTCTGCGACGGCCGAGGCAGCTGCGGCAGCCCTATCGGAGAGCTGTGCTCGGAGGACTCCCAGTGTCTGGGCGGCCACTGCACCGACGGCAGGTGCTGCTCCTCCGACTGCGGTGGGCACTGCATGTCCTGCAACCTGCCCGGATCACAAGGTCAGTGCCTGCCGGTGCCGGAGGGCGCCGACCCCGACTCGGAGTGCCCGGGGCCTGCCGTGTGCAGTGGGGGCGAGCGCTGCGTGGCTCCCAACGGCGCGCCCTGCGTGAGCCCCGACACCTGCCTGAGCGGGAACTGCACCGACGGGGTCTGCTGCGACGAACGCTGCGCGGGCGTCTGCGAGGCCTGCGACCTGCCCGGGAGCGTAGGCCTGTGCCGGCCGGTGCCTCGCGGAGCCGACCCCAGCCAGGAGTGCCCCTCCGACGCCGTCTGCGACGGGCAGGGCGGCTGCGTCAAGCCGGAGGGAGAGCGCTGCGGGGCCGACGACGAGTGCAAGGCCGGGCTGTGTGTGGACGAGGTCTGCTGCGAGAACGCCTGCGAGCAGGCCTGCCACGCCTGCAACATCGTGGACCACCCGGGTGTCTGCGTGGCCGTCGTTGCCGGCTATGATCCCGACGACGAGTGTGCGGGCGCGACGATCTGCAGCAGCGACGGGCGCTGCGTGAAGCCCGACGGCACGGCCTGCGCCGCCGGCAGCGAGTGTCTGAGCGGGGCCTGCACGGACGGTGTCTGTTGCCGCGAGGTCTGCGACGGCGTCTGTGAGAGCTGCAACCTGCCGGGGCGTGTGGGGCTCTGCCTGCCGGTGCCCTTCGGCGAGGATCCGGCGGACGAGTGCCCGGGTGCGGCCGTCTGCGACGGCGCGGGGCAGTGTGCGCGCCCCGCGGGCGCAAGCTGCTTCGGCGACGTGCAGTGCCAGAGCGGGCTCTGCGTGGACAATGTCTGCTGTGACGAGCCCTGTGAGGAAGGCTGCCACGCGTGCGACGTGAGCGGGAGCGAGGGTGTGTGTACGCTCGTTCCGCGCGGAGGGCGCTCGGACGGTCACTGCGCGGGCGGCGGTGTGTGCGACGGCGAAGGGGGGTGCGTGGCGCCGCCGGGTGGAGACTGTGTCACCGACGAGGACTGCCTCGTGGGGCGTTGCGCCGACGGGGTCTGCTGCGAGACGGCGTGCGACTCTACCTGTCACTCCTGCAACCTCCTCGGGCTGCGCGGTGTCTGTGTGTTCGTGCCGGCGGGCCTCGACCCCCGCGACGACTGCCCCGGGGCTCGGGCATGCAACGGCACCGGCGGGTGCGGGCGTCCGGAAGGGGCCGCGTGCGAGGCCGACGCGGACTGCCTCTCGGGCTACTGCGTGGACCTTGTCTGCTGCTCGGGCCCCTGCGCCGAGACCTGCGAGACCTGCGCCCTCGCGGGCTCGGAGGGCACCTGCAGCCCCATACCGAGGGACCTCGACCCCGACGGCGAGTGCCCGGGAGAGGGGGTGTGCGACGGCATCGGGCGTTGCGTGTCACCCGTGGGAGCCACGTGCAGGGGCTCGACCGACTGCGTGCAGGGCTTCTGCGTCGACGGCCTGTGCTGCAACGCGTCCTGCGGCAGGCCCTGCGAGGCCTGCGACCTGCCCGGCAGCGAAGGCAGCTGCCAGACCGTGGAGAGGGGCATGGACCCCGACGACGACTGCCCCCACACGGCGGTCTGCGACGGCGGCCACGGCTGCGCTTCACCGGGAGGCGGACCGTGCAGCGTCGACTCCGACTGCCTGTCGGGCCACTGCGCGGACGGTGTGTGCTGCGACGAGGCTTGCGCCGGTCTGTGCGAGTCCTGCGCTCTCGCCGGGAGCGTCGGAGCCTGTGCTCCGGTTCAGCGGGGCACCGACCCCTCCCACGAGTGTCAGGGCTCCTGCGACGGCGCCGGCGGCTGCATAGGAGAGGAGGGACAGCGCTGCACTGCCGGCTCGGAGTGCCTCAGCGGCTTCTGCGTCGACGGCGTGTGCTGCGCGAGCGCCTCCTGCCCCGGGCTCTGCCGCTCCTGCGCGGTGCCGGGGCTCGAGGGAGACTGTGCCCTCGTGCCCTGGGGCGCGGACCCGGCCGGGGTCTGCCCCGAGGGTCGAAGCTGCGACGGGCTCGGCGGCTGCGCGCTCCCCAACGGAGAGGCCTGCCTCAGGCACAAGGACTGCTTGAGCGGCCACTGCAGCGACGGTGTGTGCTGCGAGGAGCGCTGCGACGGCACCTGCCGCTCCTGTGCGGTGGTGGAAGGCGGGTTCTGCATGGGGGTCGTGCGGGCGGCCGATCCCGACACCTGCCACGGTGTCGAGATGTGCGACGACCTGGCGCGCTGCCGACTCCGGGATGGGCGGGCCTGCGCCCAGGACGCCGACTGTGTGTCAGGGCACTGCGTCGACGCGGTCTGCTGCGCCACCGGGTGCGACGGTGCGTGCCAGCGCTGCGACGGGGACGTGCCCGGGATCTGCGAGCCCGTCAAGGGCACCGAGGACCCCGGCTCCTGCGAGGGCTCCTACACCTGTGACGGGGACGGCAGCTGCAAGCCGAAGCAGGGCCAGGTGTGCACGGGCGCCGGCCAGTGCGCGACCGGCTTCTGCGCCGACGGCCTTTGCTGTGACAGCGCTTGCCTCGCGACCTGCATGGCCTGCGACCTCCCCGGCTCGGAGGGCAGGTGCGCCTACATCCCGGCAGGGACGAACCCCGACCGCGAGTGCAGCATCATCGAGCGCTGTGACGGTGTCGGGGCGTGCAAGGTCATCGGTGGTGCACCCTGCGCCACCGCCGAGCAGTGCATGAGCGGGCATTGCACCGACGGCGTCTGCTGCGACGCACCGGAGTGTCCCGGCGCCTGCCGCTCCTGCGCCGTGCCCGGGAAGGAGGGGCGGTGCGCCTTCTACGCGGAAGGGGTGGACCCGGAGGAGGACTGCGAGGGCGTGGCGATCTGCGACGGCGAGGGCGGCTGCCACCAGCTCGGCGGGAACCCGTGCGCGAGCGACGGCGACTGCCGCTCGGGCTTCTGCACGGACGGCGTGTGTTGCGACGGGCCCTGCGACGGCACCTGCGAGTCCTGCGCGCTCTTCGGATACGAGGGACAGTGCCAGCTGATCGCCAGCGGCGAGGATCCCGAGCAGGAGTGCCCGCAGGGAGCGGTCTGCAACGGCGCCGGGGCATGTCAGAGCACCGTTGGGTCTCCCTGCACGAGCTACGCGGACTGTCTGCTCTACAAGGAGGACGACGGCTCCTGGAGCGGCGGCTACTGCGTGGACGGCGTGTGCTGCGACACCGCCTGCGACGGGGGCTGCGTCGCGTGCAACCTCGGCGCAGCGGTGGGCACCTGCACGCCCCTGCCCGCCGGGGTGGATCCCCAGAGCGACTGCGGCCCGTGCAGCCTCTGCAGCGGCAGCTTCACAGACGCCGTGAGCCGAAAGGGGGCGGGCTGTGTGCCTGTGGCCGCCGGTATGGACCCCGACGGCGACTGCGTGGAGATGGCCCCAGAGACCTGCTCCACAACCGGGCTTTGCGACGGCAAGGGCGCTTGTGCCTACCACCCCGAGGGTGTGCTCTGCGGCGAGGAGAACGGCTGTCGCGGCAGCACGGCCATCAGGGAGGACCTCTGCGACGGCAAGGGCAGCTGCCGGGTCGGTGGCGCGACCGAGTGCGGCGCCTATGCCTGCGACCCCGTGACGGCCACCTGCATCAAGACCTGTGACGGCCACGAGGACTGCTTCGAGGACTACTACTGCGCGCCTCCGCAGTGCGTGCTCGCCAAGATCGAGGGGGAGTCCTGTCGCGAGGACATCGAGTGCTTCAGCGGGCACTGCGTGGACGGCGTCTGCTGCGACACGGCCTGCGAGGGCACCTGCCGGATGTGCAACCACGAGAGCTCCCGCGGCTCCTGCACCGACGTGCCCCCGGGGCAGGACCCCGACCGCGACTGCGGCGTCTGCCACTTCTGCGACGGGACCGGCTCCTGCGCCTTCGTCGGAGCGGGGGCCGACCCGCTCAGGGACTGTGACGCCACGGCGGCCGAGCGGTGTGGGCTGGACGGGGAGTGCGACGGGGCGGGGAGCTGCCGGCACTGGGTCGACGGCACCGTCTGCGGGAGCCCCTCCTGCGTGGGGACGACCTATTACCGCAAGGACAGGTGCAACGGCTCGGGGCAGTGCACCGACCGCGGATCGGAGACCTGCGGGAGTGGCTTCGTGTGCAACGACGCTGGGACCGCCTGCCGGCAGGCGTGCACCCACGACGGCCACTGCCAGGAGGGCTGGTACTGCGACGGGAACGACCGAAAGTGCAAGCTGAAGAACGATCCGGGCGTGAGCTGCACGGGAGCGAACCAGTGCAAGTCCGGCTACTGCGCCGACGGTGTCTGCTGCAATGTGCCCTGCACTGCCGTCTGCCGGAGCTGCGCGCTCGCGGGGCACGTCGGCACCTGCACCAACTACGCCAAAGGACGGGATCCTGAGGGGAACTGCGCCGGCGCCTGCAAGTCCTGCAACGGCGCGGGAGCGTGCGAGGCCACGGCGGCGGGCACGACCTCGGCCGACGACCCCGAGCTGTGCGTCAAGACGGCGGCGAGCGCCTGCGGCCACAACGGCGTGTGCGACGGCGCCGGCACCTGCGCCTTCTGGCCCTCCGGCACCACCTGCGCCAACCAGAGCTGCTCGGGTGACCAGCTCACCCCGGCGAGGTCCTGCAACGGTGCCGGAACCTGCAGCCCGGCCACCCCCGTCTCATGCGGTGGCTACAAGTGCGAAGGAGCGAGCTGCCGGACGAGCTGCGCGAAGCACTGGCACTGCGCGGACACCCACTACTGCGACGGCGCCAACAAGTGCGTGCCGAGGTTGGGCCAGGGGGCGGGCTGCTCCTTCCACGAGCAGTGCGCCGCCAACCTCTACTGCACGGACTTCGTCTGCTGCGACGAGCCCTGCGACGGGGCCTGCTGGCACTGCAACCTGGCGGGCTCGGTGGGGGTGTGCACGCAGGAGACGGTCGAGGTCTGCGACGGCAAGGACAACAACTGCGTCAACGGCATCGACGAGGAGGGCGCGGTCGGCTGCTCGGACTACTTCGTCGACCGGGACCGGGACGGCTACTACGACGAGGCGCGGAAGGGGACGCCGCGCTGTCTCTGCGCGCCGGAGACCGGGTGGTCCAACGTCGCCGGCGACTGCTGTGACCGCGACGACTGGGGCGCCGACATCGCCAGAGCGATCCACCCAAACCAGCCCGACTACCGCGACTGGGAGATCAACGACGCGATCTGTCCGGTCGGCTACGACCACAACTGCGACGGCGTGATCGAGCTACGCTACCCCGAGCCCGGATCGTGCACGCGGGACCAGGACTCGAACTGCATTCACAAGAAGGGCTACCACCAGGACGACCTGCCGGGTTGCGGGGGCTGGGCCTGGAGGATCGACAGCTGCTGGTGGCGCCGGTGCGAGCCGCGCTACACCATCTTCCAGAAGCAGCAGAGGTGTCGCTGAGCGAGCGTGACGGAGACCTCTGCCAGGCTCAGCCCGTATCCGGTGAGACATTCGGGTCAGGTCACCGCCCGGTACACCAGCAAGCCGACCATTACAGCCGTCATGCTGAAGAAGATGCCCCAGAGCGCGCGGTGGTCGGCGCGCAGCGCGTAGGAGGCGCCCAGGTAGCTGCCGATGCTTCCGCACACGAGCACGGCGGCGACGTAGCCCCAGGCGATGTCGAAGAGCACGATGTACAGGACCGTCGGGACCAACATGCCGAGGAGCTGCACGAGGGCCTTGTTGGCGACGGCCGAGACGTAGTCCTGGCCGAGCACGACGACCATCAAGCCCACGAGGAACAGGCCGCTCGCAGGGAAGCTGCTGGAGTAGATGCCGAGGACCAGGGCGAGGGCTATGGCCCACCGGCTCCGAGTGGGCGAAGGCACGAAGGAGCTGGTCCTCTTCAGCCGGCGTCGCGTCCAGCCGTGGGATGCAATAGCTGCGATCACCAGCGAGACCGCGATGGCCAGGTAGAGCCAGCGGTTCTCGAACTCGGAAGCCTGGACCCTGTCGAGCCCGACGATCCCGACGACGAGGCCGGCGCCGTACGCGAGCCCCAAACGCAGGCTCCGTCGAGCGTCGAGGAGATCTGCCTTGGAGAAGCGCAGCACGCTGGGTGGGAACACCCCGAAATAGACGGCGACCTTGGCGCTCGCGATGCCCGCCACCGGGTCCTCGCAGGCCAGCACGAGCAAGGGCAGCAAGATGACGCCGCTCCCTCCGCTCGTTGCGCCCGCGAAGCCGGCGAGTGCGGCTGCGGCCCCCACGGCAAGCCAGAGCATCATCGCCTTCTACACAAGGTCGAGGTCGCTCGAGCGCCGCCTGCGCCCGCCGCTCAGGACGCCCCTGGCCAGCACGAGGAGCGCCAGAAGCCCCGCGACGGCTGCGAGGAGACGCGCGATCTCGAAGGCGATGCGCCGGTAGTCCGGGGCAGCCTTGCCATCGCGCACCCGGGCGATCGAGTGGTGCATGGCGAACTCGAGGTCATTGCCTGACAGCCACTTCCTCCGATCGTCGGCCATCGGCTCAGTGCCTTTGTAGCCCACCAGCTTGTTCATGGCCGGTCTGGCTGCGTAGACCGCGCCGAGGATGGCGTTGGCCTGGTCATCGGTGATCTCCAGGTTCTTCCTTGTCACCAACACACACAGGCTCGAGACGGTGCTCGCGGTGCGGCCCCCCTGCACGCGGACGTCCGAGTCCACGCAGCTGAAGCTCGCCTGGCGGGTGTCGAGGGCCACTCGATGCCTGGTGAGGACCTCTTTCGAGGACTTGACCGGGAGCAGGACCAGCTCGTCGTGAACGCAGCTCGCGTCTTTGGAGGAGGCCGACTGCTGGGGAACACAGAAGCTGCCGCCGCTCATGTTCGCGAACTCGTCCGGACAGGGGCTTCCACCGAAGATCGCCAGGTGGACCCTCCCATGTGCGAGGTGTGGCAGGTACGGTCGTCGGAGGTTCCTCGTCGTCTTGATGGAGAAACCGAGGCTGCTGAGGGTCTCCGGGGGATCCTCCACGCCCATGATCGCGGCGAAGGTGTGGAGCACACGTTGATACGAGCCCTTCTTGCTCGAGGGAGTGAGCAGGACGAGATCGATGTCCGAACGTGGCGTGGCCGCCAATACGTCCTCGAGGGTGAGCTCGTCTACCTTCTTGCCCGGGAAGCGCTTGGCGAGCTGATTCTGGACGCCGTAGACCTGAAGGTGGTTGTGGTACAGCGGCGCCACGGCCCGAACGCCTCTGTAGGTCGCCCGTGCGTCGGCCTTCGTGCCTTGAGTCGCTATGGCCAGGTCGATGCGTTGGCCCTCCGCGGCGTCGAGGCCGTTGGCCAGGGCCGAGGAGGCGTCGAGGAGCTCCAGGTTCTGGATGCTGCCCCCCGTGTTCTCGAGCACGACCTTGACGCCCGGGACACGGCTGTTGATCTCGTTGGCGATCGCGTAGCTGACGTCCCGAAGCGTCCCCTTGCTACCGATCCCCATGTGCAGGGCCAGGATCTCCTGCGTGGAGGCCAGGTAGAGCGCCGCGCCGCCGGACAGCATCGCTACCAGGACCAGGAAGAGGGCCACACACGAGCCGCGCGAAATGTGAACCACGCCCGTGTTGCCGGAGCGAGCCGGCACGACCGTGTTGTGCGCAGAGGCAGGAGGCTCGAAGAAGGTGTGAATGGTGTTGCAGGCCGCGAGGAGGAGCTTCGCGTCAGCCCTGGTGAGCGTGTCGTGGCGGGAGCGGGGGTCGGGATGCACCACCCGGTTTCGAATTCGGGCGAGCGCCTCGAAGTTTATGGCGAGCACTCCCTCGGGGTTCTGCCCCGTCAGCTTGGACACCGCCTCGAAGAAGCCGCTCTCCTTGATCTGGCGCGCGCGGTAGCCAAGGGTTGGCTTCTTGCTGCCTCGCTTGGCTTGGTGGTCGCGCTCAAAGGCGTTCAGCCGCTCTCGCGTCTTGAGGTCGACGCGCCCCCCATATTGTTCGATGGCGCGGTTCAGCAGGGTCTCGATCTCGGGGGCCACGAGGGTGGCCGCGTCCCAGTGCTGTCCCGCGCGAAGCAGAGCCTCGGCGCT
>CAZQPP010000093.1:0-19192 GCA_964594295.1 uncultured Myxococcales bacterium | reverse complement strand
GATTTCACGCCGCCCGTCTGCCAGACCTCGATCTTCTAGCGACGGCGGCAAACAGGCCAACGATGGCATCCCGCCGCCGATTGTGTTAGGAGGGGGGAGAAAGGATGTCGTTGACGCGATGAAGGGTACGCGCACTGGAGGCGTGAGCCCGGTCTCGGCTGCCCAGCGCGGGCACCACTCGGCATCGCCGGCCGCCAAGGCGGCTGGCCTGTTCGAAGGTCCGGGAAGCCCACATCGCCAATAGGCAAACACACAACCCGAACTCCGTGGACTCGGCCCTACCGAAGCCCGACAGCGGGCACGGCCGCCGGGTGGATCGACGAAGACAGCAGGAACGAACAGGCGATGGCGAGAAAGGGAAAGCGATCCCGGCGCCGTGGACAATCGAGCAGCTCGCGCGGCGGAGGCGGATCCTCGTCGCGGAGAGGATCGGGCCGCGGAGGCAGGAGCAAGGGGCCGGTCGAGCGCACGCGGATTCTGGGTGATCTTCCGCCGCTGCCCATAGTCACCCGCCTCCTCGATCACCTGCGCCGGAAGGTCTCCGGCGACGACTTCGTGTGGCAGCGGGGTCTGCGCTACGCCGAGGAAGCCCGCGTCGCCTACCTGAAGCTGAGAGGAAACAACGTCGAGGCCGGCGTGAAGGGCTCGCGCCGCTACCTGGTCAGCCTTTCGTGGCCGGCCGGGAGCCCCGAGCGCTTCGAGGGGCGCTGCACCTGCCCCTACGCACGCAAGGGCGTGTGCAAGCACATGGTGGCCATGGCGATGACGCTGTGGCTCTCCACGCAGAAGCAGGAGGAAGAGGAAGCCAAGGCAGAGCTCGCCGCCGCCGTCGGCCCTACCCTGGTCATGCACCCGCCTGGGCGTGGCAGCGAGGCCCGCAGGCCGCGCAACGGTCGCCTCGCGGGGTCGGCGCTGCCGGTCTGGATGGCCACCCTGCTCGACTCGGACGAGTCCGTGCCTCCACCTCCGGCCGAGGGACCGAGCCTGGCCATCGACCCGGAGCAGGCCTGGATCGTCTACGACCTCCTCGTCGGCCACGGAGAGCCGATGCCCGTCGAGGCGCGCGTCGCCCGGATGGGGCCCCAGATGCGACCGACCCGCGGCCGGCGCATCTACGAGATGGACCCCATGGCCCTCCAGGACCTGTCGAGGGAGGTGCGCCTGCTGCCCGAGGACTCCCTCGCCCTCGCGCTGCTCGCACCGCGCTCAGGCCCCGAGGACGCCGAGCCGCCGCCCTGGGACCCCGCGGTCCTTGACCGGCTGCTCCGGGTGCTCGCGCACGTGCGCGAGGTGCGCGTGAACGCCGAGCCCGTGCGCGTGGTCGCCGATCCCATCGACCTCGCCCTCGTCGTCGCCGACGACGACAGCGGAGGCGTGCGTTTCTGGATCGAGCGCGCCAGCAAGAAGCCCGACGAGGAGGCCAAGACCGAGCAGCCCGCCAAGCGCCTGCCTCCCCAGGAAGGTCCGATCCCGGGCCTGCGGCACTACGTGCCCGCCTTCCCTGGCTGGGTGCACTCCATCGACGGCACGCTGCGTCCCCTCACGCCCGAAGGCACCCGCCTGCTGCGCGTCTTCGGGGCGGCGACGGTGGAGAACCTCCCGGTCGTGGAGGCAGCCGAGCTGGACCGCTTCCGAGAACGGGAGTGGCCGCTCATAGCGTCGCGCTACAAGATGGAGGTGGCGACCGAGACCCTGCCGAAGGTAGTGGCGCCGCCGCCGGAGCCGCGGCTCTACCTCGTCGAGCCCGAAGAGATGGCCCTGGAGATTCGGCCGGGCTTCGCCTACTCCCTGCCCGACGGCGCCGTCATCGAGGCCGGTCGCGACAGCCCCCACTTCCTCACCGCCGAGGACACGGAGGGGACCCAGGTCCAGCGGAACTCCGCCAGGGAGGCCGAGCTCCTGGCCCAGGTGCTCACCGCGGTGGCGAGCGCCCAGGGCATCGACCCGAGCGAGCTCGGGCCCGACATCGACCCCTGGAACCTCTACATCAGCGGTGAGGACGCCCTCGCCTTCCTCGCCGAGCAGATGCCGCTGCTCGAGGAGACCTTCGCCATCCTGGGCGACGAGAGCCTGCAACGCCTGAAGGTCAACCGCAGCGGGCTCGAGGCCAGCGTGCGGGTCAAGAGCCACATGGACTGGTTCGACCTGAAGATGGGCTTCTCGTCGGGGGACGCCCTAGCGTCGGCCGCCGAGGTGCTCAAGGCCTGGAAGAAGCAGAGGCGCTTCGTGCGCATGAACGACGGCAGCTACGCCCGCATCCCCGACAAGTGGCTGGCGCGCTACGGCATGCTCATGGAGGAGGCCGAGGGCGCCAAGCGCGAGCTCCGCGGCCGGCTGCCGCGCTACATGGCCTCGCTCGGGGCGGCCCTCGAGGGCGCGGTCGGCAGCTTCGAGGGGGACTCCCGCTTCGGCCAGTGGAAGGACCTGCTCGCCAAGAAGGACGACCTCCCCGAGGTGCCGCTGCCCAAGCGCCTGAAGGCGGAGCTGCGCCCCTACCAGGTGCACGGCTATCACTGGCTGTGCTGGCTGGCGGACCAGGGCTTCGGCGGCTGCCTCGCCGACGACATGGGCCTCGGCAAGACCGTCCAGGCCCTCGCCTTCATCCAGAGGCAAAAGGAGATGGGCCGCACCGACGGCAGGCCCGTCCTGGTCGTGGCGCCTACGAGCGTGCTCTTCAACTGGAGAGAGGAGGCGAAGCGCTTCACGCCCAACCTGAAGGTGGTCATCTACCAGGGCATGCACCGCAAGGAGGTCTACAACCCGACGCAGAACCCGCAGCCGGACATCGTCGTCACCTCCTACCCGGTCTTGAGGATCGACGCGGAGCTGCTCTGGGGCATCAACTGGCACGCGGCCATCCTCGACGAGTCGCAGCACATCAAGAACGCGGAGAGCCAGACGGCGCACGCCGCGTTCCGCCTCAAGGCGAAGCACCGCTTCGTCATGACCGGCACGCCCCTCGAGAACAGGCTCGACGACCTCTGGAGCCAGTACAACTTCGTCATGCCGGGCTTCCTCGGGCGCCGGAAGAGCTTCCTGCAGAACTACTCCGTGCGCCCCGGAAGCGTGACCCTCGACGCCGAGACCCTGAAGGCCAGGCTCGGCTCGCTGCGCGATCGCATCCTGCCCTTCCTGCTGCGGCGCCTGAAGCAGGACGTCGCCACCGAGCTCCCCGAGCGCACGGAGATGTCGCTGCACGTGGAGCTGAGCGAGGCCGAGCAGAGGATCTACGCCACCGTCCGCGACGCCTACCGGGCCCAGGTCTTCAGCGCCATGAGCGAGCAGGGCCGGCGCGGCGCCCGCCTGACCATCCTCGAGGCGCTCCTGCGCCTGCGTCAGGCCTCCTGCCACCCGAGCCTGCTCCCCTTCGAAGAGGCAAAGGAGCTCGGAACCCAGCACGGCTCCTCGAAGATCCGCACCCTCGTGGAGACCCTGGACGAGATCGTCGCCGAGGGTCACAAGGCCCTGGTCTTCTCCCAGTGGACCAGCCTCTTGGACCTCGCCCAGGAGGAGCTGACGAAGGCGGGCATCGCCCAGACCCGGCTCGACGGGAGCACCCGGGACCGCGAGGGGGTCGTCAACGCCTTCCAGGCCGAGGACGGGCCCCCGGTGTTCCTGCTCAGCCTGAAGGCAGGCGGCACCGGCCTGAACCTGACCGCCGCCGACTACGTGCTCCACCTCGACCCGTGGTGGAACCCCGCCGTGGAGGCACAGGCCAACGACCGCGCCCACCGCATCGGCCAGACCCGGCCGGTGGTCGTCATCAAGCTGGTGGCGGCCGGCACCGTCGAGGAGAAGGTCGTCTCGCTCCAGAGACAGAAACGGGCGCTCTTCGACGCCACCGTGTCCCAGGCCAAGAGCCTCGAGGACATGCTGAGCGACGACGATCTCAAGGCCCTGCTGGCCGACGGGGATGACTCGGGCCTCGCCGGAGCCGCCGGGGCTCCCCCGCCCCCAAGGGCGGCCAAGACGGTCAAACGCAAGGCCCCCGCCAAGAAGGGCTCGGACGACGCCGCGAAGCCGCCGCCCGACTCCGCTCCCCCACCGCCAGCGCGGAAGACGGTCCGCAGGCGCCGCTCCCCTGCCCCCGCCAAGAGCCGGGCAGATGCCCCGAAGTCGCGGGAGGCTCCCGGGGCCCCGGAGGCCTCCTCGCCCAGCGGCGACCCCATGCTCAACAGCATCATGGACCTCGTCAGGGACCGCGAGGGAGTCACGACCCGCGAGGTCCAGGACCTGCTCGGGCTGTCCTCGGACGACGCCCTGCTCGCGCTCCGCGACCTCATCGCCCGCGGCCTGATAACGCGCACTGGTCGCGGGCCCTCGGTTCGTTACCTGCCGGCCGAGGCGGCGTAGCACCAGCGCCGACAGCTGGAGAAGGCTTATCCAACACAGAGGCACAGAGGCACAGAGGCACAGAGGGAAGATGGTTGGCGCGCTCCGCGCGGCGGCCTACGCCCTCGCCATTGGTGCCGGAGGGTTCGCGGCGGCGGGGGCGATAGGGAACCCCGATCTGGGCCTCCACCTCGCTCTCGGGAAGCGCCTGGCGTCCGGCGCCGGCTTCTCCGAGATCGACGGATTCACCTACGGCGCCCCCCAGCGCGTCTTCGTGAACTTCGAGTGGGGCTTCGATCTCTGCGCGTGGTGGATCTACGAGGCGGCGGGGACCGCCGGGCTGCTCGTGCTCAAAGTGGCGCTGGCCGCCCTCCTCGTGGCGCTGTGCCTCCGGCTCGCCGAACGTCTTGCAGTGGCAGCGTCGGGGCACCCTGGGGCCGCCGGCATGTGGGCCGCGGCCCTCGCCCTCATCGCCCTGCCGGTGGTAGCGCCACGGCTCACGGAGCGACCGCACCTGCCGGGGCTGGTGTTCCTGCTCCTGCACCTCCTCGGGGCGAGGTGGCTGAGCGGGACGAAGACATGGGCCGCGTCCCTGCTCCCTGGCGCCCTGCTCGTGGTGTCGGTGCCGCTCTGGGCGGCCACTCACGGCTCCTGGCCCCTCGCCCTCGTCGTCGCCGGCGCTCACACGCTCGGGGGCCGGCCCGAGCGGCGGCTGGCCTTCGTGCTCCTCGGAGCCGGCGAGATCCTGGCGAGCCTGGCGAACCCATACGGCCTGAAACTCTTGTCCGTGCCCTGGCAGCACGTGGCCAACCCGGACGTGTCTCGCTACATCACGGAGTGGATGGACCCCACCCTGAGCCTGTCGGGCACCGAGGCAGCCGTCACGCTGGCTCTGCTCGCGGCCTTCTCCCTCGGCGCCGGGCTGATGCGACGGCGGGCCGACCTCCCCGAGGTGCTGATAGCCCTCGCGCTCTTCGTCATGGCCTGGCGCTCATACCGCTTCGTCACGCCCGCGCTGCTGGTGGCCCTCGCGCCGACGGCGGCCCGCGCTGCCATGCTGGCCGCCTCCAGGCCCCGGGGCCTCCGCGCCACGCTGTGGTGCGGCGCCCTCGTGGTCGCAGCGGCCGCGCACGTCTTCATGATGCGGCCGGTCTGGACGACCCGCGCGACGGGCCTCCACTGGGAGACCCGCGGTCTCCCGCGCGCGGCGGCGCGGACCATCAAGGAGAACGGGCTTCGTGGGAACATCTTCAACGACTTCGACATCGGAGACGACCTCTGCTGGACCCTCGGGGAGAGCGTGCCCCACGCCATCGACGGCAGGGTGAACCTGTTCCGGGCGCACTGGCTGCGCGCCTACGTGGAGCTGCTGCGAGACCCCTCGCTCTTCGGCGAGCACGCACGCGCTCACTACGTCCAGATGGTCCTGCTGAGCCACGGCACGCCCCGAAACGCGGCCCTCCTCTCCCACGTCGTGGCCCGCCCGGACTTCGAGCTCATCCACCTCGACGAGACCTACGCGCTCCTGGCGAGGGGCAACGCCCTCAGGGCGGCACGCTCGAAGGGGCTGGTGCTGGAGCGCCTGCGGCCGCACGTCGATCCCGAGCGCATGTTCCGCGGCCCGGTCGACGGGCGGACCTACACGGAGATCGAGCGGGTGCGGGCCGACGCTCGCCCACCCCTGGGCGACATGCTCTGGATCGAGGCCCGCTGGCGTGAGCTGCGCGCGGCGAATGCGCTGGACGACGCCGGGGTGATGAGGACCGTGGCCGACCGGGCTCGAGCGGCCCTCGAGGCTCACCCCGGCATGCTCTACCTGCGAATGCGGCACGGCCAGGCGCGCCTGCGCGCCGGCGATCCGGCGGCCGCGCTGCCGGACCTGATCGCGGCGGTCGCGGCGGGAGCTCCAAAGAGCGCGAGCGAGGACCTCGAGCGGGCGTTCAAGAGCTTGCCGAGAGATGTGGCGGAGAGCTTCGTCGAACCACTCGTACGCAGAGCGCGCTAGGAGGGCGCAGCTCTTGCGCGCTCCTCCCTTGCCCCTGCCCGTGCCCCTGCCCTACTTCGAAGGCGGCGACACCGGCTCGATGAGCACCCTGGTGCCCGGCTCGATGTGGTGGCTGCGGGCGAAGCGGGCGTTCACCTCGAGCGCGGCCGTGGAGGGCGCGTCGACCGAACGCGGGGTCTCGTCGAAGGGGCGCATGTCCTCAAGGACCCCGACCACGACCGCCTCTCCCGCGGGGGCGTTAAAGAAGATGATGTCCAGGGGGATCCTGGTGTTCTTCATGTAGAAGTGGTGCCGGTCCGCGTAGGGGTAGGGGAAGAACATGCCCTCGCCGGCCGGGAGGTGGTCCCTGAACATCAGGCCGCGGGCGCGGGCGGAGGCGGTCGCTGCCACCTCGGCGGTGACGGTGACCGGCGGGCCCTTCGATGGGTCGAGGGTCACGCGGACACGGAGATCGGGTGCGGTAGCGGCGGGGGCGCCGGGGCGGAGGGACACGGATGGGTCCGGCAGGGGGGCGGCGGGCTTGGACTTGCAGGTGGGGAGAAGGAGGAGGACGAGGAGGAGTGGCGTGCAGGTGCTCGTGCACGAGAACGAGGACGAGGACGAGGACGCGTAGGGGCCGGTCATGGGTCCGGAGGGAGGATCTCGTCGAGGTAGCGGCGGTTGGTCGGGGAGAAGACGGCGGGACCCTGCCCGTCGATCTCGGCGCGCTCCTCGAAGGGGCGGAAGGGGCCGGCGTCCATTATCCAGCCAGGGTTGTCACCCTCGTTGTGGAAGCGCCCCTCGATTGCCGCGAGGCCGATGGCGTGGCCGATCTCGTGGGTGACGGTGTTGCCGATGAGGTTGGCGAGCACACGGACGGCCTCGGCCACCTCTCCGCTCCGCGCCGCGGGATCGGCGTCGCCGACCTTCGCGGGAGAGCCCCCGAGCTCCGGCACGACCGGGGCGAAGATGTCGTCGAAACGCACGCTGGACATGGCGGGGTCGCCGAGGGGGTGGCTCTTCGAGAACTGCAAGAAGGAGTGCACGAAGACCCCACCGTAGGCGTAGAAGCCCTGGGCCTCCGAGAGCGCGTTCAGGCCGCCGATGACGTCGTTGAAGCGGAGGTTGCCCACGTCCTTGCCCTCGGTGTTGTCGAGGCCGAGCAGATCCACACCGTTGGGGTCGCGCCCCCCGACCTCGATGACGCTGTAGTCCTCGAAGTCGGTGGGCCGCTCGAAGGTGAAGGTGATGTTCAGGTTCGCGTAGTCGCGGTGGTTGACCACGAGGATGTGGGAGAGGATCGCCTCGCGGACGGCCCGCAGCCCGAAGTTCTGCAGCGCCTCGTCGAAGCCGGGCAGGGTCTTGATGAAGACCGCCTGGCGCGGCGGGAGGATGTGCAGCTCGAAGGGGGCCGCGGTGCCGACGACGCTGTCGTTCCCGGCGAGCAGCCAGGGAGAGACGAGGCCTCGAAAGATGCCCCTCAAGGTGCCGAGCCCCTGGAGCTGCCCGTCGAGGCCGAGCTCGACCCTCAACACCACCTCCGCGGCGGAGTCCTCGATCACGCGGTCCGGGAACGCGATGTAGGCCCGCGGCCCGGTCAGGTCCACCTCCTCCCCGACGACGGGGCTGAAGACCCCGTCGAGGAGCAGCAGGGTCGCGACGCCGCGACGCGGGTCTGGCTCGAGCAGGCCGGCGCCCCTGGCGACGATGACCTGACCTCGCCGCGCCGACGCGGGGGTGATCTCGTCGAGGCGGGGCGGGCCCAGCTCGAGATCGAGGGGGATCGGGTCTTGGGACTCGGTGATCGCTCCGAGCACGTGCTGGTTCTGGAGGCGCGCGGAGCCCGTGAAGTGGCCCGGACGAACGCCGAAGAGGTCCGGGCCGACGCGCAGGACGACCTGCCGGCGGCTCACCATCCCGAGGGGCCATGGCAAGGCCGAGAGCCTGCGCACCTCACCGTCGGTGCCGAGGAAGGAGCCGTCCAGCAGGGCGACTGTCTGCCCCTCGCCTTCGAGCAGGAAGCCCTCTCCGGACAGGCGCAGGTGGCTGCCGGGGTGAATCTGGGAGGGCGGGACGGCCGAGAGCCTGGGACCAAGCCTCTCCTCGAGCACGAAGGAGATCGGGAACGGCTTCGAGCGGGCGGGAGACCCGACGGCCGGGTGGACCTCCACCTGCACCGTGCCCTCAAAGGGGCCGAAGGACGCCACGAACAGGCCGACGACCTCCGGCGTGAGCTCCAGGACCGTGGACCTCCCGTCCGCCGACGCGGTCTCCACGGCGAAGCGCACGGCCTGCCCGTGCTGCCGGCCGTCGACGATGACCCGGGTCACGCCGGCCGGAGGGCCGAGGAAGCCGTCCCCGGTGACCTCGATCCTGCTCCCGGGCAGCACGATCTCCCCGGGCCCCTCGATGGAGACGACGCGAGGGCGCAGGAGCACGCCGGCGGTCGCGTCCGCTCCTCCTTCGGCGCCGCAGGCCATCGAAAACGCCGCGACGGTGGCGGTGATCGTCGAGCGCAGGAGCCGGCTCACGGCGTCACCGCTTGCGCGCCGTCTTGCCGCCCGCAGCCCCTTTCTTCTTCGTGACCTTGGCGTAGAGATCTTTGCAGCGCTCGATGAGGCCCTCGAGGCCTGACAACTCCTTTTTCCGCCGCATCTCCATGAGCCTCGCCTCCCGCTTCGCCTCCATGAGGTTCGGGTCCAACTCGAGGCTGGCGGCGAGGTGCTTCTTCTGGCGGAGGGGGTCCTTCTTGTGCTTGTAGTACTGCGCCAGCAGGAAGTGGGTGCGGGCGTTCCCCTTGGCCGAGCGCATCAGATCGTCGACGAGCACCTTCGCCTGCTCCATGCGCTCGACGGGGTCGGACTCGGGGTTGTGGAAGATGGCCCAGGCCAGGTCGATCCTGGTCGGGACGTCGCCGGGCACGCGCTCGAGAGAGCGCCTGAGGAAGTCCTCCGCCGCGGCGTACTCGCTGCGCTTGAGCATGAACTGCCCGCGGTGGCTCAGGATCTTCGCTTCGTCCTCCGGGGAGGACTGGGAGCCGCCTTCGCCGGTGTTCTCCACCATCTTGAGGTGGATGAGGCGCTGCTGGATGTCGCTCAGGGCCTCGTGCGCCTTCGTGATGGCCTGGAAGATGGCCCCGGCCTCGGTCTTCACGTCGCTGAGCCCCAGCCTGTCGAGGCGATCCGGGTGGATCTGCTTGGCCAGGTCGAAGTAGGCGCGCTGGATCATCTCGGTCGAGGCGTCCTCGGGCACGCCGAGGAAGGCGAAATAGTTCAGCGGGTTCTCGACGTCGTCGAGCATCGCCCGGCGCGTCTTCAGGAAGTCCCGGATTTCTTCAGCTTTGTCCGACATCTTCTGCCCGTTCCAGCTTGTTATCCTACGACTTTTAGGGGGGAAGGGCTACCGCGGCGTGACGGCCGCCGGGCCGCAGGGCAGGGGCTCCACGAGGAGCCCGGCGGGGCACTCGGTCGAGAAGGCCTCGGGCTTCGGACGAGTCGCCGCGATCTCGAGGATCCGCAGCTTGACCACACGCCCCTGCCTCGGGGCGCGGACCTCGGTACGGCGGGGGATCCTGAGCTTGCCCGGACCGGCGCCGTGATCCTCGTAGACCAGCTCCAAGACCGTGCCCTCGGCGTCCCCGATGGTCGAGCGCAGCACGTCGCGCCCGTCCGGCGAGAGCTCCACGGTCTGCGCTCCTCCCCCCGGCCCCCGGATCTGAATGTGGTGGCGGGGTGGGTCTTCGAGTCGCTTCGGCTCGGCCGCCACGCCTTCGATCAGCGGAGGCAGGCCGTGGAGCAGGCGCACGACGTCGGCGCCGTCGAGGGCGGCGGGGAAGACCGTCGCGACGTTGCGGGCGCATGGCACCCCGGAGACACACTTCTCCGAGCCGGCCTGGAAGCTGATGAAGCGCCCTCCGTGCATGACGAAGGTGGCGACCGTCTCGTCGGAGGGCGTGACGGCCTCGAGCACGAGCGAGCCCGGCGCTCGAACGAGGAAGTAGAGGCGCCCCTTTCGCCGCTCCGAGCCGGCTCGGAAGGTCACGAGGGCCTCACCGCCCATTGCAGGCGCATCGCTCAGCCGAGCGCGAGCGACCGCCATCAGCTCCGCGCCGCTGCGCTCCACCCAGCGTGGGCCTGCCCCGCAGGCGCAGAACCCAAAGAGCAGTAGGGCCGCGACAGGCGCTCGGGGACTCAGCCTTCGCTCACCAGCTCGTCCGCGCGGCGCTCGACCGGCAGCGGAGGGTCGAAGTCTATCTTGGCGGCGGCCACCTCGCGCAGGGCCACGACCACGTCCTTGTTCTTCGAGTTGACCAGGGGGCGCGCCCCGTGGACCAGATCGTAGGACCGGCGCGCCGCCATCACGGCCAGGGCGAAGCGGTTGGGCGCGTGGTCCAGGCAGTCCTCGATGGTTTCGCGGGCCATGGTTTCCTCTCGTTTCGGGCCGCCGAAGCGCCGATCCACCCAGGGTGGGAACGCAGGAGGCGAGGCGGCGGTTCATACAAAAGCGAATTGCCCAGGTCAACGGGCGCTTGCAGCATTGTCGCGTTGACCGACGCCGGGGCCCGCACATATAATCCCGCGCCGGAGATTAAATGTCCGAACCCACGACAGATCCCGAGCCTGAGGAAGGCGGCGCGGGCGAGAGCCTGTTTGCCGTCCCCGAGACCGGCGACCCCCTGGCCAACCTACTGGACAGGGCCACCGAGGACGCTCACGAGGAGCGCCAGCGCATCACCGAGACCCTCAAGGCCGAGGAGGAGGAGCGCAAGCGCAAGGAGCAGGAGGGCCTCGAGCAACGCCGCCAGGAGCTGCTCCGCCAGCGCGAGGCCGCCATCAGGCGCCGACAGCAGCAGTTCCTGCAGGCCTCCTCCGAAGGGGAAGAGGACGAGACGGTCAAGCAGCCGGCCATGGAGCCGCGCCAGCCCACGCAGCCTTTGAAGACCCACCAGCACAAGAAGTCGCGCGGCTGGATGTGGGCGGCCGGCGTAGTCGTCCTCGGCGGCGGGGTCGCCGCCGGTCTCCTGCTCGGCGGCGGTGAGGCCGAGACCAAAAGCCCTCCCTCGAGGAAGCCCGCGGTGGTGACGCCGAAAAAGGCGCCGGAGCCCGAGGCCGAGCCAAAGCTCGCCGAGCCCGCCAAGAAGGAGGAGCCGACCAAGCCGGCGGCGACTCCGGAACCCAAAGCGCCCGAGGCGCCGGCGGAAGCTGCGGGAGACAAGGCACCGACCGAGCCGAAGGGCGAGAAGGCCGCGACAGAGGAGAAGCCCGCCGCCAAGAAGGCCGCCGCCAAGCCGAAGAAGAAGAAGAAGAAGAGGAAGAAGAAGGCAGCCAAGGCCAAGGCCGGCGACAAGAAGGGCGGGATTATCCACGTGAAGACGGGCATCCTCGACTCGACGATCAAGTAGCTTGGCGGCGCCGGCAGACCTGCTCGCGAGCCTCGGCGAAGAAGAGCGCCTCGTCCTGCTCGAGACCGACGACGAGGGGCGGGCGGCCGAGCTCGTCGGCTCCTTCGCGGAGACCCGCGAGATCTCCTTCGAGCGCTGGGACCTGTCGGTCGGAGAAGGGCTCGAGCAGGCCCTCGCCGCCCTCCTCGGGAGGCTCTCGGAGAAGAGCCCCGGCGTCATCTTGGGCTTGGACCTCGAGGACGCCGTCTGCGATCCAGCCTTCGCGAGGAGGCTGCTGAAGGTGACACGGCGAGGCGGAGGGCCCGTGCTCGTCATCGTAGGCGAGCACCTGCGGCCCGCGCGCACCCTCCTGCCCTTCTTGCGAATAGTCCCCGTCCCGGTCGAAGCCATCTCGGCGACCGACCGCAGGGTGCGCCGGCTCCTCGCAGGCCTCGGCTGGAAGCCGAGCGTCGATCCGAGGGTGATGGAGCGCCGCATCAGGGAGCTCGTCCGCCTCCTGCACGGGCTGCACCAGAGCGCCCTCGCACGGACCGTCGCGCGCTGCGTCCGCAGCGCCCCCGACCTGGGCCCGCAGGCGCTGCGCATGGCGAGGTCGGCGCGGCGCCAGCAGGTGCGCGCCCTGCCCTTCCTCCACGTCCTGGACGACCCCCCCGGGCTCGAATCCCTCGGCGGCCTCGACACCCTGAAGTCGTGGATGGGCACGCGCCGGCTCGCGGCCGAGCTCGCCGAGGCCGGCAAGCCGATCCCGACGCCACGCGGCATGCTGCTCGTGGGCGTGCCGGGCTGCGGCAAGAGCCTGGCGGCCGGGGTGAGCGCATCGGTGCTGGGAGTGCCGCTGCTGCGCCTCGAGCTCGGCGCGCTCCGTCACGGGGACGAGGGGCCGGAGGTCCGCCTCCTCAGGGGGCTCTACGAGGCCGACCGGGCGGCCCCCTGCGTGCTCTGGCTCGACGAGATCGACCACGCCCTGCGCGAAGCCGGCGCCAGAGGCGAGAACCACGGCCTCATCGGCACGCTCGCGACCTGGCTGCAGGAGCACCGCTCGCCCGTCTTCGTCGCCGCCACCGCCAACGACGTGACCGTCCTGCCGGCGGAGCTGGCGCGAAAGGGGCGCTTCGACGAGGTCTTCTTCGTGGACCTCCCGCGCGACACCGAGCGAGGCGAGATCCTGGCCGTGCACCTGCGGGAGATGGGCTCCGATCCGCAGGGACTCCAGCTGGGCCCGCTCGTCGAGGCCACCCGCCAGTTCACGGGCTCCGAGATCGCCGCGGTCGTAAGGGAGGCCGCCGTGGAGGCCGCCGTAGACGGCGTCCCGCTCGAGGCCTCCCACGTCGCGGACGCGGCGAGCCGGCTCGTCCCGCTGGCGCGGACCTATGACGACGAGTTCAAGGCCTTGAGGAGCTGGGCCCGCACGCGCGCGAGGCCGGCGACCACCGACGCAGGCGTCCTGGAGCTGTTCGAAGACCCGGGTTGAGCGCTCCGCTCCCGACCGCCCTCGCCAGCACGCGCAGCCTCGAGCGGTGGCTCGTGCAGCCCTGACTACTCCGGTCGCTCCACCACGCCGAGGCCCTGCAGGAGCGGGCGTGCGAAGCGGAAGACCTTCATCGCGAGCTTCGTGCGGCCGCGCCGCGAGAGCAGGTGGCCGGCCACATAGGGGAAGCGCTCTCCGTGCAGGTAGAAGGCGCTGAGCCCCGCCATCTGGAGAGCGCGCAGCACGTTGAGCCCCGGCCCACCGGCGTCTTCGAAGTTCCGCCGGTTGTAGTAGTCGGCCGTCGGCTCGTCGAGCAGGGTCACGCGATCGTCGGCGGAGAGACGCTCGTGCAGGTGTGTGCCGGGCAGCGCGGAGGTGAGCGAGAAGGTCGCCTCGGCCAGCGGCAGCCTGCGGGCGAGGCGGATGGTCTCGATCATCTCCCCGACGCTCTCGGTGGGGGAGCCGAGCATGAAGAAACCCAGGGCGCTCGCGCCCTTGCGGCGAAGGTGCAGGAGCATCTCCTCGAGGTGATCGAGGTCGATGGGCTTGCCGAGTATTTCGTCGCGCACCCGAACACTGCCCGCCTCGATGCCGAGGTGCACCGTGCGCATCCCCGCCTCGGTCATGGCGTCGACGGTCGCGGCGTCGAGCACGTCCACCCTCGAGTTGCACCCCCAGAGCACGGGGCGCGGCAGAGCGGCGAGCTTGGCACACAGCTCCCGCACCCACTTGCGGTTGGCCGTGATGGTGTCGTCGTGGAAGAAGACCCCGTCTATGCCGAAGCGCTCCTGCAGCTCCTTGACCTCCGCGACCACGCTGTCCGGGCTGCGCCGCCTCACCCTCTTTCCGAACATCGTCGACAGGGTGGGCTGGCAGAAGGCGCACTGCCAGGGACAGCCTCGCGAGCCCACCACGTTCGTCCCCGTCGCGTCCATGCGCACGCTGTCCAGGTAGGGCCAGAGCCGCAGATAGCGCTGCATGTCGAGGAGATCCCAGGCCGGGTAGGGGAGCTCGTCGAGGTCCGGCTCGAGGGGACGGCGTTCGGTCTCGCGTGGGAGGCCGTCGCGATCGCGGAAGACCAGGTTCGGGATGTGCTCGAGGGAGCCACCCGAGAGCAGGGCCTCGACCAGCTCCGCGATGATCGGCTCTCCCTCCCCGACGACGGCCGCGTCAAAGTCGGAGGCGAAGCCTCGCGGGGCCACCGAGGCCGCCGGCCCACCCACGACGGTCGCCGCTCCCGCGGCCCGAGCCTCCTGCGCCACCGCACGCGCGGTCGGTGAGAGCAGGGAGTCGGCGAACACCCCGACCACATCCGCCCCGCTCCCGCGCACGGCTGCGAGCAGGCTCTCCCTCCCGCTCATGAAGGTGCCGTCGATGATGCGGACGTCGAGGTCCGTGCGCTCGGCTACCAGGGCCGCGGCCAGGTAGGCGATGCCGAGCGGAGGATCACCTGTCTGGTAGTGGAGGCGCGGGAACACCAGGACTACGCGCCTCGCCTTTAAAGTCGAGCCCATGGCTTGAATGTAACAGCCTAGCGGGCTTCGAGCACCGCGGCGTAGAAGCCGTCGCCCTCGTGGAGGTGGGGGAGCACGCGCAGGACGTCGCCGCCGCCGAGGCCTTCGGCGCGCTCGAGCCCGAGGATCTCGGCGGCTGGAAGGAGGACGAAGTCGGGGCGGGCGTCGAGGAAGGCGGCCACGACGCCGTCGTTCTCGCGCGGCAACACGCTGCAGGTGGCGTAGATGACTCTGCCCCCGGGGCGAACCAGCCCGGCGGCCTCCGAGAGCAGCCCCGCCTGCGTGCGGACCAGGCGATCGACGCCCTTGGGCTTCAACCTCCAGCGGCTGCCCGGGTTGCGGCGCAGGGCGCCGGTGCCCGAGCACGGCGCGTCGACCAGGACCCGGTCGGCCCTGCCCGCCCAGGACTTGGGGAAGGGACGACCGGGCTTGTGGAAGCTCACGTTCGAGACCCCCGCCCGGCGCAAGCGCGGGTGCATCCTCCCGAGGCGCCTCCAGTCGGCGTCGCAGGCCAGGATGCGCCCCGAACCCTCCATCTGCGCCGCGATCGCCAGGGTCTTCCCGCCTGCGCCGGCGCAGAGGTCTATGACCGACCCGACCCGCGGCGGGTCCACGAGCTCGCAGATGAGCTGGGAGCCTTCGTCCTGGGGCTCGAAGAGCCCGGCCCGAAAAGCCCTGAGCGCGCGCACGTTCACGTGACGCTTCAGCCGCACTGCCGTGGGCGCCAGCGACCCCAAGACGGCCTCCACCTCTTCTGCCGCGAGCGCCTCGCAGAGCTCCAGCGGCTCGATCTTCAAGGTGTTGGCGCGCAGGGCGAAGGGGGCGCGGCTGTTCATGGCGTGCAGCAGGGCGTCGGCCTCTTCGAGCCCGTAGGCCAGGGCTAGCTCCGACACGAGCCAGTCGGGCATCGACGCCGAGACGCCGAGACGCCGGAGCGGATCGCCGAGGGCGCTCACGCGGGCGGCCGCGTCGCCAACGGCGAGGGACAGGCGCGCCGCCGCCTCACACACCCCCGACCCGGCCACCTCGCTCCCCGGCAGCTCCTCGAGGGCCATCACCCCCAGCGCATACCTCGCCTCGAGCTGCTGCGCCGCGTCGAGCTCCGCGAAGGCGATCCCGGTCCTGGCGGCTCCGACCTCGAGCAGGAAGTCCACCTTGCGCTCGAGGCGCGCGAGCCCGTAGGCCGCGTCGGCCACGACCCGGCGGCGCTTGGAGGACAGGTTCTTGCGGGCGCGCAGGACCTGCTGCACCCGCACTCCCACCGGCGCGCGCCCCTTCGCGGTAGTGCGCAAGATCTCGCTCAGCGCGCCGCGCACGTGGGGGTCGAAGAGGAGCAGGCGCACCCTCTCGGGGCCGACCTCGACCGTCACGACGCGGCCATGGAGGCCAGCGCGCAAGCACAGAGGGCGACGCGATCGGCGAGGGAGGCCGGCTCCATCCACTCCTTGTCGGTGTGCAGGGCGCCTCCCACCGGGCCGAGGCCGTCGAGGGTGGGGACGCCGCGGGCAGCGGCGAAGTTGCCGTCGCTGCCGCCCCCCACCTCGATGAGCGGCACGGGAGAGCCGAGCAGCTCGCCCGCGGCGACAAAGGCCTGCACGGCCGGCGCCGCCCTGTCGTCCCTGCTCCAGGCCGGGCGTCCGATGCCGCCTTCCACCTCGGCCCGCGTGTCCTCGACCGCCGTGGACGCGCACAGCCGTCTCACCGCCGCGTCAAGGGCCAGCCCGTCCGCTGCCGTCGTAGAGCGCGCGTCCACGTCGAGCTCGCAGCGCGAAGGCACGGTGTTGCGACTGGTGCCTCCGCCGATCAAGCCCACGTTCACCGTGACGCCGCGCGCCCGGTCGGTCAGGCCCTCGAGGCCCACGACGAGGTGCGCCGCTGCCAGGATCGCGCTGCGCCCGTCCTCGTGCTGGTTGCCCGAGTGAGCCGCGCGGCCGTGCACGGTGACGCGGTATCGTGCGACCCCCTTGCGCGCCACGATCACGCCTCGGCTCTCTCGGCCGGGCTCGTAGACCAGGACGAGGTCCCGCTCCCGCGCGGCGTCCTCGATGAGGGCGCGGCTGGTGCGTGACTGGATCTCCTCGTCGCTGTTCAAGAGCACCTTCGAGTCCACCACGTCGAGGAGGCCGACCTCCTCGAGGACCTGCTGCACCCCGAGGATGGCGACGAGCCCCCCTTTCATGTCCGCCGCCCCCGGCCCGTTCCAGCGCTCGGGGCCCTTCTCCAGGTTCTGGAAGAGGTGCTCCGGGCCGAAGACCGTGTCCGCGTGGCCGAGGTGGAGCACCGACAGGCGAGAGTCCTCCGCCGGCCTCGCAAGGCACACGTGACGGTAGGTGTCACCTGTCTCAGGGTGCGCACGCTCCACCCACGCGGCCGAGAAGCCGAGCTCCTCGAAGCGTGGGACGAGGGCGCGGAGGACCGTCGCGGCACCTTCGGGGCGGTATGAGCCGCTGTTCTGGGCCACCAGCCGCTCCAGGAGCTCGAGCAACGCCGGGGCTCGCTCGCGCGCCGCTCGCAGGATCCGGTTCTTCAGGTCTTCGTCCAACATGGAGGGTAGATCCTCGCCGGTTGCGGGTGCTTCGGGCCGGCCGAAAGAAGCCGAAGACGGCCCGAAACGCAAGGCCGCCTCTCTCTGCGCCTCTGCGCCTCTGCTCCTCTGCGTTGTGTCCTGCCTTCCGTGGAGCACGGCGTCTCAAGACGGGTTGCCCATCAGTGCCCCCTCAACTAACTTGAGGTTGGCGGGGCAGGCGTTTCGTAAACGAAACGCCACTACCGCGGGGCGTTTCCCGAGCGAAACGCCCTGTTACTGCATGGCAGGAGCGCCAAATGGCAATCTTATCCGTCCACGGCAGCCCTGACCTGGTCGCGAAGGCGAAAGAAGCGGTGCCGCCGTCGAGCGGGTGGGAGGTCCGCGAGGGGGGCGACCTCGGTCGCAGCGGCGCCTTGACCGGCGCACACCTGGCAACGGCTGTCGCGGACCTGCCCGAGCACGCCCTGAAGGACCGCTACCCCTGCATCGTCCTTGACCCGGAAGGCGCGGGCCCCGAGGTGCTCGTCTGCCCGGCCGGGGACCTGCTCCGCGCTTCGGGCCTCGGGCGTCTCCTGTCCATGGTGGGCGCGGCCGGCGCCGGCGCCTCGGAGCGGATGCTGGTGCGCCTGAAGGAGTACGTCTCGGTGGTGCACCACGACCTCGCGGAGCCGGCCAGGAACATGGCCTTCTTCGCCAACGTGCTCGCCAGGGACAAGAAGCTTCCGCAAGACAAGCGCGACGACTTCATGGAGCGCATCGAGATCGCCGGCGAGCGCCTGCAGGCTCTGCTCCGGGACATCACCGAGTACGCCCGCGTGATCATGGGAGGGCACGCGCCCGACGTGCTCGCCGCCGAGCAGGTCGAGCAGATCGCGCAGGAGGCCTGGACAGCCGCGACGGGCCGCCACGGTGAGCCCGACGTGAGCCTCTCGGTCTCCGTGGCCGGCCCCCTGACCCTGCCCACGAAGCACCTCTCGCGGATGCTCACCGAGCTCTTCACCAACGCCATCGAGCACGGGCCCGAGACCGGGGGCGTCGTCAACCTCCACGTCTCCCCGGACGACGACGGCCGCGTGGAGCTGCGCGTGGGCGACGAGGGCCCGGGCATTCACGCGCCGGCCGACGGGAGGCTCTTCAGGCCCTTCTACCGCGGCCGCCGCGACGACGAGCTTCGAACCGGGATCGGCCTCGCGATGGTCCGCGCCCTCGCGGAGGCGGCGGGAGGTGACGTCCTGGTCAGGCCGCGGCCCGGCGCCGCAACCGTTGACGTGGTAGTGAGGTTTCCGGCCGCGAGCTGATCCGGTACTTGTCCAAGGCCCCCGCAATTAGCCACAATGGCCGCCTTCAAGACGCCCCCGCGCAGCCGGGCGCCCCGCTCGAGTGAGGCAAGATGCCCCCAGAGGAATCAAGTGAAGTCGAGATCTCGGTCGGCGAGTTCGCGGACGACCAGTCAGACGCCGAGCCGACCCAGGTCCTGAAGGCGCCCAACGAGCTCCAGCGGAAGGTCGCGGGTCAGGACTGCCTCGTCACGATCTACGGGGGCCCGCTGGGCAGGCGCTTTGTGCTCGACAAGAGCGTCGTGGTGATAGGCCGCGGCGGAGACTGCGACATCAGCATCAAGCACGACACCGTCTCCCGCCGCCACGCCCGCGTCGAGGGGGACGGCGCTTCCCGCCACGTCACCGACCTCGACAGCACCAACGGCGTCTACATCAACGGCAGGCAGTCCCGGAGCGCCCTGCTGGCCTCCGGCGACTACGTCAAGGTGGGCGAGGTGATCTTCAAGTACCTCGCCGGCGACAACATCGAGTCCATCTACCACGAGGAGATCTACCGGCTGGCCATCGAGGACGGCCTGACCCGCATCGCGAACAAGCGCTACCTCGACCAGTTCCTCGAACGGGAGTTCAGCAGGGCCCAACGGCACGATCGCCCGCTCAGCCTCATGATGCTGGACATCGATCAC
>CAZQPP010000092.1:0-19230 GCA_964594295.1 uncultured Myxococcales bacterium | reverse complement strand
GCGGCGCCGGCCTCCGCAGCGGCCGCCGAGCCTACGACCGAGCCCTCCGCCCAGCTCTCCGAGACCCCAACCCAGACTACGCCGTCGATCCAGGACCAGCAGACGGTCATGACCCCGGCGGCTGCCCCCGGCGCGGCCGCAACGGCTCCCGTGATGGGCGGCGCCGAGCCACAGGAGCCCTCGGAGGACCTGTCGGCGTGGTTCGTGGACCGGGACGACTCGTTGGGGGTCCCCGACGGCTTCGAATTCCAGGTCAAGCGCGACTCCCGGATCTTCTACGGCTTCATCGCGCTCATAGTCATCGGCCTCGGCATTGGCGTGTACCTGCTCACATCTTCGGGTGACGAGGAGCCCAAGAAGAAGACGGCGGCCGCAGCCGAGACCGTGAAGACCCCGGCGGCGAAGGCCGAGCCTCCCAAGGCCAAGGAGGCCGAGCCCGAGAAGGCGCCGCCGGCCGCGAAGGAGCCGGCCCCTGCCGAGGCCGCGGCGCCGCCGGAACCGGCGGCGCCCGCCGAGGGAGCCCCGGCCGAGGCGCCCACCGAGCCCGCCGCCGCCGGGGCAGAGGCCGAGCCCGCCGCCGCCGAGGGAGAGGCCGAGCCACCTGCCGCCGAGGAAGAAGCAGAGCCGCCTGTCGCCGCCGAAGAAGAAGCAGAGCCCCCTGCCGCCGAGGAGGAGGTCGAGCCACCACCAGAGGTGGCGCCTGCTGACATGGAGAGCGAGATCGACGCGCAGATCCGCATGGCCAAGATCCGAGCCTTCGAGCGCAAGGGCGACGAGTACATGGCCAAGGGCAAGTTCCGCGAGGCCGTGGCCTACTACGGCGGGGCCACCGAGCTCGACCCCGAGAACACCACCCTCGGGGCCAAGCTGCTCAAGGCCCAGAGTGAGCTCCAGGGGCGCTCCAAGCGCAAGGGCCGGAGGGGTCGCACCGCGGCAAAGAGGCCTCGCAGCAAGCGCACCTCGACCTCGTCGACCGGGAGCACGAGCTCCCGGCCCAAGAAGGTCGCGCCCAAGCTGCCTCCGACGCCGGACCCGGCGGACAAGGTGAAGTCAGCCCGCGAGGCCATGAGAAAGGGCGTCAGCGCCTACAAGGCGGCGGACTACGAGGGTGCGCTGAAGGCGTTCAAGCGGGCCCAGCAGCTCGACTCGAGCAACATGATGGTCCGCATGTGGCTCAAGAAGACGCAGGCGAAGCTGGGGCAGTAGCGCCGGTTCGCGGATAGCGAACCGGCTACTTCGGCAGGAACTCCTTGAGGATGTCCTCGGCGGGCTTGTCGTCGCCCGGGCGCTTCTCCTTGACGTTCCTGTTGGTGGCCTCGAGGGCTTCCTTCCAGGCCTTGGAGTCGAGGGCGGTCAGGAGGACGACGCCGTACTCGGTGGCGAGGTTCTTGAGCTGGACCTCTTTGTCGTTGGGCTCCCAGCGGACGGCGATGACCTCTCCTTTGTCTCCGCCGCGGCGTTGGGTGGACGCGATGCGTCCGAGGCGGCCGCTGAGGTCCTGCACCTCCTCGGGCATGGGCCGGCTGGAGGGCAAGGTGACGGCCGCGCCGTAGAGGCGGTCGTGGAAGAAGAGGAGCCAGCGTGGCTCCCCCGAGGTCGTCTCGCGCACTACGCCGGCTCCCTCTCCCACGGCGACAACGCTCCGGATGGGGGCGAGGCGGTACGGACCGAAGCCGCGCTCCGTTGCGGTGTAGCCGCTGGTGAGCGAGGCGAGGCGCGCCTGGTAGTCCTTGCGGATCCTCTCGCGCTGCACCGGGTCGTTCGTGTCTCGCACGGCCGTGTGCATCTGGCGCTCCACCCTGGACTGCAGCACCGTGAGGACCGCGCTCCTCGGCTGTCCGAAGGGCAGGCCGAACATGGCGTCTACCGCCGCGACCACTCCACCGTGCTGTGGGGTTGCCGTGGCAGCGGCCAGGACCATGGCTGCGAAGGTCATGGTTAGCGACGACATTGTGCGCCTCCTGCTGGAGCGTTGGGGGCTGCCACGGTGTCCGTTCCGTGCCTCCCTCGGGGTGGGGCGGCGCCGGGTCGGACCAAGACAAGATAACTAATTACCATGGCTTCTGCGATAGACGACGTTTTTAGTGTGCGAGATCTTCAAACCGCCGGTCCTGGCCGTGAGCCCCCGTTGAATATAGGCTCGGCTGCGTGACGGTCCTCGACCCTCCAAATCCGCAGCGCCTCCCGCTGGGCACGGGGACCCCGTGGGACTGCTCAGCCGCCCTTCCGGGGAAGGGTGATCTACCCGATCCTGCCTACCGGACCAACCTGGGAGTGCTCTACGAGGCCGACTGCCTCGATGTCCTGCCTTGTGTCGCCGGCGAGGCGGTCGACATGGTCTTCGCGGACCCCCCCTTCAACCTCGGCAAGGAGTACGGCCGGCGGGTCGACGACGCGCTCGAGACGGAGGAGTACCTGGCCTGGTGCCGTCGATGGCTCGACGAGTGCGTCCGCGTGCTCAAGCCCGGCGGCGCGCTCTTTGTCTTCAACCTGCCGCGCTGGAACGTGCTCCTTGGAGCCCACCTGAGCCAGCGCGGGCTGACCTTTCGGCACTGGATCGCGGTCAACCTGAAGGTCGGCCTCCCCATCCGCGGCCGGCTCTACCCGTCTCACTACAGCCTGCTCTACTACACGCGCGGCAAGCCGAAGACCTTCACGCGCATCCGCACGCCCATCGAGCTGTGCCGCCACTGCGGCGGCGAGATCAAAGATTACGGCGGGCACCGGGGCGCCATGAACCCCAAGGGCGTGAACCTGAGCGACGTCTGGAACGACGTGCCTCCCGTGCGCCACTGGAAGTTCAAGAGCAAGAAGCGCAAGGCCAACCAGCTCTCTACTCGGCTGGTCGGTCGCGCCGTCGAGCTGGCTACGAGGCCCGGGGACCTGGTCCTGGATCCTTTCGGGGGCAGCGGCACCACCTTCGACGTCTGCGAGCACCTCGATCGCCGCTGGATCGGTGTCGAGCGGGAGAGCTGCGACGTCATCGTGGAGCGCCTGAGCGCGGGCGGCTTGCACTTCCACCGGAGCGATGACGTGGTGGAGAGGCCCTGATGCCCCGCTTGCTCTGCGTCGGCGACATCCACCTCGGCCGCCGCCCTTCGAGGCTGCCTGCCGAGCTGGCCGGAGAGGGAGGGCGTCTGGGGCCGGCCGAGGCCTGGCGGCGCACGGTGGCGGCGGCCCTCGATCGAGAGGTCGACGCGGTGCTGCTGGCGGGCGACGTCGTCGAAGGCAGCGACGACCGTTTCGAGGCCTTCGGGCACCTCGAGCGCGGCGTTGGGCGGCTCGTGGAGGCGGGCGTGCCGGTCATCGGGGTGGCCGGGAACCACGACCACCTGGCTCTGCCCCTCCTGGCGAGACGCATCTCGGGCTTCAGGCTGTTGGGGGCCGGGGGGCGATGGGGTCACGAGCTCTTGACCGGGCGCGACGGGGGTCGCGTGCGGGTCCACGGCTGGTCCTTCCCGCGCCCCAGGGTTCACGACAACCCGCTCGAGGGCTTCGAGCCTGCCCCCGCCGACGGGGTGGCCGATGTGGGCCTGCTCCACTGCGATCTCGGGTCGACGCAGAGCCCCTACGCGCCGGTCCCCGCCGCCATGCTGGGCCAGACCCGGTGCGACGCCTGGCTGCTCGGGCACGTGCACAAGGCGGACGCCATGGATCGTTCGCCCTTCGGCTACCTGGGCTCGCTCTGTGGGGTAGACGCCGGCGAGCCCGGCCCCCACGGCCCCTGGCTGGCAGAGGTCAAAGGGCCCGGGGCGCTCTCCATGGAGCACCTGACCCTCGCTCCAATGCGCTGGGAGACCGTCGACGTGCCGGTCGACTCGCTCGGGAGCACACCTGATCTCGACGCGGAGGAGGTCGTCGAGGAGGCGGCTCACAGGGCGCTCGATCTGGCATGGCAGCGCGCCGGAGAGTCTGCCCTGCTCCCGGACCTCGTCGCGGTCAGGCTTCGGCTGACGGGGAGGCGGCCGCCGACCCTCGGCATCGACGCCGTGCTCGTGTCCAAGGTCGGCGAGCTCACCTCGGGTCGCGACGGCGCCACCCTGTTCATAGAGAAGATCGAAGACCGCAGCCGCGTCGCGCTGGACCTCGCTGCGCTGTCGAGCGGCTCTGACCCGCCGGCCCTCGTCGCCAGGGCGCTGCTCGCGCTGGAAGCCGGCGAGGCCCCGGCCTCAGGCCTGCTCGCGGACGCCCGGGCGGCGCTGAGCCTCGAGGCCGAGCGCCCGCCGTGGCGGCAGCTCCGCGAGGACGGCGAGGGGCCGCCCTTCGACGTGAGAGCCTTGCTGATCGACGCGGGCTACGATCTCCTGGAGCGCCTACTCGCCCAGGGAGCCGATCGGGGGGCGGGCTGATGCGCCTGGTGAGGCTCGACATCCGCCGGGCCGACGGCCTCGAGCGCGGCTTCGTCCTCAAGGATCTCTCTCCGGGCGTCAACCTGCTCGTGGGCCCCAACGGGTCGGGCAAGTCGACGGTCCGGGAGATCGTGGCTGCCTCGCTCTGGCCCGCCGCCGCGGGCGGGCGGGTGATAGAGGCCGACGCGGTCTTCGGCGGCGCCGACAGCACCTGGCACGCCCGGCTGCGCGGCGGGCGGGCAGCCTGGCAGCGTTCGGGCGAGGAGGACCGGGGCCCCGTGCTCCCCGCGAAGCACCTCGCACCCTGCTACAGCCTCGGCGTCGGAGACCTGCTGGAGCCGGGCGACGGCCCGGATCGCGAGCTGGCGCGCGCGGTCGTCGTGCAGATGGCCGGTGGTTACGATCTTGTCGCTCTCCGGACGGAGCTCTCGATCGGCCGTCGCACGGGAACGAGCGAAGCCGCCGCGCTCGGCCGGTGCAGCGACGAGCACCGCCGGATCTGCGGCGAGCACCAGGTCCTTGGGGTCAAGGAGGAGAGCCTCGAGCCTCTCCGTGTCGAGCTCACCCGGGAGCGGGAGCTGCGCGACAGGCTCGGCATCGTCGAGGCCGCTCTGGAGCGGGTCGAGATCCTGGGCTCCATCGAGGTGGGCGAGGCCGCGCTTGGTGATCTGCCCGATGACATGGATCTCCTCACCGGGAACGAGGCCGAACGCCTCGACGAGCTGAAGGCTGCGCTCGACGACGCCCGAGAGAAGCTGCGCAAGGCGGGCGAGGACTCCGAGCGCGCCCGAGAGGAGATGGAGGAGGCGGGTTTCGAAAGCGAGCCTCCGGCCGAGGTCGATCTGGAGACCTGGCAGTCGAGGACACGCGCCCTCGCGGAGGCCGAGCGAGACCTGCGTGACGCCGAGGTCGCAGTGGCCGCTGCGGGCCGGGTGGAGGAGAGCCGGCGGCGCTCGCTCGGGCTGCCCGAGGGCGCGGAGCTGGCCGGTCTCACGACAGCGCCGAAGCTCGACGAGCTGAGCGACTTCGTAGGCCGGGCGCAGGATCTGGCGGCTCGGCGCGAGGCGGTCGAGGCCCGCGCGGCGTTGCTGAAGGGGGCCTCTGACGCGGGGGATCCGGAGCCCCTGCGCAGGGCGGCCGACGCCCTCCGTGTCTGGCTGGGCTCCTCCGAGCCGGACGCCGGTGGGCTGCCATCGCTTGCTCTATGGCTCCTGGGCGCGGTGGCTGTGCTCGGTCTGCTCCTTGGCCGCCTGGTTCACCCCGCTTGGATGTTGCTCTCAGGGCTCGGCCTCGGTGCGCTCGGAGCCACCCTCTACCTACGGCGCGGGGCAGGGGCCGACCACCGGGCGGCGGCGCGCCGGCGCTTCGAGCAGATAGGCGTGCCAGGGCCCGCGGCCTGGACGGATCGGCACGTGTCGGCGGCCCTCGGGGAGCTGGATCGTCAGGTGGCGGTCTGCGAGCGCGCGCAGGTCGACAGCCAGCGCCTGCGTGAGCTGGACGACGATCTCAGGAAGCTCGCCGAGGAGGAGGAGGTGCTCGAGGCGCGGCGAGCCGAGCTCCGCAAGCAGCTCGGCACCCCGCCGAACAGCGACCTGGCCCTCGCGGAGATCCTGCGCCGCCTCGACGCCTGCAGAGAGGCCGAAGCGGCCAGGGCCGAGGCGGAGGGGAGGGCCGCCCAGCTCAGCGGGACGGTCGCATCTCTCTCGGAGGGGATCTGCGAGGCCGTGGGCCTCTGGACAGGGGGCGCGCCCGCGGGCGCCGAGCGCCTCGATGTGTTGTTGAACAACCTCCGCAGCCGAGTCGAGCGGTGGAAGCGCGCAAGCCTGGCCGACTCCGAAGCGGGCCGCCGGCGGGAGGAAGCCGAGAAGGCGATCGAAGATAGCAGCGCTTCGCTCGATCGGCTCTTCGAGGGCGCCGGTCTCGAGCCGGGGGACGAGCGGGGCCTGCGGGACCGTCTGGACCGGCTCGACGCCTACCGGGAGCGAAAGGCCGAGCTGAAGGCTCTCGAGCAGCAGCTGAAGGGCCTGGAGGCGCGGCTCGCGGCGGAGCCGGAGCTGCTCGGCCTCGACAAGGACGCCCTCGAGGACCTCGCCGGCCAGGCGCGGACGGCTCAAGAGCGTGTCGACGCCACCAGGGACGAGATCTCCGAGATCGAGGCTGAGGTGAGGCAGGCTCGCGCCGCGGCGAGGCGCGAGGAGGCCCTCGCCGAGGTCGCCGCCGCCCGCGAGCGCCTGAAGGAAGCGTTCCACCTGGCAATGCACCGGCGGGCAGCCACCCTGTTCCTCGACAGGGTCGAGCGTGAGCACGAGCAGGTGGCGCGCCCCGACGTCCTCGTCCGGGCGCAGGACTGGTTCAAGGCCTTCACGCACCACCGCTACGAGCTCAAGGTCTCGGGCGCCGACCCGCCGGCCTTCCGAGCCTTCGACAACACGGCACAGCGCGGGCTCTCCCTCGACGAGCTCTCCGACGGCACCCGCGTTCAGCTCCTGCTCGCCGCGCGCCTCGCCTTCGCGACCACGGCAGAGCCCGGCGAGTCCGTCCCGCTGTTCCTGGACGAGCCCCTGACCACCTCCGACCCCGAGCGCTTCGCCGCCGTGGCCGCCGCGCTCGTTGCGCTGGTGGGCACCGGCCGGCAGGTGTTCTACCTCACCTCGAACCCCGACGACGTGGCGCGCTGGCACCGCGCCTGCGTCCGGAACGGCGCCGAGCCTCCGCGGGTGCTGGACATGGAGGTGATCCGTGGCGAGGCCGCCGAGCCTCCGGACCCACGGGCTCTCGATCTTGTGGTCCTCCCCTCCGTGCCGGCCCCCGCCGGCATGACGCCCGCCGACTACGCCGAGGAGCTGCGCGTGCCTGCCCCCCGTCCCTGGGATCCGGTCGGGGCGCTTCACCTGTACTTCCTCCTCCCCGACGATCTGAATCTCCTCTTCCACGTCCTCTCCGAGGCAGGAGTGAAGACAGTCGGGCAGTGGGCATCCTTCGACCGAAGCGGCGCAGCCACGGCGGTGGTCTCGGACGCGCAGAACCTCGCGCTACGCGCCCGTTTGCGCGTTTGCGAGGCGACGATCCACGCCGCCCGCGTCGGGCGCGGTCGCCCCGTCGACCGGAGAAGCCTCGAGAGCAGCGGCGCGGTCAGCAGGTCCTTCATTCAAAAGATCTCGGCCCTCGCGGAGGACCTCGGTGGCGACGCCGCGGCCCTCCTCGAAGCCCTCAGCACGCGCTCCGACCCTCGCACCAAGCGGTTTCCACGCGACAAGGAGGTCGAGCTGAAGCAGTGGCTCGAGCAGCGGGAGCACCTCGACGAGCGGGCTCCCCTTCACTCGAGCGCCGCCGTGGCCCGCGGCCTCGCCGCCGCCAGCGAGGACGTCCGGGGAGGGCGCCTCACGAGGAGCGAAGTCCGCAGGTTGGCGCACACCCTGTTCGAGGCTCTCGGGACGGTTGACGCCTCCGCCCCACGAGTCTAAGGTCCCGCCCTCCTGTCGAGTCGGGTCCTACCATAGACGTCCTCTACACCAGCGTTGTCGCCTTCCTGGTGGTCGTGGTCGGCTTCACCTTCGTAGCCTTGTGGCTGTCGAAGCTCATCCAGACCCAGGGACCACCGTCATCCGAGAAGCAGGTCGCCTACGAGTGCGGTGAGCGGCCGGTCGGGCCGGGGTGGTTCAACCTCAACCCCCGCTTCTACGTGGTCGCCATCGTCTTCGTGATCTTCGACGTGGAGGTGGCCTTCATGTTCCCGGTCGGCATCGTGATCTCCGAGTGGGTCGCGGGTGGCGTGGGGCTCTTCGCCTTCGTGGAGGTGCTGGTCTTCGTGGTCCTGCTGCTGCTCGGGCTGGCCTACGTGTGGGTGAAGGGCGACATCGCGTGGATCAAGGAGATCCGCAGGCCCCCGGCCGAGGACGAGTCCGCCCCGCGACAGGCTGCATGAGGACGGCGACGTGACCGGCGACGAGATAATCACCCTGCTCCAGGAGCGCTTCGGTGCCGAGGCCGTCATCACAGACGAGCTCGGCAAGGAGCCGGCCGTGGTCGTGCCGGCGGAGTCGCTGCTGGAGGTCTTCGAGCTGCTGCGCAACGACCCCGGGCTGCAGATGGACTCCCTCCTCTGCGTCACGGGTGTCGACCTGATGGGCCTCGCCGGGCACGAGGAGCCCAGGCTGCGGTCGGTCTACCACCTCTACAGCATGGCCCTGCGCCACGGGCTCATCGTGATGGTCGACCTCGACCGCGACCGCCCCGAGGTGCCGAGCGCGGCCGGGATCTGGGAGTCGGCGGTATGGCTCGAGCGCGAGGCGTACGACCTGCTCGGCATCGTCTACGACGGCCACCCCGCGCTGACCCGAATCCTGCTGCCGGCCGAGTTCGAGGGCTTCCCGCTCCGAAAGGACTGGGTCGAGCCCGCCTTCCAGATGGGGATCTGCACGACCCGAGAGACCTCCATCGATCTCTTGAAGGCCTTCCACGACGAGCTCGGGGGAGAGCTCCCGGAGGGCTTCTTTGAGGACGGAGGCGCCTCGTGACGCCGGAGCAGTACCAGGGCCTGGACCTGGGCCCGGGCTTCCAGGTCATGGAAGAGGGCAGCGAGCTCGTCTTGAACATGGGCCCGCACCACCCCTCCACCCACGGGGTCTTGCGCTTCATCCTCAAGACCGACGGCGAGGTCATCAGGCGCTGCATCCCCGATGTCGGCTTCCTGCACCGCTCGATCGAGAAGATCTCCGAGAGCTGCACCTTCCCGGGCTTCCTCCCCTACACGGACCGGGTCGACTACCTCGCCTCCATGCTGGCCAACCACTCGTGGGCGGCGGCGATCGAGAAGCTGATCGGCATCGAGCCGCCGAAGCGAGCGCTCTACCTCCGGGTCATCGCCGACGAGCTCAACCGCTTGATCAGCCACCTGATCGGCATGGGCGCGCTGGCCCTCGACGTGGGCGCCACGACCCCCTTCCTGCACATGATGCGGGAGCGCGAGCACGTCAACGACCTCATCGAGGAGCTCTGCGGCCAGCGCATCACCTACCACTACCACCGCATCGGCGGCGTCGCCTGGGACCTGCCCCCGGGCTTCCGCGACCGCATGCTCGAGTACCTCGACCACGCGGAGGCGGCGCTCCCCGAGATCCACCGCCTGCTCACCAAGAACCGCATCTTCGTGGAGCGCACGGCGCACGTGGGCGTCATCCCGGCCGAGCGCGCTATCTCCTACGGCCTCGTCGGCCCCAACCTGAGGGCGAGCGGGGTGGACTTCGACCTGCGCCGCGACGAGCCCTACGGAGCCTACCCGGAGCTCGAGTTCGAGGTGCAGGTGGGCAACGGCGCCATGGGCACCGTCGGCGACAGCTTCGACCGCTACGAGATGCGCTTCCGCGAGATGGAGCAGTCCATCAAGCTCGTGCGCCAGGCCCTGCTCAAGCTCCCAAGCGGGCCCATCCAGGCCGACCTGCCGCGAAAGCTCAAGGCCCCTGCCGGCGCCCACGCCACGAGCCGCATCGAGAGCGCCCGCGGAGGCATGCTCTGCTGGGTCGTGGCGGGCGGCAAGGACAAGCCCTGGCGCACCCGCTTCCGCACCGGCTCCTTCACCTCGATGTCCGTCATCGAGGAGATCGCAGAAGGCATGATGATCGCCGACGTGGTCGTGCTCATCGCCTCACTCGACGTCCTCGCCCCCGAGGTCGACCGCTAGCCCCCTCCCTTCGTTCATCACCGGAACGATCATGTCGATCACAGCATCGGCCGTAGCCTTCTACCTCATCGCAGCCCTCATGGTGGGTGCGGCGATGCTCGTCGCGTTCTCGCGGAACATCGTCTACTCCGCCTTCGCGCTGCTGGGTACCCTCATCGGTTCGGCGGCCATGTTCGTCATCTTGCAGGCGGACTTCGTGGCCGCCACGCAGATCATCATCTACGTGGGCGGCGTCTCCGTCCTCATCCTCTTCGCCGTCTTCCTGACCCAGCACATCGCCAACGTGAAGGACAGCAACCTGCACGTGGGGTTGCCCGCGGCCATGGCCGCGAGCGCGGCCGTCTTCGTCCTGGTGATGATGGCCGTGACCGGGCGCACCTGGGCGGTCCTCGACGTGTCGAGCACCAACCCCACCGTGCACAGGATAGGCAACGCCTTCTTGAAGGAGTACCTGCTGCCCTTCGAGCTCGCCTCGGTGATCCTGCTCATCGTCCTGCTCGGTGCCGCCCTGGTGGCCCGGCGGGAGATCAACACCCGAGTGGCGAGGGCCGGGGGCTCGCGAGGCCCGCACGCCGACCTGCGCGACCGCGAAGAGGGAGGGGCCTGATGGGCGACGTCACGCTGCTCCACTTCCTCGTCTTGGGCGCCGTGCTCTTCGGGCTCGGCTTCTTCACCGTCATCACCCGCCGCAACGCCATAGGCATCCTGCTCGGCATCGAGCTCATCCTGAACGCCGCCTCCCTCAACTTCATCGCCTTCTCCCACTACGTCGAGGGCTTCGTCGGCGGGCAGATCTTCGCCATCTTCATCATCACCATGGCCGCAGCCGAGGCGTCCGTGGCGCTCGCCATCGTCATGGGCATCTACAACTACTACCGGACCATCGAGGTGGACCGGGTAGCAACCATGCGGGACTGAGGAGTCATCGCCGTGCCTCCCACGCAATTCCATCCCGCCAGCTACCTCTTCTTACTGCCGCTCTTCCCGCTGCTCGGGGCCTTCGTCAACGGCGTCTTCGGCCTGAAGATGCAGCGGGCGCTCGGCAAGTGGGCGGTGCACACCGTCGCGGTCGGCGCGAGCAGCGCGACCTTCGTCGTTGCTCTCGTCGCCTTCTTCGACCTCGCGAGCGCCGGCACGCCCCTGCGCCAGGTTCTCTGGGAGTGGTTCACGCTCAACGGCGACGGCGCCAAGCTGAACGTCCCGATGGCCTTCGCGGTGGACCAGCTCACCGCCGTCATGCTGCTTGTCGTGACCGGCGTCGGCAGCCTCATCCACGTCTTCAGCATCGGCTACATGCACGACGAGGGGCCCTACTGGCGCTACTTCGCCTGGCTGAACCTCTTCATGGCGATGATGCTCGTCCTCGTCGCCGGCGGGAACATGCTCTTGATGTTCGTCGGCTGGGAGGGCGTCGGCCTCACCTCCTACCTGCTCATCGGCTACTACTACGAGGAGCTGCCCAAGGCCGCGGCCGGCATGAAGGCCTTCATTGTCAACCGCATAGGCGACTTCGCCTTCGTGGCCGGCATGGGAATCCTCTTCTGGGGCCTCGGCGGCGCCTACCTCGACCTGCCGGCGACCCACTCCTACGCCCTCGCGGATAACGGCGTCTTCACCCTCTCCTTTGCCGAGATGGCGGCGCTCTTCTCCGACCCGGCCTTCGTGGAGGTCTTCGTCGCGAAGACCCTGTTCGGCATGAAGATCGTGCACCTCATCCCGGTGCTGCTCTTCATCGGGGCCTGCGGCAAGAGCGCCCAGATCCCGCTCTACGTCTGGCTCCCCGACGCCATGGCCGGCCCGACCCCGGTCAGCGCCCTCATCCACGCCGCCACCATGGTCACCGCCGGCGTCTACATGGTCGTGAGGATGAGCTTCATCTTCTCGCTCTCAGACGTCGCCATGACGGTCGTGGCCACCACCGGCGCCGTCACGGCGCTCTTCGCCGCGACCATCGGCTTCTTCCAGACCGACATCAAGAAGGTCCTGGCCTACAGCACCGTCTCCCAGCTCGGCTACATGTTCCTCGGCGCGGGAGTCGGCGCCTACGCGGCGGCCATCTTCCACCTGATGACCCACGCCTTCTTCAAGGCCTGCCTCTTCTTGTGCTCGGGCGCCGTCATCGCCGCCATGCACCACCACCAGGACGTGAAGGACCTCGGCGGCCTGCGCAAGGTCCTGCCGGTCACCTTCTGGACCTTCCTCATCTCGACCGCGGCCATCGCCGGTCTCCCTGGGCTCTCGGGCTTCTTCAGCAAGGACGAGATCCTCTGGCGCACCTACGACAACGCCAACACCCTCATCCCCGGCGAGATCTTGTGGATCATGGGCTTCCTGGCCGCCCTCTGCACGGCCTTCTACATGGTGCGCCTGCTCATGCTCACCTTCTACGGTGAGTGCCGGGCGGACGAGCACACCCTCTCGCACGCGAAGGAGCACTGGGTGATGAGCGTGCCGCTCATCGCGCTGGCCGGCCTCGCCATCATCGGCGGCTACGTCGGCCTGCCCGCCTGGACCCACCTGCCCAACCTCTTCACCGGCTGGCTCGACCCGGTCACGGGCGTCGCCGACGGGCGCATGCAGTGGGCCAGCGAGATGATCCACGACGGCCACGCCGAGGCGGCAGGCTTCGCGCTCTTCCACTCGCACGCGGGCGAGATCGTGCTGATGGTCATCACGGTCGGGCTCGCCGCGGTCTCGGCCTACACGGCCTTCCGCATCTACCGGCGCTACCGCACGCCCGAGGAGGAGGCCGAACTCTACGGCCCGAAGCTCCACCGCCTGGTGTCGAACAAGTACTTCGTGGACGAGATCTACAAGAAGTACGTGGTCGGGTCGGCCATGGCGCTGTTCCGTGGCACCATGTGGCTCGACAAGTGGATCGTCGACGGCCTGGTGAACCTCTCCGCCTTCTTGATGAAGATAGCGGCCTGGATCTCGGGCTCTCTGGACTTCCGAATCGTCGACGGCACGGTCAACGGCATTGCCGACACGACCCAGGCTGCCGCGCGCCGCGTGCGCCGCCTGCAGACCGGCCGGATTCAGCAATACGTAATGGGCATCGTCGCCGGCGCCACCGTGCTGGTGCTGGTCGTCTACCTGTTCTGAGGCCTTTTTGATGGCGAGCCAGTCCACCATCCTCACCTGGATGACATTCCTGCCCCTGCTAGGGGCGATCTGCGTGCTGATCCTCCCCAAGGGGAAGGCGTCGCTCTCCAAGTATGTCGCGCTGGTGGCCTCGGCCATCCCGCTGGCGCTCTCGGTGCAGGTCTTCGCGGGATTCGACCGCTCCCTCGTGGCGAACGCCGACGCGCTGCGCGCGGCCGCGCCTTCCCTCGAGTATGCAGCCTACGGCCTCCAGTACGTGCACCACGTCAGGTGGATCGAGGGCTTCAACGTCGAGTACTTCGTCGGCGTGGACGGCATCAGCGTGGCGATGGTCCTCCTGAACGCCATCATCAGCTTCATCGCCGTGCTCGCGTCCTTCCGAGTCGCCAAGCCCGTCGACAGCCACGGCGGCCAGAGCGGCATCACCATGGGCGAGCGCCCCTACTACGCCCTGCTCCTCCTGCTCTGCACGGGCATGATGGGGGTCTTCGTCGCCCTCGACCTCTTCTTGTTCTTCGTCTTCTGGGAGGTGATGCTCCTCCCGATGTACTTCCTCATCGGCGTCTGGGGAGGCCCGAGGAAGGAGTACGCGGCCATCAAGTTCTTCTTGTTCACGCTGGTCGGCTCGCTGGCCATGCTGGTCGCCTTCCTCTTCATCTACCTGTCGAGCACCTCGGTCGGCGGCCCCTTCCTCCTCGCAGACGGCTCGGCTTCGGTGGGCGGGCGCACCTTCAACGTGATGTACCTGAGCTTCCACGCCGACACCTCGTGGACAGAGCTCTTCACCGCGCGCGTCGCCTGGATGCTGCTCTTCGTAGGCTTCGCCATCAAGGTCCCGACCTTCCCCTTCCACACCTGGCTCCCCGACGCCCACGTCGAGGCCCCGACCCCAATCAGCGTCATCCTTGCGGGCATCCTCTTGAAGATGGGCGGCTACGGCATGCTGCGCTTCTGCTGGCAGATGCTCCCCGAGGCGACCGCCAGCTTCGGCACCTTCGCCGCCGTCGTCGGCCTCATCGGCATCCTCTGGGGCGCCTACTGCGCCATGGCCCAGCGCGACTTCAAGAGCCTGGTCGCCTACTCCTCGGTCTCCCACATGGGCTTCGTGCTCCTCGGCATGGCCTCGTTCACCGACGAGGGCATGGCCGGCGCGGTCTTCCAGATGTTCAGCCACGGCCTGACCACGGGCATGCTCTTCCTCCTCGTCGGCGTGGTCTATGACCGGGCCCACCACCGCAACCTCGACGGCTTCGGCGGGCTCGCCAGGGTCGCCCCGGTCTACACCGGGTTCATCGGCATCGCCTTCATGGCGAGCCTCGGCCTGCCCGGCCTCTCGGGCTTCATCGGCGAGGTCCTGGTCTTCATCGGCGCCTTCCAGCGTTACCGCTTCATCACGATCCTGGCCGTGACCAGCGTGATCGTGACCGCGGGCTACATGCTCTGGACGCTGCAGCGCGTCTTCTTGGGCCCGGTCAACGAGAAGTACAAGGACATCCCGGATCTCAACTGGCGTGAGTGGGCGACGCTCTTCCCCCTGGCGGTCCCCGTCGTGCTCTTCGGCGTCTACCCCGCCCCGATCCTGGACCTCTTCAGCAAGGGCCTGGGCGCGCTGAACCAGCTCGTCCTGTCGACCCTCTAGGAAAGCGCGGGGCCCGTCGTGCAGCAGAACCTCCAAAGCCTCGCCTGGTTCGGCGCCGAAGGAATCCTGGTCATCGCCCTGGCCCTCGTGGTCATCGTCGACCTCCGGGGACACCGTCGCCCCGGCACGCCCAACACGACCCCGTGGGTCGTCGCCGGTCTGCTCGCCTGTCTGGCGGCCGTGCTCTTCTACGGCTGCAGCTGCTCGACGGGCGCCCCCGACCTCTTCTTCGGGATGCTGGCCCTCGACCCCTTCGCCACCTTCTTCAAGGTGCTCTTCGTCATCGCCGCCTTGTGCCTCGTCGTCATGGCGGGCCACAGCAAGGAGGTGGACCGGAAGGCCCTGCCCGAGCTCCACGCGATCATCCTGGCCATGACCCTCGGCATGTGCCTGATGGGGGCGGCGACCGATCTCTTGATGATCTACCTCGCCCTGGAGCTGGTCAGCATCCTCTCCTACGTCGTCACCGGCCTCCAGCCCACCGAGGCCCGGTCCCGGGAGGCGGCCCTCAAGTACGTCATCTACGGTGGAGCGGCCAGCGGCGTCATGCTCTACGGCATGAGCCTGCTCTTCGGCAGCGCGGGCTCGACCAACCTGTTGGCCATCCGCGAGGCCCTCGCCGCGGGGCCCCACGACTTCACGCTCCTCGTCTCTCTCGCCCTGTTGCTCGGCGGCTTCGGCTACAAGATCGCCGCGGTCCCCTTCCACATGTGGGCCCCCGACGTCTACGAGGGCGCTCCGACCCCCATCGCCGCCTTCTTCTCGGTCGCCCCCAAGGCGGCTGGATTCGCGGTCCTGCTCCGCGTCTTCGCGACCTTCTTCGGCGGCGCGGGAGAGCTCGGCTCTTTCGGCGCGGCTCTCGTCGAGCTCATCGCGATCATGGCCATCGCGACCATGGTGGTGGGCAACCTCGGGGCCATGCGCCAGACCAACGTCAAGCGCTTCCTGGCCTACTCCAGCATCGCGCACGCGGGCTACGCCATGATGGGCGTCGCCTTGATCCCGAGCCTCGCCACCAACGCGGCCGCGACGGCAGGCATCCAGGCGGTGCTGCTCTACATGATCTTCTACCTCTTCATGAACCTCGGCGCCTTCTGGGTAGCCTCGGTCGTGATAGACGCCACCGGCAGCGAGGAGATCAGCGCCTTCCGCGGCTTCGGCCGCCGCAACCCCTTCGCGGCCGTCTGCATGGGCGTCTTCTTGTTCTCTCTGGCCGGCATCCCCCCGCTCGCCGGCTTCGTGGGCAAGCTCTACCTCTTCGCCGCCGTGCTCACGATCCCGACCACGATCCACATCGTCATGGTGGCGGTCGCCGTCGTGACCTCGGTGATGGCGCTCTTCTACTACGTGCGCATCATCCGGGCGATGTTCATCGACCCGAGCGTACACGTCGCCCCCGAGCGCACGCCGCGCCTCGCCGCGGCCCTCATCCTGCTCTTCGTGATCCCGACCGTGCTCTTCGGCCTCTACTGGAACCCCCTCCTCAAGGCCGCCGAGCACGGCGCCCACATCGCCGGCCTCGATCAGGCGCAGACGCCGGCCGCGCAGCAGGTGGCTTCGACACGGCGGTAGCCCCGCCGCTCTCCCTCAGCTCTGCGCGGTGCTCTGGCCTTTGGCTCCCGAGATCCGGCTCGCCGTCAGCGCGGCAAGCAGGTAGACGGCGAGGGAGGCGAGCAGCAGGTTGGTGAACCCGACCTGGATCGCCAGGAACAACGCGCCGGCGCTGCCGATCACCGATGCGCTCCCGTTGATGCCCCAGGCCCACGGGACGAAGGACTCCGAGCGCTGGTCGAGGAGGCGAATGCCGCTGGGGAAGAGGGTGCCCATGAAGACCCCGAGGGGCGCCACCGCGAGCCCCGCGATCAGGGCTCGCACCCCCAGACCGAAGCCCGCGGTCGCGGCGTCGAGGGGGCCGAGCAGCAAGGAGACCGCGAGGGCGCAGACGGCGATGCCGCAGACGCCCACGTAGACGCACCCCACGGGCGTGCGGGCCAGACGCCCGGAGATCAGGCTCCCGACGCCGGCCATCACGAGGAGCACGCCCAGCACGACGGCGAAGGCATAGGTCGGGTGTCCCAGGTAGAGCACGAGCTTCTGCAAGAGCAGCATCTCGATTGCGATGAAGGCCAGGCCGAGGCAGGCGAAGTAGGTGATGGGGCCCCAGGCGCCGGGCACCCGCAGACCGCGTCCCCGCCACACCGCGAGGGGGCCGAGGATGAAGATGAACACCGGGATCAGCAGCCACAGGAGGCGTCCGCCGAAGGTCCAGCCGACCTCGATGGGCAAGAAGAAGAAGGGGCGATCGTCGGTGGCCATGCGGAAGCTCTCGAGTGAGGACCAGAACGCCGGCGCGTCCGGATCGTGCTGCCAGACGCGCACGATGTGGTCGTAGGGGCTCTCGTGGCCCGAGAAGGGTTCGTAGAGCAGGCCCTGAACGGCGAAGGCGTCCTCGTTGATCCAGTCGGAGAGGGCGTTTCTCGGGAGCTTCTTGCCCCACAGGCGGTAGTACAGGGGCAGCAGGAGACCCACCATGGGCTGCTCGAAATGAGCGGCGATCGTGGCCACCTCCTCGCGGGTCAGCGGGCTCTTCTTGAGCAGCACGTTCACGTAGCCGCCGGACCGGCTCACGAGCAGGTGCTTGCCGGGCTCCTTCACCCCGCGGTCCGAGAGGAGCTTGAGGTGCATCACGAGGGTGGGCATGGCCCAGCGCATGTGGTGGGGGTAGGACAGGGACAGGTAGCCGTCGTCGGTGAGGTGGTCGAAGTACTCGCCGAAGGCGTCGAGGGTATAGAGGAAGTTCTCCGACAGGTTCTGGAGGGAGCCGGCTGCCCCGAGGACCGAGGTGTCGACGCCCGTCATCTGGATGACGTCGAAGCGCTCGTCGGTGGCGTGCACGAAGTGCCTCCCGTCGTCATGGTGCACCACGACCTCGGGCCTCTGGTAGAGCCTCCCAACGAAGTCCTTGAAGTGCGTCTCGACCACGTCGATGGTCGTCTGGTTGATCTCGACCGCCGTCACCTTGCGCGGCTTGTAGCGAAGGGCCGCGGCGACATCCGGACCGCCGCCGGGGCCTACGATCAGCACGGAGGGGTTCTTCTTCGTCCAGTATGCGATGCCGAGCAGGCAGCGCTCCGGGAAGAGCAGCTCTTCAAAGGGGCGGTCGAAGCCGAGCAGGATGGAGGGCGCGCCCCCGTCCTGGGTCAGGAGCTTGTAGCGGTTGTCGTTGGGTATTTCGAGGCGGTCGCCCTCGATCGACACGATGTCGATGCGAGCCACCGGGTCCCAGCGCTGGTAGTCCAGCTTGGCCCTGTCTCCCTGGTACTCGTAGGCCAGGCGAAGCTCGCGGGGAGCGAAGGGGACGAGGGGGCTCGGCCCGCTCGTGAACGCGGCGCACGAGACGATCGCAGCCAGGACGAGCAGGATCGCTGCTCCCCTCGGGGCTGAGAGCCGGTCCAGGAGCAGGAGCGATGCCGCCAGCAGGATCGCTGCTCCCAGCACCAACGTGAGCGCGAGCCCCAAGGCGTCCATCGTGAAGACGAACACGAGGCAACCAAGACCGGCGCCCAGCAGGTCGAAGAAGTAGAAGGCGCCGATGGCCTCTCGGTTGCGCATGAAGACCAGCGAGATGAACGCGCTCGCGAGCACGAAGGGCAGCACGCAGAAGAAGGAGACCGTCAGCAGGCCCATGATGGCCGTGGCCCCGCTCAGCTCTCCGATGGAGAAGTGGAGGTGCCGGAAGACCACGAGGGGCGCCAACACCGAGAGCGTCATGCTCCAGAGCAACCACGGCAGGAGGGCTCCGGTGCGCTCGGACAGCCAGGCGCCGCCGGCAGCGACCAGGGCTCCACCGATCCCGAAGCCAAGCAGGGCCACGGCCACGACCCAATAGGCGTCCGAGGCCTGGAAGAGGATCGACACGAGCCGCGTGAGCAGAAGCTCAACGCACAGCGTGACCATGGTGGTCAGCAACAGGGCGATTCGAATGCGCCAGTACAATGCGGCCCCCTTGTGCATGTCTCGCTACTCCGCTGCCCGGCCGGAGCACCGAGATGCTTCGGGCGCCTTGGCCGACCCATCGCTGTGACGCGACCACGCGCTCTTTCTAGCGGCGCTACGGCCCCCCGGCAAGAACGGCACGCAGGGGCGCGTCCTTGATGGGCTCAGGTGCAGCACGTAGGGTCCCCTTCAAGGGACCCGATGAGCAAGTCGCCTCCGGCGGAGCGAGGTGTGTCGTGAACAAGGCCGTGTCGATCACAGCCCTTCTGTTGCTCGTCGCCGTCGGCTGCAGCTCCGACGCCGAGCCCGCCGGCTCCTTCGCCGGCAGCGACATCAGAGCGCCCGCCGACCCCGGCCCGACCCCCGACCCCCTGCCGGACCCGGCCGCGCCCCCGGACCCCGCCACGGCCCGGGACCCCGCCACGGCCACGCCCCCGGCCCCCGCCCCCGGCCCCCGACCC
>CAZQPP010000091.1:0-19312 GCA_964594295.1 uncultured Myxococcales bacterium | reverse complement strand
GCGGCGCGCTCGACAGCCTGCTGACCTCGCTGATCGCGGACAACGTCACGCGCACCCACCACGAACCCGACCGCGAACTGATCGGCCAGGGGATCGGCAACATGATGTCCGGCCTGATCGGCGGCCTGCCGGGTGCCGGGGCGACGATGCGGACCGTGGTTAATGTTCGCTCTGGCGGGCAAACGCCGATCTCGGGGACGCTGCACGCACTGGTGCTCGTTCGGAGCGAGGGACACACACTCCCCGTGGCTGCACGGCCCCGCGGAGGCGCACTGCACGGCAGGTCCGGGCTTGCACGAGCCCCCGAGGCACTCATCCCCGGCGGTGCAGCCGCTGCCGTCTGCGTCGCAGGGCTTTCCGTCGGCCGCCGGGAGGTGACGGCACTGACCGCTGGCCGCCTCGCAGAGGTCCACGGTGCAGGCGTTCTGATCGTCGCACTCGGAGTCCTCGCGGCAGCAGCCGGGCACCGCCTCGCCCGGGCGGCAGTTGCCCTCTCCGTCGCAGGTGTCCGAGACGGTGCACACGTCCCCGTCCGAACAGGCGTGAGAGGCGATGCGAGGCTCGAGGTCGCAGCGGTGCTGGTGGGCGCCCTCGGAGACGCACACGGGCGCGCGGCACTCGAAGGGCGAGGGCCCGCACTCGACCGGCGTCCCGACCTTGCACGAGCCGCCGAGGCACACGTCTCCCAGCGTGCAGCCGTCCCCGTCGGCGTCGCAGGCGGCCCCGTGGAGCGAGTCCGCGTCGTGCTCGCAGGTGCCTGTGTCGACGAGGCAGGTGTCCTTCGTGCAGGGGTTGAAGTCGTCGCAGTCCGGGTCGGTGGCGCAGCAGGCCGGTATGGCCGTGCCCCGGCAGGAGCCCTCGACGCAAGCATCGGCGACGGTGCAGGGGTTGCCGTCGTCGCAGGTGGTGTCTGCGAGCTCGGTGTTCACGCAGCCGGCGCCTGGGTCGCACGCGTCCACCGTGCAGGGGTTGCCGTCGTCGCAGGCCTCGTCGATGGCCTGGAACACGCACGCCTCGGCGCTCGCGTCGCAGGCGTCGACCGTGCACGCGACCCCGTCGTCGCAGGTGGCCTCGTCAACCGAGCCGTCGCAGTCGTCGTCCACCCCGTTGCAGATCTCCGGCTGCGGCGTCCGGCCGACGCAGATCGGCTCCCCGTCCGCGCAGCTCGGCTTGCCCTCGCACACGCCGTATGGGCTCTCGATGTAGCAGGGAGCCACGGCCGGGAGGTTGTCGACGTCACCGTCGCAGTCGTTGTCCTCCCCGTCGCAGACCTCGGCAGAGGGCTCTGTGGCGTCGCACTCGCCAAGCCAGGCCGGCCCGCAGCTCCGGCGCCCGACGCAGGAGCCGTGCTCGTTGCTGCGCTTGCACTCGGTCACCATGCCGATGGTCGAGCCGACGCTGTTGCAGGCGCACTCGCCCTCGAGCTTGATGCACTGGGATCGCACGGACCCGTCGGGGAAGCGGCGCTCCTCGCAGGCAAACCCGTCGGGGCACTCCCCCTCCCCTTTGCAGGGCGCGCCGCAGAAGCTCCCGGCGTCGCCGTAGTCCACACAGAGCGCGACGCCCTGGTCCCCGCGGGCCTGGCACTCCGCGTGCTCGACGCAGGGCTGGCAGAGCTTGGCGAAGCGCGGCAGGCACAAGAAGACGACGTCGGGCGGGATCTGGATGGGCAGGCAGGCGTGGCCTGCCGGGCAGGAGTCCACGCACGTGTCCACGCAGACCATGCCGGCGTCGGTGGCGACGCAGTAGTCCGAGGCGCACTGCTCGTGGGCATCGCACGGGCACCCGACGCCTCGGCCGTCGCCGAGGCAGGCGCCTCCCTCCGGCCCCGCGTCGGGAGAAGCGTCGGAGCCACCCGCGTTGTCCGGGCCCACGAAGACCGGGCCCTCGTCGCCCTCGTCGGAGCCTGCGTGCCCGGGGTCCGGCGCAGGCCGGTAGGGCAACGGCAGCTCTCCGGACGCGCCTCCGTGTGCATCCGCGGAGCCGCCCGTCGTCGAGCCGGCGACGTCGTGCTCGAGGCCGCCCGGTCTCCCGGAGGTCTCGAGGGTGTCGGACTGGCAGGCCTGCAGGGGAAGGAGGAGCAGGCCGGCCGCGGCGAGCAGACGGCGCAAGTGCGTTCTTTGGGGGCGCGCCGCTGTGTTGCGGTCGGCCGCCGAGACGTGGTTCTGGTGCATTGGGCCCTGGGGTAGACGTACGCTGTCGAGAATCGGGCGCGACGCCCGGGACCTTTAGGCAACCGAAAAAAGGGGTGTGTCCCACTTGACCCGGTGGGGCTGTCTGTGCTCGGGCGCCAACGCCATGCGCAGACCGAGGTTTGGCTCAGGCCGCCGACAAAAGATCACACGCACGCGCGCATACGCCTTCGTCCTCGCCCGCCCACGTGCTAAACCGGGGCCGGGTTCTCCGGAGGCAACATGCGCACCTTCTTCAAGCTCATCGGGCTCCTCGTCCTGCTCGTCGTGGCGGCGGTGGCCATCTTCCTGGCGACCTTCGACCTGGACGCCTGGTTGAGCGCCGCGGCGAAGCGCCACGCCACCGAGCTTGGCGGGCAGATCGGCCGCGAGGTCACGGTCGGCGCCATCAAGAGCTCGCTCTGGCCGCTCTTCGGCGGAGAGGTCAGAGACATCTCCGTGGCCGGCTCGTGCCACACGGAGGAGCCGCTGCTCGAGGTCGACCGGCTCGTCGTGGAGGCCCGCGTGTGGCCGGCGATCCGCTCTCTCGGGCGGCAGATCCAGGTCAGCAGCATCGTGGCCCATGGGGTGCACCTGAAGCTGCAGCGCAAGGCGGACGGCAGCAACAACTGGGACGAGCCCATCGTGCGGGCCCTCGCCGGAGGGGGGGAGGAGGAGGCGCCCGGGAGCCGCGGCGCTCCCCGCTTCGAGCGCGTCGCCGTCGAGGACGCCAGCATCGAGCTCAAGGACGCCTCCGCCCCCGAGGACGCCCAGCCTCCGACCATCTCAAAGCTCCTCGTGGAGACCGGCGGCTTCTACCTCGGCGGGCCCATGGAGCTGAGGATCGCCGCCGCCGTCGGTGCGGAGGCTCGGAACTTCGAGGCCCGCCTCGGCATCCCGGCGCTCGCCGGCACGGAGTCCGGCAGGTCCGCACTCCTCGAGTGGGTCGAGCTGAAGTGCACAGAGCTCGATCTCGACGCCATGGCGCGCTGGGCCGGCGCTCCCCTGCCGAAGGGCGCGCGCCTCGGCCTCCTGAGCATGCAGCTCAAGGTCGCAGATCCCTTCGGAGCCCTCGGTCGCACCAACGTGGAAGGCACGGCGGCCCTGAAGGGAGCGCGCACCTCCAACGCGGACGGCGGGGAGGGCTTCGACGTCGCGCTGAAGACGGGCCTCGTCTGGGACGCCAAGGAGGGCCTCTTGGACCTCGGGGAGAGCGAGATCAAGGTGGCGGAGATGTCGCTCATCGGGCGCGGCAAGATCCGCGGGGTAGCGGGCGCGCCGAGCTTCGAAGGCCTCGAGGCCCGCACCGACAAGCTCGACCTCGGCAAGCTGCGGCGGCTGGTGCCCCTGGCGTTCGCCTCCCTGCCGCCCGGGGCGGTACTGACCGGACCGGCCGAGCTGAAGCTCCTCGGGCAGGGCGACGCCAAGCAGCAGAGCGTGAGCTTGCTCGTGAACCTCGACGGCGCCCGGGTGCTGCTGCCGGGCACCCTGGACAAGCCCCCCGGCGCCGCGCTGCGCCTCGACGCGGACGCCCTCGTCCTCGGCGACCGCGCCGAGCTGAAGAGCGTCAAGGCCACCCTCGGTGAGCTCGTGTTCGAAGGCTCCGGCGCCGTGTCGAGCTTCGCCTCCGGGGCGTTTTCGTTGAGAGGCGGCACCGGGCGCTTCGATCTCTCCCGCCTGTCGCGGCTGCTGCCCGCCGTGAAGGACGCCCTCGCGGGCCCGCAGCGGGCGGGGGGCGTGCTGGAGATCGACGGCGCCCTGAGCTGGGCGCCCGGCAAGGTCGACGGCAAGGCCCTCGTGCGCTTCGAGCGCGCCGACCTGGTGCTGGAGGGCGCCACGCTGAAGGGCTCGGGCAAGGTCGAGGCGAAGGCGGCGGGCAAGCCCGGGAGCAGCCTGGCCGTGAACCTCGACGCGAACCTGAGCGGCATGGAGCTGCGCTTCGGAGAGGACATGCGCAAGCCCGCCGGCGTGCCCTTCGAGGCCAGCGCCAGGCTCCGCCTCGCCGGCGCGACGAGCACCGCCAAGCCCTTCGAGATCCGAGTCGGGCCCGCGATGGTCGGCGGTGAGGCGACGTGGAGCGCCGCGACCGGCAAGGCGCACGTGCAGGTGAAGGTGCCTGCCTTCTCCCTCGCGGAGCTCGGCCGCGTGCTCCCCGCCTTCGCGGCCGAGGGCCTGCCGCCGCTCAAGGTCGGCTTCTCGGCGACCCTGGACGGCCCGCTCGCGGACATGGGCCGCGCCTCCCTGGTGTTGAAGGGGCTCGACCTCGACGTCGCCGGGCAGAGCTTCGGCGGCGAGGTCGCGCTGAAGCCCCTGATGCCGCCCACCGGCAAGGCGAAGCTCCACTCGTCGAGGCTTGACCTCGACCGCCTGCTCGAAGCCTTCGGGGGAGAGGAGAAGGAGCGCTCGGGCCCCATCCTGCCGCCGGCCATGCGCGAGGCCGACATCAGCCTGGAGGCCAGCGCGGACAGCGGGCGCTACCTGAAAGAGGAGATCAAGAAGCTGCGCGTGGTCGCCCACCTGCGCAAGGGCTGGCTGAGCTTCGAGGTCTTGGACCTCGAGGCCTTCGGCGGGCGTTTCACCCTCGGCGGCACGAAGGCCAACCTGGCCGTGGCGCCCCTGCGCTTCGAGCTGAAGGGGGCCGTGGAGAAGGTGGACGCAGCGCGCTTCCTGCTCCAGCGGGCTGGCATGCCCGCCCCGGTGCGCGGCAACCTGTCGGCGGGGATCGCGGCCAAGGGTACCGGCCTCGACTGGGAGAGCGCGGCGAAAGGCCTGAGCGGCGAGATCGAGCTCTCCCTGGCCGACGCCATGCTTCCGGGCCTCAACCTCGAGCGCTCCGTGCTCGGGGCCGCGGCCAAGCTCGTGCCCGGGCTCGACGTCTCCCGCGCGACCGCTCCCACGAGCCTCGGGAACATCAAGGGCAGCTTCCGCGTCGACGGCGGCAAGATGCGCCTGAAGGCGCCGCTCACGGCGGCCACCTCGGCGGGGGAGCTCGGCGTGGACGGCGCCGTGGGCCTCGACGGCGCGCTCGACATGGTCGGCTCGCTGGCCGTGCCGCCGACCGTGGTGGGCAACCTCACGGCCGGTCGCTTCGTGCCTCCCACGCCCGTGCCGATATCGCTGCGCCTCGGGGGCACCCTCTGGGCGCCGAAGGTCACCGGTGTCGACGCGAGCGCGCTCGCCGCCCTGGCGCTGAGCGAGGGCATGAAGGCCCTCGGCCTCGACGGGGCCGAGAAGGCGGCCCGGGACAAGGTCAAGAAGGCCCGCAAGCAGGCGAAGAAGCAGGCCGACGCGCTGCGCAAGAAGGCGGAAGCAGAGGCCCAGCGTGTCCGGCGAGAGGCCGAGGCGAGGGCGAGGGAGCTCCGCAGCAAGGTCGAGGCGGAGGCGAAGAAGGCACGCGAGGAGGCCGAACGCCGAGCCCGAGCCCTCGAGCAGAAGGCCAAGGAGGAGGCAAAGAAGCTCGAGGAGGAGGCGAAGAAGAAGGCGAAGAAGGCCCTCGGCGACGTGCTCAAGAGGTTCTGAGCGCCGCTGGCTGCGGGTTGGCTGTGCGCCTCGGTTTTGAATCTCCGGGGAGCTGGAGTCGTCAGTGCTCCATACTTCCCGGAGTCGACCATGTTACGAGCCATGCTACCCCCGCTCGCCGCCCTGCTCCTCGTCGCCTGCGGAGGCGGCCAACACTACGAGAGCGGCGGAAAGGGCGACCACGAACACCCACACGGGTACGGCGACGATCCCGCGCTGTCCACCGTGAACCTGCCCCCGCCGCTGTCGACGGGCGCCGGCGGCGAAGAGAGCCAGGCGCCGGGTGAGGGCGAGCCCGGAGCCGGCGGCACGGTCGCCGACGGCACGGCGCCCGGATCTCCTGCGGGAGGCGCTGAAGGTGACGGGCCCACCGAAGGACACACACCAGCGACCGGTGACGGGGAGGAGAGCCCGGCCGGCGCAGATGGCGACCCCACGGACGGAGGCGATGACGGAGCACAAGCCGAGGGCGGCGGCGAAGGCTCCGGAGCGCACCCCTCTCCGGCGGGCTACGACGGCGTGACGCCGCCTCCCCGTGCTCCCCAGGATGATCCCCTGTGCCCCTACGGTGCGCCGCGCGCCGAGCTCTCCTGCGAGCGGGCCTGTGCCCTCGCCGAGAGCTGCAGCGGCGAGCAGGACGAAGGCTGTGTGGAGGAGTGCGAGCTCAACATCCGCGCCTTCAGCGCCGCCGCCATCGAGCAGATCGAGGACTGCCTCGAGGAGCTGGCCTGCGAGGAGACCGGCGAGGAGGACAACGAAGAGGGAGAAGCTGAAGGTGACGAGCCCGGCTTCGACCTCATGGGCGCGTGCCTCTCGGCGGCTGGCTACCCCCTCCCGCTCGAGGTCGCCGCCGTCTGCCACGACCTCGAGCGACACGCCCTCGGCTGCGGCGCCGACCTCGGCGAGGTGGAGGCCCTCCGCGGGCTCTGCCTGAGCCTCGCCCCCAACCTCCACAAGGAGGCCGTCGGCCGCCTCGTCTCCTGCGCCGGCGCTGCCTGCGCCGACATGATCGCGTGCATGTCCTACGCGGGCTGCGCGGACCTCTCGGGCATGAGCATCTCCCAGTAGCGAGCCGGAAGAAAAAGTCCCACAAATCTCTGCGCGAGGGTGGTAGGCTCCCCGCTTTCCGAGGGGAGCCGCCCCCTTGCGCTTCTTGATCCATACGCTCCGTCACCCGCGCCCGAAGCTTGGAGGGGCGCTGCTCTCGGCGCTGCTCCTCGCGACCGCGCCGGCCTGCAACGCTGTCGACGACACCGGCGGCGGCGGCGCCTTCTTCGACCCAGCTGGGGACGCCACCGCCAAAGCGGCAGACGCGGGCGCCGGCCGCACGAGCAGGCCGGGCTTCGTGGGGCGGACCTCGCAGGAGGACGCGGGCCGAGGCAGCACCCCGGCGACCCGGGACGCCTTCGATCGCAGCACCCCTCCCGACGCCAGCAGGCCCTGGCCCCCGGGAGCTGACTCTGGCGGGGGCAACGAGCAGAGCACGGACCCGGACCCCGGCCCGCCCGCCGTGGACACCTCCGGCATCCCACCCGGCCTTGACTCCGACGAGGACGGGCTCGACGACATCACGGAGATCCAGCTCCGCCTCGACCCCCGCAACCCCGACACCGACGGCGACGACATCCCCGACGGCATCGAGGTGAACGCGGGCCTCGACGCCCGCTCCGCCGACAGCGACGGCGACGGCATCCTCGACGGCGGCGAGGTGCGGGTCGGCACCGATCCCCTCTCCCCCGACCGCGCCTGCGCCGAGGCGCACTACGAGGCGGGCCGCACCACCCGCTCGGTGGACGTGGTGCTGATCATCGACAACTCGGGGAGCATGACCCAGGAGATCGAGGCGGTTCAGCGAAACATCAACGTCAACTTCGCCGCCATCCTCGACGCGGCCTCCCTCGACTACCGGGTCATCCTCATCTCCCGCCACGGCTCGGCCTCCGACCACCGCAGGGTCTGCATCAGCCAGCCCCTGTCGGGCACGGACTGCAGCCCGATCCCCGATCAGCCGGCCAACACCGAGCGCTTCCGTCACTACAGCGTCACCGTCAACAGCCACGACTCCTTCCAGAAAGCGCTGTCGGCCTGGGATCGGAAGGACGAGCACGGGCTCGCCCCCAACGGCTGGTCCGAGTGGGTGCGGGAGGACGCCCTCAAGGTCTTCATCGTCATCACCGACGACGAGTCCAACATGGACCCCGAGGACATAGACAAGCAGCTGCTCGCCCTCGAGCCCAAGGTCTTCGGGACCGAGCAGGACCGCGACTACATCGCGCACAGCATCATCGGCCTCGACGAGAACGAGCCGCCGACGGCCCCGTGGCTCGAGGATCAGCCCATCGTCAACGGCAAGTGCAGCCCAGGGAGCCAGCACGCGGGGGTGCGCTACCAGCGCCTGTCGCTCATGACGGGGGGCCTGCGCTTCCCCATCTGCCACCACGAGAGCTTCGACGCGGTCTTCGACTCCCTCGCCGACGACGTGGTGACCGAGGCGCGCCTGCGCTGCACCGTGAAGGCCCCGCCGGCCGGTGAGGACCTCGTCGCCGACCTCGAGCGCACGGTGCTCCAGTACCGGGCGGGCAGGTCGGACGAGGTGAGGCAGATCACGCACATCAGCTCCGAGGAGGAGTGCGCCGCGGACAACTTCTACGTCGCCGACGAGACCATCAAGCTCTGCCCGGACATCTGCGCCGAGGCGGAGTCGGACCTCGGCGCCGAGATGTCGGTCTACTCGGACTGCCGCACCGCCTGCATCCGCCCCGCCCCGGAGGACTGCGAGGATCGCGTCGACAACGACTGCGACGGCCTGCTCGACTACGCAGACCCCGACTGCGACACCCACGAGGAGACCGAAGATCCCCCCGATGATGATGACACCGGGGAGGGTGACTGAGGGGCCGAGGGCAGCCGAGCGGGGTCTGTGCCGCCACCCCCGGCTGCTGGCTGAGCAACCCGCTGCTCTGCTAGCGTGACCCAGGTTCACGGCTCGGAGGTGCAATTCGATGGTCGGAAGTCGCTCACGTCTGCTCAGCTTCGTTTCACAGGGCGGGAAGCTCGGGCCCTGGGGCATCGTCGCGGTCATGCTCCTCGGGGCGACGGCCGCGTGCTCCGGAGGTGCGGGCTCCGGCCCCTGTGAAGACCAGGGCGACCGGTGCCGGGAGGACGCCCCCCCAGGTGCCTGCGGCGGCGACGTGGCGGTGCCCGGCGAGTGTCCGGCGCTCAGCGACGTGTGCGGGACCTGCTACGACGGCCGCGCCGGGCTCCCCGGGGACTCGGAGCCCGCCGGCTGCCCCGAGCCCGCGGATTGCGGCTGCAAGGCGAGCGACCGCGGCCCTGGCGGGGCCGACTGCGGCTGCAAGGTGAGCGACTGCGGGCCCGGCCCGGGCAGCTGCGCAGACGCGGAAGAGGACTGCAGCGCGACGCCGTGCTGCCCCGGCTTCGTGTGCAGCGAGGAGGCCGTGTGCCTGGTGGAAGACCCCGCGAGCCTGGTGATCACCTGCGTTGGCAGGGAGGACGGCGACCCGTGCAGCGACGGCGACGCCTGCACGGTGGACGACCGCTGCGAGGGCGGCGAGTGCATGGGCGCGGCGGCTGAGCTGCCCGAGGACACCGCCTGCGCTTCCTACTCCTGCGATCCAGGGAGGGGAGTCGAGGTGGCGCACGCCGAGGGCGGCTGCGACGACGGCGACGCCTGCACCTCGGAGGATTCCTGCGCCGCGGGCCTATGCCGCGGTGTGCCCCTGGACTACCCGACCGAGGTGGCCGACGACGACCCCTGCACCGTGGACTACTGCGACCCGGCATTGGGTGTGCTCCACGTTCCGGGCGACGGCCCCTGCGACGACGGGGACCCGTGCACGACCGGTGATCGCTGCGACCCCTCCGGCGGCGCGTGCGCCGGCACGCCGCGAGTCGTGCCGGACGACGCGAACCCGTGCACCGAGGACACCTGCGACCGCTCGACCGGCGCCGCCGCGCACGTCGCCGTCGCGGACGGCACCCTCTGCGACGACGGGGACCCGTGCAGCGAGGGCGACGCCTGCGCCGCCGGGGTGTGCGCCGGCGCCTACCCAGACGACGGCGACGCCTGCACGCGCTTCGACTGCGCGAGCGGGACGCACCTGCCGCTCTCCCGGGCCGAGGTCTCGGCGCTCCCGGGCTCGCCCTTCAGCGCCGAGGATGCCGCCGAGGCTTGCCTGCGTTACGAGTGCGCGGTCGGCGCCGGGGACACGCCGAAGCTGCTCCCCGTGGCCGACGACACGCCCTGCGCGGACCCGGACAGAGGGCGCGAGGACGGCCCCTGCGCGACCTGGCTCTGTCGCGGCGGCGCGTGCACCTCCGTGGTGGAGGAGGAGCGGCTCACCGGGGCCGGCGTGCCGAACCCCGACGCCATGCACCCGGACTGCCGGCAGCGTTCGTGCAACGCCTTCACCGGGGAGGTGGTGTACGTGCCGATGGCCGAGGGCCTGCCCTGCGACGACGGCAACCCGTGCACCCGCGACGACGCGTGCAGCGGCGCGGGCCGCTGCGAAGGGGGAGACACCGAGGCGGCCGACGGCGCGGCCTGCGAAGACGGTGACGCCTGCAGCATCGGCGGTGCGTGCCGCGACGGTCTCTGCGAGCCCCTGCTCTCCGCCGCCGACCTGCTGCGCCTCGCGGGCGAGGTGCCCGACCCCGAGCTGCACCCGGACGTGGAGAACGACGTCTACCGCGACCCCGCCGGCCTGGTGGCCGCAGGGAGCGCCTGCCGTGAGTACGCCTGCGACCCGGCCCTGGGGCTGATCGTCGCCGCGGCGGACAACGGCGCAGCCTGTGACGACGGCAACCCGTGCACCCGCGACGAGTGCCGCGGCGGGCTCTGCGTCGGCGTGGCGGACGAGGAGGCGGAAGGCGAGATCTGCCTGGACCTGAGCGCTCCGTGTTACGAGGGACACTGCTCGAAGGGGGCCTGCGTCGCCTTCGCGCCCCTGTCCGGGGTGCCCTGCGAGCCGGAGCACGCCGACCCCTGCCTGCGGTACGCCTGCGACATCGGCGCCTGTCTCGAGTCTTCCTTCGCCCCGCCGGAGACCTCGTGCGACGACGACCCCGACGACTGCACCTCGTACTCCTGTGACGGGGCCGGGAGCTGTGTCGATGCCGCCGTCTCCGACGGCACGCCCTGCGGAGACGAGTCCGGGGGCTTCGACCTGCGCTGCAGCTCACCCGAGTGCTTCGAGGGGCGCTGCGAGGAGAACCCCTTCGAGCGCCTGCAGGCCTGTGCGCTGGCCGCCGAGGACCTGCCCGGCGGCGCAGCTCCCGGCGACCTCGAGTGCAACGAGGGTAGGTGCGACGACGCCACGGGCGTCATGCGCTGCACTCCCGTGGCCGCGAACCTCGGCGACTCCTGCGAGGACGAGGACCCCTGCGACGGCGTGGACTGGTGCGAGGACCGCGGCCAGGGCGTAGGGCGCTGCGACGAGCGCTACGAGGGCGGCAACCCGCCCGGCCACGACCGCCACCTCGACCCCTCGGACCCGCTCTGCGCCGACGGCATGCCCCTCGGGGCACAAGGGCAAGCGCCCGACCCGCGATGCTACGACAACGCCGGCCCGCGCCGAACGGTGGAGGGCTACGCCGCGACCTGGTGCGAGGCCGACGGCGACCCCGCGACCACGGGGCGCTGCGCCTACGACGGCACCTGCAAGGAGATGAGCCAGCTCGCCGACGACGGCGACGACTGCACCGTGCCGGTGATGGACGAGGCCGGGCGGAGCGTGGTCTTCGAGCCGGTACCGGACTGGACGCCCTGCAACCCCGCGGCCCTCGACCCCTGCCGAGCGAACCGCGGCGTCTGTCTCGACGGCGCCTGCCGCGCCAACCCGGTGCCCGACGGGGCTCCCTGCGTCCTGGCCGGCCGGCGGCCGCCGAACGCCGAGGAGGGCACCCTGCCGGATGGGCATGCCGAGATCTGCCACGGCATGGCCTGCGTGGCCGGAGAGTGCGTGGCCGACGACACCAGGCACCGCGACGGCCTGCCCTGCGACGACGGAGAGACCGTCTGCAGCGCCCCCGGCCGCTGCGAGGCCGGCCGCTGCGAGGCGGACGACAGCCCCCGGGGGAACGGCGAGGCCTGCCCGACGCCGGCGGCGGAGGGGATCGTCGACATGCAGGGCCGGCCTGTCGAGGAGAAGGACCTGGCGTGCTGGGTCGGCTTCGAGTGCGACGGCGGCGGCGCCTGCGTGGTGGCCGCGGTGCCGGCACGAGACGAGACACCCTGCGACTTCGGCGGCACCGGCGACCGCTGCGACGGGTGGTGCCGGGCCGGGGCCTGCGAGGCGCACCCGTGGGAGAGCGGTGGAGCGGCCGACTCGGGCTGCGAGGACGGCAACCCGTGCACACAGGATCGCTGCACCGGGGGTGCGGAGTCGCGCTGCGAGGCCATCGCTCTCAACGGCGAGCACGGCACCTGCCGGGGGGTCGCGGAGGACAACCCCTGCAAGGACCGGGCTTGCGAGGACGGAGACTGCGTCCTGTCGAACAACGACGACGCCTGCGACGACGGCAACCCGTGCACCAGGGACAAGTGCGCCGGAGGGGTGTGTGCTGCCGACGAGGCGAGCCCTCACACCCCCGCGGGGACCCCCTGCGACGGCGGCGACGCGTTCTTCGACGACGGCGACGAGGACTGCCGGCGCGATGTCTGCGACGGCGCCGGAGAGTGCGTCGCCGGCGACGGTGTCGAGGCCGACGGCTCCTTCTGCGAGGACGGCAACCCGTGCACCCTCAACGACCGCTGTGACGGCGCGGGGAGCTGCTCTCCGGGTGCGGACGCCCCCGACGGCAGCACCTGCGACACGAACGGAGCTCCGTGCGACGAGGCCTGCTTCGATCTCGACGGCGCCGGCGGCGGCGCCGAGAGCTCGGCCTGCGTCCCATTCGCCACCTTCGGCGCGCTGCTCAACCCGGCGGTGCAGGCTGCCGACGGCAGCGCCCCCGCGGCCACCGGCAGCGAGGAGATCGCCTGTCGTGCGCTGCTCGACCCGACCTTCGACCCCGAGGCCTCGGACCCGGAGTCCTCGGGCCACGGCTGCGCCCGCTTCGTCTGTTATGCCGGCGCCTGCCGGACGTGGAACCACGAGCTCCCCGCCGACGCCGGCCTCCCGCCCAACCCGACCGACGGCCGGGAGTGCCATGACTCCGGCCCGTGCACGGCCGCCGGAACGTGCAGCGCAGGCGTCTGCCGCAGCTACCACCGCGTGGCGGACGGGACGCCTTGCGGCCCGCCGTCCTGCGGTGAGGAGGGGGACCTGATCTACACCCCGACCTGCCAGGCCGGCGTCTGCCTGGCAGGGGAGTCTCTGCTCGGCTCCTGCTCCCGCGGCGTCGCCACATGCCAGGGCAGCGCGTGCGTGGGCGCCGGGTGCTCCGAGCGCTGCGTGCTGGGCAGCGTCGACTGGGTGAACGTCTTCGAGGACATCTCCCGCGTGAGCACGTCGCTCGTGCACGATCTCACGAGCCCGCTGAACCCGCAGGTGACCTGCGGGGCGCCGCCGAGCGGCCCGACCGAGGAGCAGCGAATGGCCTGCGACGACGGCTCGGTGCTGCTCGACCTCGAAAACGACCTGGGCTTCCACTCGCCGGACGGGGAAGGCTTCTGGTTCTACGGCCGCCGCTATCGCATGATCTCCGTGTCCGCCAACGGGGCGGTGCTCTTCCACCGCGACACCCCGGGAGCCCCGGGCCGGACGCCGCTCTTCGTCGTGGCGCCGGCTGGCGGCGAGGACGCCGACCTCGCGGCCCTGGCCACCGGCGCCGGCGCGGCGCAGATGCGAGCATTCTTCGACGACCTGAGCTTCATCACCGACCCGACTCAGCCGACCCCCGACGAGCCGGACTCGCCGTACGAGGGCGGCGACTTCGAGCTCCTCGGCGAGCTGCACACCAGGCACATGCCGGGGCCGACGGCAGCGCCGCAGGACGACTACCTGATCGTTCAATGGAGCGACGCGGCGTTCTACGGCTGCGCTGGGTCGAGCCCGGCGACGCGCTCTCGGATGACCTTCCAGCTCAAGTGGTGGCCCCACACCGGGATGGCGGCCGTGCTCTTCCCCCACGGCCGGAGCGATGACGGGGCGGCCGACGCACGGGGCACCTGCACGGCCGGCCGCAGCCGGGGCGCCTACGCCTCCGTGGGGCTGGTGGACGAAGGGGGAGCGGCTGGCACCCTGGTTGGTGAGGAGGGCCGGATCGTGAGCAACGACACCGGCCCCGGCACCGACCCCTTCGACGACTACTTCCTCTTCTGGCCCCTCGACCGGCCGGCCACCGGCTACGGGTGGCGCGGCCACGAGCCCTTCGAGGACTTGAGCCTGCCCGACCCCGAGACGGGAGCCCCGCGGGGGCAGGTGCTCGACGACCTGAGCGCGTGCAACGGCTGCTGCCAACGCGTCGAGCTGAGCGAGCCGTTCTTCTACGGCGGCGAGAAGCGCCACTCGTTGCGGGTCTGTGCGGACGGCTACCTGGCCTTCGACGGGCCGGGCAGCGACGAGCGCTTCGCCGGCGGGAGCGTCGACAACACCGGCTTCAGCTTGGCCGACCAGCACGGGCTACCCGTGATCGCGCCCTGGTGGTCGTCACTGATGCTCGACCGAGGATCCCACTCACGAGTGCTGCTGGCCGACGAGACCGGGACGGCCGGGCAAGGGCGCCGTCTGATCGTCCAGTGGTCGCGGGTCGACTACGAGTACAAGGCCGCGCAGGCCGAGCAGTCGTGGAGACCGTTGGGAGAGCGCGGTGAGACCCTGTGCAGCGACCGGGTCGACAACGAAAACGACGGCGCCGCCGACTGCGACGACAGCAGCTGCGCCTGCGCGGCGGCGTGCGGCGGCCAGGGGTGCGGGCTGAGCTTCGAGGCCGTGCTGCACGACGGGCTCGGCTTCACGGAGCTCCGCTACCTGAGCACGGCCAGGGAGCTCGGCATGGCCTCGGGCGACAGCCAACACGGCCTGAGCGTCGGCGCGGGCGGGCTCGACCTGTACGACCAGTGCGACGGCGGGGACTCGCAGCCCTGCGCCGCTCTGGACGCCGCCGACGCTGACGAGCTGTCGACCATGCCGGGCGCGCACCACAACGTGCTGCTGCCGTTGAGCGGTTGGTTGCAGTCCCCGAGGTGAGGGTTCAGCGCTGACTCACGCCCGAGTGGGCCTTCTCGTCCCTCTTGCGCGCGGTGTGATCGAGGATGCGCTTGCGCACCCGCACGGACGAGGGGGTGAGCTCGACGAGCTCGTCGGGGCCGATCAGCTCCAGGGCCTGCTCGAGGCTCGGAGGCCTTGGCGGCGTGAGACGGACCGCCTCGTCCGTCCCCGCGGCGCGGATATTCGTCAGCTTCTTCGTGCGCCCGGGGTTGACGACGAGGTCGTTCTCCTTCGCGTGGAGGCCCACGACCATGCCGCCGTAGAGAGCGACGCCGGGGCCGTAGAAGAGCACTCCCCGGTCTTGCAGGCCCGACAGGGCGTAGGCGACCGACTCGCACGGCTCCTGCGCGATGATCGCCCCGTTCTTCCGCCGTGAGAGCTCGGTGCCCATGGGCGCGTAGTGCGAGAACACGCTCGCCATGACGCCCTCGCCGCGGGTGTCGGTCTGGAACTGCGTGCGGTAGCCGATGAGGCCGCGGCTCGACACGGTGAAGCGGAGCCTGGTGGTGCCGTCCGGCAGCAGGCGCATGTCGTCGAGGCGCCCCCCGCGTGCTCCGAGCCCTTCAACCACCGTGCCCGACAGGTCCGAGGGCACCTGGACCTCGACGAGCTCGCAGGGCTCGGTGAGCTGTCCCGTCTCGGGGTCCTCGCGGACGATGACCTCCGGGGCGCCGACCTGGAGCTCGTAGCCCTCGCGTCTCAGGGTCTCGATGAACACGCCGAGGTGGAGCACGCCCCGCCCCGAGACGAGGAAACGGTCCGGGCTGTCGGTCTCCTCGATGCGGAGCGACACGTTGTACTCCCGCTCCCGCATCAGGCGGTGGTGCAGGTGCCGGCTCGTGACGAAGCGGCCTTCGCGTCCGGAGAAGGGAGAATCGTTAGGCTGGAAGACCATCGAGATGGTCGGGGGATCGACCTCGATGGCCGGCAGGGGCTCGGGGGCTTCGACGGCGCAGAAGGTGTCTCCCACCGTCAGGTCGGGCGCGCCCGCGAGGGCGATGACGTCGCCCGCACGGGCCTCCTCGACGTCGATCCTCTCGAGGCCGCGAAAGCCCATCAGGCTCGTGACCCGGAAGGGACGAGGCTGGCCGCCCTCGCGGATCACGACCGCCCGATCACCTCTGCGGACGGCGCCGCGGTAGACCCGCCCGATCCCGATGCGCCCGACGTAGTCGTCGTAGTCGAGGATAGCTACCTGGGCCTGGAAGGCGCCCGCGGGATCTACCTCGGGGGGAGGGGCGTGCTCGATCACGGCTTCGAAGAGCGGCCGCAGATCAGCCGCGGTCTCGTCGGGCTCGAGCCCGGCGATCCCTCCACGAGCCGACGCGAAGACGGCAGGGAAATCGAGCTGCTCGTCGCTGGCGCCGAGGGCGTCCATGAGGTCGAAGACCTGCGAGAGCACCTCCTGAGGCTGCGCCTGGGGTCTGTCAATCTTGTTGACGACGACGATGGGCCGGAGCCCGAGGGCCAGGGCCTTTTGCAGGACGAAGCGTGTCTGGGGCATCGGCCCCTCACAGGCGTCGACGAGCAGCAGAGCCGAGTCCACCATTCGAAGCACCCGCTCGACCTCGCCCCCGAAGTCGGCGTGCCCCGGGGTGTCCACGACGTTGATGCGCACCCCGCCCCACTCGAGCGTAGTCGTCTTCGCGAGGATCGTGATGCCGCGCTCCCTCTCCTGATCCATGTTGTCGAGGGCGCGCTCCTGCACTCTCTGGTGGGGCTCGAAGGCCCCCGCCTGACGCAGCATGGCGTCGAGCAGAGTCGTCTTGCCGTGATCGACGTGGGCGATCACGGCGATGTTCCGGATCTCGGGGCGCCGCATTGTTGGCCGGACCTGGTTCGGGAGCGGGCCCTCCTACTCGCTTCCGGGGGCGGCAGCAAGGCGGAGGGACATAATTCCGCTCCCGACCCGAAAAAGGCCGGAGCTCCAGCTCAGGGGGCGGACGCCCTGAGCACCAGCCGGTACGACGAGACGAGCTCCCCGTGCAGCAGCAGGCGAAGGGTCGCGATCTCGCCCGGGTGCTCTTCGGCCGCTCCGATCAGGGCCGAGGTGTCCGGGCGCGTCACCGCGGCCGCGCCGAGCACGATCTGCTTCGAGCCGAGGACCGTACCGCCGACGGAGAGCTCGAGGGTAGCGTCCACCTCTTCGCCGTCGTTGAGGACCATGACCTCCGCTGCCTCGCCCGTCTTCATGGGCCGCGCGTAGACGGCCACCGGAGCGTAGGCCGCGGCCACCGCCTTCCGGGCGTCGGGTGCGGCCTCGGCAGCCCTTGGGCTCATCTTCACGGTGACCGCCGGGAAGCCGATGTCGACTGAGAGGTCCCACGGGATCGTGCCGGCGAAGTCGCCACCCGAGAGGTGTTGGATGCGCGCCTCGTAGAGCTGGGCGGCGAGCCACTCGGTGGTGATGCGCCGCCGCCAGAGCTGCAGCTCTCCGTCCGCGGGCCGGGTCACCGCGGCCCTGTCGGCGAAGTAGTGCTCCCTGGCGCGCTCGATGAGCAGGGCGTCGTTGGCGGGCACGGCCTGCTCCGCGACGCAGGCTGCCAGGTCGGCGTCCGAGGCTCGCTCGAAGAAGCGGCAGCTCACGATCGCGTAGACCTGCCGGGTGCTGTACTGCTGCCCGTTTCGCACGAACCAGCGCCGCAGCTCGGCCTCCGTGTCGTCCTCTACGATCGTGTCCCCGAGGCCGAGCAGGTACTCGAAGTGCGCCTGCCATCCGCCGCCGAGCTCGCTCCAGATGACGGGGCGGCCGTCGGAGGCGCCGATACCCTCCACCGCCGCGGGGATGTCCCTGAAGCCCATGAGCGGGGTGAAGTGGCCGCCGAAGTAGGCGTGCTTGTCCACGATGGCGTCGCCCGTGGCGAAGGCCGGGTCCGGGGGGAAGACGGCGGTGCCGGCCGAGCCGGAGCTGCCGATGGTCGTGAGGTGGGGCGCGAGCTTCGCCGCCCGCCGCATCAGCGACTCGATGAGCGCGTGCACCGTCTCGCCGTCAGCGTGCTCGGGGTCTTTGATCTCAGCCTCGTTGTGGGTGGCGAGGAGGCCGACCGCGGGCTCAGACGCCACGCGCCACAGGAGCTCGTCGAACTGGCGGCGGATCTCGCCCGGGGTGAGAGCCTCGAAGTCTGTGTGCCAGTGCAGGGGGAAGTCCTGGTAGACGAGCAGGTCGCCCGCACGCCAGGTCTCGTGGAATCGGCGCAGCGGCAGGTGATGCGCCGGCCGGATCCACGACACGTGGGCCTTCCGCAGCACCTCGACCACCGCGGCCATGCGCTCGTCGAGGGAGGAGGAGTGGGCGAAGTAACGCTCGCCGGGCGTGCTGCCGGGCTCGACCGGCAGGAGCCTCGTGATCCCGATGAGGCCGGTGCCCTTCAGGTAGGTCTCGGAGCCGTCGACCCGGAGGCGGTTGCCGGCCACGTCGACGCGGCGGAGCCACAACGGCACAACCCGGACATCGCTCGTCACGCCTGCGAAGTCCAGCACGGCGAGGCGCGCCCAGCCGCGGAAGGAGGGCGGCAGGCCGGGCACCTCCACCTCCGCGAATTGCTCGGCCTCGTCTTCTTGGAGGAGGAGGAGCGACGGGGCGGGGATGCTGCCCTCGGCCAACACCTCGCCACCCTGGCGGCCCGGCGCCTCCTCTCCGGCGAGCACCTGCCACCGGATCGAGTCGAGATCCTGGTCGGCGCGGACCTTCAAGAGCTCGGCGCCGAACCGGATCGTCGCCGGATCGCCGAGCGCGACTGCCGCGGCGAACGCGTTGCGCAGGTAGACCGCGCCGGTCAGCCTGAGCCGCACCGACTCCCTGATGCCGCTGACGTTGATGCCCCATCCCGTCGGGTCGATGCCCTGGAGGGTCGTGCGCTCGACGCTCTCCACCCACTCTCCGCTGCCCTCACGCAGGTCCCAGGCCTTCACCCTCAGGCGGCCCTTCCTTCGACCCCCGAGGTCTACGGCGAAGCGCCCGAGGTAACCCTCATGGCGGCCGATCTCCGCCGCCTCACCATCCTCGGAGATCCACTCCACCGTCGCGCGGTAGTCGACCGAGTCGAGCTCCACCAGGGTCCGGCCCCCGTTGTCGAGGTGGCAGCCCCACGCGTCGGGCACCACGACGTCGCGCTCGAAGCTCAGCTCGACCTCGCGATCCTCGCTCGAGAAGTGCGGGTAGTAGGTGCCCGGCACGGCGACCTCCCGGGCTTCGCCTGCGCTCTCCCAGTCGCCGCCCGGTGCCCTGTAGCGCACAGACATGGACCAGGTGCCATCGAGGGACAGCGTCCAGCCACCGGCGAAAGCGGGGCACCCCTCCCACCCCTGCCCGGTCTCTTGCTGTTTGGGCGCTGTGTCGATTCCGTGGCTCGGTACCGTGTCACGGGAGGCGTCGGAGTAGGGGGGCACGACTCCGCTCCCGACGTCCACGGCGTCGGGCCTGCGCCTCTCGTCGACGCTAGCGGGACA
>CAZQPP010000090.1:0-19313 GCA_964594295.1 uncultured Myxococcales bacterium | reverse complement strand
TGTGTTCGCAGGGCTCGGTGTTGTCGGTGTGGGCGCATCCGCTCTCCGGGTCGCAGGCGTCGTCGGTGCAGGGGTTGCCGTCCTCGCAGTCCGTCGCGCTCGTGTCCGTTCCGTCGCACAGCCCCATGGCGCACACGTCGTTCGTGGTGCACTGGTTCTGGTCGTCGCAGGGCTCGGTGTTGTCCGTGTGGACGCAGCCGGTTTGCGGATCGCAGGTGTCGTCGGTGCAGACGTTCTCGTCGTCGCAGTCGGCCTCGCTGGTGTCCTCGCCGGCGCAAACACTCTCTGCGCAGGCGTCGCCGGTGGTGCAGGCGTTGTCGTCGTCACACGGCTCGGCGTTGGGCAGGTTCGTGCAGCCGACCGCCGGGTCGCAGCCGTCGTCCGTGCAGGGGTTGTCGTCGTTGCAGTCGACCACGACGCCGGTGCACACGCCGAAGCGGCAGCCGTCGTCGCTCGTGCAGGCACTGCCGTCGTCGCAGTGGGCCGGTCCGTCGACGGGGTGGTTCACGCACCCGGCCTGGGTGTCGCAGGAGTCGTCCGTGCAGGGGTTCTCGTCATCGCAGTCGACGGGCTGGCTGCCGGTGCAGACGCCGCCCTGGCATGCGGAGCCCTCGGTGCACGCGTCGTAGTCCTCGCAAGGCGCGCCGTCCTCGCTCGGGGCCTGGGTGCAGCCCGTGTCCGGGTCGCAGGTGCCGGCGGTGCACGGGTCACCGTCCTCACAGGACATGGGCTCGCCGACGCAGGCGCCGGCCTCGCAGTGGTCGCCCTCGGTGCAGGCGTCGTCGTCGTCGCAGCCGAGGCCCGGGACGATCTGGTTGACGCAGCCCTGCCCCGGCACGCAGCCGTCCGAGGTGCAGGGGTTGCCGTCGTCGCAGTCGGGCTGTGCCGCGCAGGGGTCCTCACCCGGGCCGCACTGACCGTCGCCGTCGCAGACCTCGCCGCTGGGGCATGCGCCGCACAGATCTCCGCAGCCGTCGTCGCCACACTGCTTGCCCTCGCAGTCCGGCACGCACGCGCCCTCGTCGCAGAGGTCGCCGACTCCGTCCTCGTCGGCGTCGCCCTGGGCCGGGTTGGGCACGCTGGGGCAGTTGTCCTGATCGTCGGGCACGCCGTCGTCGTCGGTGTCCGTCGGCGTGGCCGCCTCGCAGGGCAGGGTGCCGCCGGTGCCGTCCGGGAGCAGGTCGGTGTTCCCGTCGCAGTCGTTGTCGACCCCGTCGCCGCAGACCTCGGTCGCGGCCGGGTTCACGGTGGGGTCACCGTCGTCGCAGTCGTCGAGGGGACCGTCACCCGCCGCGAAGCTGTCCGCGTCGGCGTCGGTCTCCGGCACGGCCTCGATCACCACGACCGTCGTCGCTTGCGTGACCGGCACGCCCGCTCCGTCGTCCACGGCGACCTCGACCTCGAAGACTCCGGGTGAAGCGAAGGCGAAGGTGGCCTGGCCGACCTGCGGTGTGGCGATCCTCTCGAGCACGTTGCCCGCGGGGCTCCAGGTAAAGGTGAGAGGCTGCCCCTCGGGGTCCGCCGCCGTGGCGGTGAAGGTCACGTTCTTAGCAACGAGGACCGTCGGCTGGAGGGGCACGAGGGTCAGGCCCTCCGGCGGCAGGTTCGTCTCGGCCGGGACCACCTCGACGAGCCCGAAGGCGATGGGGCCCTCGTCGATGCCGTCGAAGGCTCGGCAGCCGATCTCGTAGACCCCCGGCGTGGCCCCGGAGAGGGATGTCTGGTCGCCGTGGAGAGCGGAGAGCAGCGGCGAGTCGACGAGCGTCGCGCCGCCCGCGCCGAGCAGGCCCCAGCGGATGGTCAGGTCCGACGGCGGCGTGCCGTCGAGGTCGCCGGCGGTCGCCTCGAGAGCCGCGACCCCGTCCTCGCTCACGATCGGGTCGAGGACCGACACCGAGCAGGTGGGCGGGTTGTTCGTCGCCGGTGGCTCTACGACGTCGACGGTGAAGACGTGCTCTACCGCTGGATCAGCTCCGTCAACGTTGCACGTGACGCTGTGCAGGCCTGGCGACGCCGGGGTGAACGAGACGTCGAATGCGCCCTGCACGTCGAGCCCGTCGTCGGGCACGTCAGAGGCCCACGAGAGGGTCGGCGAGTCGGCGTTGAACACCGCGCAGCTCAGGATCTGTGACACGCCGACCACCCCGAAGACCAGGGTGTCCGGTACGGGCAGGATCTCCGGGCCGGGCGCGCCGACCTCGGGATCGACGCCGTCTAGGACCTCGTCGCAGTCGGTGTCGAGGTTGGCCGGGTCGGCGCCGGCCTCGCCGGCGAAGACGCCGGAGCCGCTGCCTGCCGCCGCGAAGCGCGACAGGGCGCTCTGCGGGATGGGCGTCGAGGTCGCGTCGCCCTCTGCGAAGCGCAAGAAGATCTCGGCGTCGATGCCGAGGAGCACGCCGCCCCACTCGTCGAGGGGCGCGACGAAGCGCGCGACGAAGCCTTCGCCCCTCAAGAACGGCTCGATCTCGGTCGAGAGGGCGGCGCTCAGGTCGTCGTGCTCACGCTCGAGCAGCACCTCTCCGGCGGCGCTCGTGAGGGTCGTGCGCGCGCTGCCGTCACCCGGCAGGAAGATGGACGCCGCCAGGGTGCGCGTGCCGACGGGCGCGCCCGTGGCGTGCCGGCTGACGCTCACGTGCCAGATGGCCCTGAGCGTGCCCTCGAGGTCGGGGTGTGCGAGCAGGGCGGCGACGTCCGCGGCGCCGGCCCCGACGATGATGTCGTCTTCTACCTGCGGTGTCAGCCCCTCCACCGCCTCGCTCGCGACCTCCGAGAGGGGGTTGGAGAGGAGCGAGCTCACCGCCAGGGCCCGGGCGCAGTCGCCACCTGCCGGCAAGACGCCCGTGCTCACCGCGAGCTCGGGCGCGCCCGCGGCGAAGATCGAGAAGTGGGGTGCCTCGACGAGGAGCACCCGGTTCGCCGTGTCGCGGCCGATCACGTGCGCAAGCGACCAGGCCGCGGAGGCCTCGTCATAGACGTAGGCCTGAAGCATCGCCGCCACCGCGTCCTGGGCGGCGGGGTAGGGCAGGTGCAGGGTCACCGGGCGGTCGAAGGTCGTGCCCGCCGGCCCGAGCAGCAGGGCCGTGACCTCGCCGGCGTTGCTGATCGACGGCAGGGGCGGCGCGGTGCGGAGCTTGGCGATCTCTATCTGCTTGCCTTCGTCTAGGGCTCCGGCCGGGATCACGACGCCGGCGCCCTTCAGCCCGTCTTCCTGGCTCGAGACCTGCACCGAGCCGCCCGCGGCGCCGACCTCGCCCTTGCCGGCGGGATCAGCCGCGAGGACCTCTATGCTCCAGCTCTGGGTCTGCTCCTGCTCTTCGGAGCGTGCCTTGACGGTGACGTTGACCTTGCCGGCCTGCTCCTCGGCAGGGGTCCAGCTCAAGACACCCTCCTCCAGCGTCATGCCGCCCGGGGCCTCCTGCAGCTCGAGGCTCACGTCGCCGGGGCTCGCCACCCGAACGGCGTAGCGGTAGCCCTTGCCTACGAGGGCGAGCTCTGCCGGCGCGGACATGAAGTCCAGCGCGGTCTTCTCCGTGGATCCCGCGTCCGTGCCGGGGTCGGGCGTTCCAGGGTCCACCTGGATTCCCGGATCCGGCCCGGCGCCCGGGTCCTGCTCGGCGCCGGGGTCCTGCTCGGCGCCTGGATCGACCTTGGCGCCCGGGTCCTGCTCGGCCCCCGGATCCTGCTCCGCGCCTTCGTCTACGGCCTTGCCCTCGTCGGCGACGACGTCCTCGGTCGGGCCCTCTGTTTCGCTCTCGCCGCACGCGAAGGCGAAGGCCGAGAGCAGGGCGAAAGCAGCAAGCCTGTTGACGAAAGTAAAGCGCATGACACCTCCCACGTTGTTTGCGCAATTAGCCGGACCTGAAGGCCTTGATCGAGTAGCAGACGAGGGGGCGCCGGGCAACGCGCGGCCAGGCTCTCGGCGCGCCCCAAAGGGCGAGTCCGGGCGGCCCTCGCGAGGGGTCGCCCCTGCGCCTCCAGGTGCTCGCGCTCAGGCTCTCAGAACGAGCCGCCCACAGCGAGGCCGGTGCTCGACGGTGAGAGCGTGAGCCGCGGGAGCAGGGGAGGCGGTGAGGAGGCCGCCGCGCTCGAGCCGCCCTCCGCGGTGGCGAAGAGCACCGCCGAGGTGACCAGGAGGGCCGCCCCGACTCCGACGGCCACCGCGCCGCCGGTTCGCTTGGCTCGCCCCGAGTCCACGAGGTCGCCGGCCTCTCGCTGGGTGTAGCCCGACACGACCGGGGCGCCGCCGGCGCTGCTCGAGCGCGCTTCGTCCATGGCGGCGTTCAGGTCCCGCCAGTCTCCGCTGCCGGCTACCCAGGCGACGGTCCCGCCGCCGACGGACACGAGGCCGCCGGCCAGGGTTACCCACTTCCAGTACGAGCCTCCCCCGTCTCGCGGCTTGGCGGCCGTCTGGCTGACACGGGGCGCCGGCGCGGGGGTGGACGCGGGCGGCGCGGAGGTGGACGCCGGCAGGGGAGCTGGCGCCGGCCCCGCCTGCGGCTCGCGCAGCAGGTCGACGCCTACCACCGTCGTCTCTCCCTTCTTGATGACGACGTCCTGCTCGTGGGGCAGGTGACCGGGGCGCTCTACTCGGACCCGGTGCGTGCCCGCGAGCAGGTCGAGGCGGCCGTCGAGGGGCACCGGGTAAGCCTCGCCGTCGACGAGGAGGACCTGTGTGGGGGACCAGTCCGCGATCTCGAGCGCCCCGAAGGCGGACGCGTTCTCTATCCTCGCCAGGGCCTTCTTCGCCCGCTTGCGGACCCTCTCGCTGGCGTTGCGCCCGAAGCAGAGCTCGAAGTGTGCTCGCGCGAGCTCGAGCTTGCCGGCCTCCTCGTAGGTGCGCCCGAGGTTGTAGAGCAGCCATGGCGCCGAGTAGATGCCGGCGGCCTCCTTCAGCTTCGCGACGGCCTCGTCGTAGCGCCCCCTCTTTCTGAGGGAGTTCGCCTCCCTGGCGAGGTCCTCCACGCGCCTGGCCTGCTCCTCGGTCATCTCGTGGGACGCCTGCGCGAGGGCGCCGCGGGGCGGGGCCAGAAGGCACAAGGCCAGCGCGAGCAGGACAGGGGCGAGTGCCGCGGCGCGGCGTAACGAGCGGGGCGCCCGGCGGTGCTTCGAGCCCTCAATCATCGAAGAGGATCTCCTGGGGTCGCGGCGGCTGTCGCGGGGGCTCCTTTGCCTTGGGAGCCTCCTCTTCGCGCTCTGTTGTGGGCGCGGCTTTCGGCCTCTTGCTCGCCGCGGGCTTCCTGCGCACCTTTCGGCGTGCCTTCTTCAGCGTGAGCACGACGGTCATGGAGCGGTCGGGACGGAGGCTCCGTCGCAGCCGCTCGTAGCCCTTCTTGCGCAGGTAGAGGCTCAGATCCTTCCCAGCGGGCCACTCCATCACAATGGGAGTGCGGCCCAGCTTCAGGCCGGCGGGCTCGACCACGACCCATGCCCCGACCGGCTCGCTCTCGATCCGCAGGCTGACAGTTTCGGGCACGGCTGCTTCATCGAGCGCGGAGGAGGGCTGAGCGTCCTCTCCGGCGGTGGAGGCTTCGCGCGAGCGAGGGGGCGCGGCGGCGTCCGAGGTTGGGGCGGGTGGGGGTGTGTCCGCGGACACGTCCGGTGCCTTGGCGCCGGCGGTCATGGCCTGCGATCGTGGGCTCCGTTCCCGGTCTTCGCCGCTCGGGGAGCCGGCGTCCTGCACCTCGGCCAGGGCGCTCGAGGCTCGCGGGGCATCCGGATCATCGGGCACGAGGGCCAAGTAGGCCGCGGCGAGCAGCGCCACAGCCACAGTGGCGGCGAGGGCGACGGCGAGCCCCATCGGTCGTCGGCTGCGGCCGACTCCACGCAGCTCCAACGAGGTAGAGGACTGGGCGTCCGACTCCGGCACCGTGGTCCTCTCGCGACGATCCACCGGCTGGTCGGCCAGCCCCGGCGAGGGGAGCGTCTCCTCGAGCGGGTCGACCGTCTCTGCGACGGGCGCCCTGATCATCTCTCGCGTGGCCGCGGCCCCCGCCTCGCTGATGTCCGCACGCTCGAGCTCCAGGCAGGTCCGCACCTCGGCCACCGTGGCCGGGCGATCATCCACCCGGCGCGCCAACATGCGGTGCACCAGCTCGCAGAGCCAGCCCGGCACCGAACGACCCGCAGGCAGGCGCTGCTCCAGGGGTGTCGGGTCGACCGTGAGGCGCTTGACGAGCATCTCGGTCGTCTTCTTCCCCTCGAAGGGCAGCCGGCGCGAGAGCATCTGGTAGAGCACGACCCCGAGGGCGTAGATGTCGCTTCGCCCGTCGAGGTCGTCGCCGTTGACCTGCTCGGGCGACATGTAGGCCGGCGTGCCCACGACCATGCCCGAGCCGGTCAGGGACTCTGCGGTCTCCGAGCCCTCCACCAGCTTCGCGAGCCCGAAGTCCAAGACCTTCACGTAGTCGCGCTCGCCGGCCATGTCGACGAGGAAGATGTTGGCCGGCTTGAGATCCCTGTGCACGATGCCGTGCTCGTGGGCTTCCTCGAGGGACTTGCAGACCTGCTTGGCGATGTGGACGGCCCTCTCGGTCCCGAGGGCGCCGCTCGAGGCGAGGACCGCGTCGAGTGGCCGGCCCTTCAGGAACTCCATCGCCAGGTAGGCGTTGCCGTCCTCGGCCACCCCGAAGTCGTGCACCTTGATGGTGTGGTGGTGCTGGAGCTTCGAGCAGGCGCGCGCCTCGTGGAAGAAGCGCTTGACGGCCGTCCGCTGCCCGCTCAGCTCCTTGCGCATCACCTTGAGGGCCACGGTCTGCTGCATGTTCAGGTGGGTGGCCCTGTAGACGCGGCCCATGCCCCCCGCGCCTACGATCGCGTCGACGCGGTAGCGGCCGCCGAAGACCTTCCCGGCGAGCAGCTCCTCGGTCTCGTCGTCGTGGAAGTGGTCCTCGTCGACCATGGGGAAGCCGTCGTTCGGGCAGCGCTCTGCCTCCCCGCGGTGGCCGCAGCTCGGGCAGATGTTCATGGCCCGCCTCCGGTGCCGCCGTCGTTGTACGGTGCGCAGGGGGGGTCGGGGTGGCCGGGCACGCCGTCAGGGGGGATGAAGAGCCCGGTGGCGGTCCGGATGATGCCGAGGTTGGCGATCGTGTCGGAGCTAGGGTGGAAGCGCCAGACCGCCATGGCACCGATCGCTTCGCCGGTCGAGGGGGCGAAGTCGAGCGGACCGGAGATGCCCTCGTAGTCGATTTCTGCCGTGGAATCCGAGCGCAGTATGTGCACGGCCGTGTTCCAGTCCTCGGTGCCGGCGGGCACCTCGCGCTGCGACGAGAGGCGCTTCATGGCTGCGGAGAGCTGTGACCCGGTCACGGGAAGGTCCTCCTCGTTCACCCCTGCCACTGCCGCGGCTGCGGCGTAGGCCAGCAGGTAGAACGCGTCGTAGGAGTTGGCCGAAAACGTGGCCGGCTGTTGACCCCATTTGACACGGTAACGGTCGTAGAAGGCGTTGAGCGCATCGCTGGGAGGGATGGCTGGCACTGTCCCGACGGCCCTGCACTTGACCTCCATGTCGAATACGGACTCAATCGTCCATCGGTCTCGCATGCCGTCGGTGAGCAGGAAGCGCTTGAAGCCCTTGTCCGCCGCCGCGTTCATGATGTTGAGGCCGTTGGTGGGGAAGGTGATGAGCACGGTCACGTCCGGCGCGAAGCCCGTGAGGGCGGCCACGGCTTCGGGGAGGTCGTCGGCAGGGTTCCCCGGATCGAAGTCGCTGGCCAGGTAGTCCGTCCCGTCGCACTTGCGTGTCTGTGACGACGAGCAAAGTGCTCTGTGGAAGGCTTTCTCGAACTCGCTGCCGTAGGCGTCGCCCCTGTTGAGGACGCCGACCTTCCGGTAGCCCAGGTGCTCGACGAGCGCGGCCAACGCGGCCGCCTGGTGCTCGTCGCCCGGCACCGTCCTCCAGATCAGGTCGTCCTCGGCGTCTAGGCTCGTAATGGCGGCGGACGTCGCGGCCGGCGTGATCATCATGACGTCAGCCGCCTGCGCGACCTTCGTGTAGACCTCGATGACGTTGGAGGCGTCCGCCGGGCCGATGATGCCCCCGACGAGGCCCGTCGACGCGAGGTGCTCCGCCGCGGCAACGGAGACCGCCTTGTCCGTGCCCGAGTCGCAGCAGAGAAGGGCGATCTTGCGCCCGCCGCCGATGCCGCCGATCCCGTTGACCTCGTCCGCTCCCATCTTGACCGCCATCTCCATGTGCTCGCCGTAGGCAGCCAACGGGCCTGAGAGTGGAAGGAGGGTTCCGAAGAGCACCACGCTGTTGTCTACGACCTCCCTCTCGCCGACTCCGTAGACTTCAGGGCACTCGTCCGACTTGAGGTCGGCGAAGGTCCGCGGAGAGGCCGGGGAGCTATCCCCGCCAGAGGCATCGGCCGCACCCTGGCGGTCGCGATCAACGCAGACGCCCTTCGCGCAGGAGAAACCCTCGAGGCAGTCGTCCGGCACGGTGCAGCTCCAGAGCGCTCGCTCCAGGTCGGGCTCTTCGACGCAGCCGAGGCCGGCGAGCGCCACCAGAGCCAGCGTGATCACCACGAGGAGCGCCCGCGACATCCCGGCTCGAACCCCCTGGCAGGCGGGCTTCGTCGCCTTGCCAGGCGCAGGGGCATGGAGGGAACACCTCATCCTCACGCTGGGCACCTCTACTCGGCCTCAACCCGTAGCCACCGCCCTCCGGCGTGTCAAACATCGCGCCTTCGCCTCGAAGCGGCGCTCCGCTATGCTCTTGGAGCCGCTTGGACGGGCAGGGCGGCACATCCGCACAGCAACTTGGGATCGCGGAGAAGCGCATGAGAACCGCAGGCACAGCACCCTGGTTCCGGCTCGTGTTCGGGGCGAGCTTCCTGCTCTGGGCACTGGTGCCGGGCGGGTGCTCCAAGGATCCGCAGACCCCTGCCTTCGCAGACACCGGCCCGGTGATCGAGTCCGATCAGGGCGGCGGCCCAGCGTGTGACAAGGTGCCCGAGACCGAGGAGCAGATCTGCGTGCGCCTCGAGAAAGACTGCGGATCTCTCGAAGCCAAGGACAACTGCGGAGACCCCCGGATGGTCCGCTGCGGCACGTGCGCTCTGCCGAACACCTGCGGCGGCGGCGGCGTGCCCAACGTCTGCGGCTGCTCGGGGAAGTCCGACGAGAAGCTCTGCGGCCTCGCCGGCGCCAACTGCGGCGTCGTGGAAGTGGTCGACCGCTGCGAAACCGTGAGGCAGGTGGACTGCGGCAGCTGCGTCGAGCCGCAGACCTGCGGGGGAGGGGGCAAGGAGAACCAGTGCGGCTGCACCCGCAAGACCTGTGAGGGCGAGGACATGAGGTGCGGCCAGCGCGACGACGGCTGCGGCCGCGTCCTCGAGTGCGGGACCTGCGAGCCTCCGCAGACCTGCGGAGGCGGGGGAGTGGCCGGATGGTGCGGCTGCACGCCGCTGACTTGCGAGGAGCTCGAGGCGGTTGAATGCGGCGAGGTCGAAGACGGCTGCGGCGGGTCGCTGAGCTGCGGCGAGTTCTCGGAGCCCGAGACCTGCGGCGGGGGCTGTGAACCCAACCTGTGCGGCTGTGCTCCGAAGACCTGTGGCGATGTGGGCGCGAGCTGCGGCGAGATCGACGGCGGCTGCGGCGAGGCCGTTCAGTGCGGCGAGTGCATGGAGCCCGAGACCTGCGGCGGGGGCGGCACGCCGAATGTGTGCGGCTGCACCCCGGAGACGAACGCGGAGTTCTGCGCGCGCTACGGCGCCAACTGCGGCTCCGTCGCGGAGCTGGACAACTGCGGCACGGTGCGTTCGACCAACTGCGGTACTTGCCAGGCCCCCGAGACCTGCAACGGCGGCGGCATCGCCAACCAGTGCGGCTGCACCAGCGAGAGCGGCCAGGCGTTTTGCGCCCGCTTCGGCGCGCAATGTGGGGTGCTCGAGGAGAAGGACGCCTGCGGTGAGGACCGCGTCGTGGACTGCGGCGGCTGCCTCGACGGAGAGGAGTGCGGCGCGGGTGGTGTGGCAAACCGCTGTGGCTGCGCGCCGGCGGTCTGCGGCGAGGGAGGACCCAACTGCGGCGAATCGCCCGACGGTTGCGGAGGAGTCATCGATTGCGGGCCTTGCACGGCCCCGGAGACCTGCGGCGGCGCGGGGGTAGACAGCCAGTGCGGCTGCACGCCCCTCACCTGCGAGCAGATCGGCGCCGAGTGCGGCCAGATCGGCGACACCTGCGGCGACAATCTGCAGTGCGGGCAATGCGGTCTGTCGGAGACCTGCGGGGGAGGCGGGGAGCCGAACCGCTGCGGCTGCCGGGAGGACACCGGGAGCGAATACACCATCTTCGACCGCGCCGGCCTGGCTCGCATCCAGGATCTCACCTGCATCAAGGGCGCCCTCTTCGTCGTGGTGCCGGACCTCGACGTGCTCGACCTCCCCTTCCTCGAGAAGGTCATCGGCGGAGTGACCATCGCCGGCAACCCGAACCTGGCCTCGATCGAGCTGCCGAGCCTGAGGCACGTCGACGGCACGCTGAAGCTCGACAGCAACTACAAGCTCGAGTCGGTGAACCTGCCTCTGCTCGGGGCCGTGGGCGACCTGGTCATCGGCAGCCAGACTTCTCCCGGCGACGGCGCGAGCCAGGAGCTCCCCGCGCTGTCCACCCTGACGCTCCCGAGCCTGACCTTCGTGACGGGGAACCTGTGGATCAAGGAGACGGCGAGCCTGTCCGCCTTCTCCTTCCGCGCCCTCGAGACCGTCGGCGGAGACCTCTGGATAGCGGGGAACACCGAGCTGACGTCCGTGTATCTCCCCTCGCTCGGCACGGTCGAGCGCCTGGTCTCCCTGGGCTCCTATCGCGAAGGCGACGCTGTCGTCGACGCACCCAACCCGGCCCTGGTCGCCTTCGCGCTCCCCTCGCTCACCGGGCTCAGCGCCCTGTCGGTCAGGGGCAACGATCTCCTGGAGTCCCTGGACTTCTCCGCCCTGAGCACCGTCACGAGCTTTCTGGACATCTCCTACAACGACCTCCTGGAGGAGCTGCTCATGCCGCAGCTCCGGCAGGTAGGCAGCGCGTTCTTCGTGCGCTCCAACCCTGCCCTCGACAACTGCATCCCCACCAACATCTACCAGCAGCTCGAGGACCCCCAGGGGAGCAAGCAGATCCTGGACAACAAGGCGAACCAGGCGTGTCCGTAGCTACTGCGTTCCGGCGGTGCTACCTTCCACCGCCATGAACACGCGCTCTCCGTGCTCTTTCCGGTGCTCGTTGGTGGCTGCGCTCCTCCTGCTCCCGGCGGTGGCCTGCTCTGGCTCCTCCGGAAGCGGCGGAGCTGTCTTCCCGGCCACGACGGACCCCGGGACGGCGGCTGCCCCCGGCCGGCTGGCACCCGGCGGAGGGAGGGATCTGGGCGGCTTTCCGGACACGGGGCCGGGCGCCAAGGGTGACGCGACAGGAAAGGAAACGACCCACCCCGCGCTCGGGCGCGCCAGCGAGGAGCACGCAAACTGTGACGGCGGCTTCTGCATCGAAGGCCCCGACGGCAGCGTCTGCACGGCCGAGTGTGTGGAGGACTGCCCCGAGGGGTGGGCGTGCCGGGGGTGACCCTCGACTGCCCTGACGAGCACGACGTGCCCTTCGTCGGTCTCGACTGCGAAGGCTACCGGCTGCCCACCGAGGCCGAGTGGGAGTACGCGGCCCGCGCCGGGTCGACCGACGCCCTCTACACCGGGCCCATGACCACACCCGGTCGCAACAACTGCCCGGAGCTCTCGGCGATCGCCTGGTACGCGGGAAACAGCGGCGTCGACTACGAGAGCGACTATGACTGCTCCTCGTGGAAGGAGCGTGAGCAGGAGGCCTCGGTCTGCGGCACTCACCCGGTGGCCCAGAAGCCGCCCAACGCCTTCGGCCTCTACGACGTGCTGGGCAACGTCCAGGAGTGGGCCTGGGATCGCCACAGCCACACCTACTATGAGGACCGGCCGAACCCGGTCACCGACCCCCTCGGCCCGGAGACCGGCGGCGTCGAGGCCCGGTCCCGCCGCGGCGGCTCGTGGAGCTTCGGCTGGCTCAACTGCCGCCTCGCCTACCGCGGCCACGGCAGCCCGCACCAGCGCCACCCGCAGGACGGCTTCCGGCCGGCGCGGACGGTGGTGCCCTGAGCCGAGCCCTTGGGGCCCGCGCTACCAGGCTGCGTCGACGAACCCGTAGTACCGCCCCATCCAATACGGCAGCAGGTAGTCGCAGCCCGTCCGCTCCGTTCCGTCTTCCTGCCCGCCGTCCAGGAGGTAGGGCCCGTGCCCTGTCATCCTGGGACAACGTCTGGGCCAGCGTTATAGTGGGCGCGTGCCATGCACACTGAGTCACGCAACGAGTCACGCGACCCGGGCCGCTAGCCGGCTGTCGAAAGGTGGTGAAGAATGAGGCGTCATACGATGAGGCTCGCCGCGGCTTGCGCCTGCGCGCTGCTGGCCGTTTCGGGGTGTACCAGCGACGGAGCGGAGGGGCAGGCGGACGCTCCAGCTGGTGTGGATTCGGGCGGCGCCAGGGACGGTGGTGTGGACTCGGGTGGCGCCAGGGACGTTGGCGTGGATTCGGGCGGCGCCAAGGACGCGGGAGTGGATTCGGGCGGCGACCACGCCGCGGATTTGGGCATGGAGCGCTCGGTGTGCTGCCTGATCGAGCATGCGGTGACGGACACAACCGCCGGAAAGTGCATCGCGGCAGGGGGGACGGAGCAAGACGCCTCCGCGTGCGAGAGCGTTTGCTGCGACAAGGGCGACAGCCAATGGGAGGTCCTCGACTACTGGCAGTGCCTCGGCCACAGCGGCAAGCCATCCCTGGCGTCGGACTGCGAGGATGGCTGCTGCGACATCGGCGACGCGGAGCAGGGGCCCGTCCTCGTCGCCTCGGAGCCGGCGCGCTGCCGCGCCATTGGAGGCACGCCGCAGTCGGACGCGGCGCTCTGCGAGAGCACCTGCTGCCAGGTTGGCCACGAGGTCGTGCCCACCACCGTCGGTACATGCGACGGGAAGGGCGGGACGAAGCATGACGCGGCGGAGTGCGAAGGCGTTTGCTGCGACAAGGGCAACGGCGACTGGAAGATCCTCGACCCCCTGCAATGCGCGGCTGAAGAGGGCAAGGCCTCCTTGGCGTCGGACTGCGAGGAGGGCTGCTGCGACATCGGCAACGCCGCGGGCGACGGCCCCGTCTTCATGAGCATGCCGCCGGTTGGCTGCCGCTCCATGGGAGGCACGCGGTCGGAGGTGGAGGCCTGCGAGGAGGCATGCTGCCTGGTTGGCGACGAGGTGCAGCTCTCGAGCGCCGGCGCGTGTGAGTGGGCCAGCGGCACGAGGCAGAACGCCTCCGCGTGCGAGAGCGTGTGCTGCGCCAAGGGCGACGACGTGTGGGAGACCATCGACTACATGGAGTGCGTGTCCAGCGGGGGCAAGGCATCCCTGGCGTCGGACTGCGAGATGGGCTGCTGCAACGTCCTCTCCAGCGTAGACGAGGACGCCGCGTTCGTGGGATTGACGCCCGCCGCTTGCCGCGCCGTGGGAGGCACGGTGTACGCGGACGCCAAGCTCTGTGAGGAGGTCTGCTGCCTCCGTGGCGACAAGCTGGAGAAGACGAGCGCGGGCGCCTGCGGGTTGGCCGGCGGGACGGAGCAGGACGCGGGGCGGTGCAACGAAGTCTGCTGCCTGACCGACCTCCCCGGGGGGCACCGATGGCGGACCATGGCGGAGAGCGGCTGCACGCGCACGCCGTCCTACGGGGCCGCGAGCTGCGACGACCTGGTGTGCTGCCCCTTCGAGGTCTCCGGGCCCCTGTGGACCCCGCGGCCTGCGTGCTCTGCGACGCCGCTGGAGGATACGCAGTGCGGCCACCGGCATCCGCTCGGTGCGTACTACTGCGCGGTGGGCGACGAGCTCCCCGTCGACGGCGCCGCAGAGGACTGGGTGCGCGTCGACCTGCTCGTCGAGCCCGAGAGCTCCAACTACATGGTGGGGTACAAGATCGTGACCAACTGGGATGCACAGATGGCGCGGCGCATCTACATCCCGATCGGGGCCGACGCGGTGGTCAACGGCCTGTGGAGCAGCTACGACCACTGCTCCTTGACCTACCCGGACGAGACCACCTGCGACGGCGCGGGGTTCTGGGCCATGTACGTCGACGATCCGTCAAGCGGTGGTGGCGGTGGCTCCCATCACCTGATGGCGGTGGAGGTGTCCCTCCAGTCGGCGGAGATTCCGATGAAGACGGAGATGTGGCACTGGCTCGATGACACCGACATGCGGGACTACAACATCGACTGGCACGTCGCCTACGAGTGCACCCTGAAGCGCGGGTTCCGAGTGGAGGCGCACCGCCCCGACGGAGGAGTCAACAGCGTCCGGGAGTCGAGCGGCGCCGCTGCCTTCGAATGCGGTGAAAGCGCCGACTGCACCTACCTTGCCGGCGCCGTGCTGGTGCTCGAGGCGGACGTGGTCCCCGGCTTTCGCGTAGCCCGCTGGGTCGACCGGGACACCGGAGCCGTTTTCAGCACCGAGACCATCACTGTCGGCCCGCTGACGCGCGACCATAGCTTCGACGTGTTCAGCGAACGCATCGAGTAGCTCTCCGAGCAGGGGGGCCTCAGGCCCCGAGCAACGCGACCGAGAAGCGCGCGCCTCCCGACGGGCGCGCCGTGTGCTCGATGGAGCCGCCCCAGCGCTCGGCCATGAGGCGGCAGAAGTAGAGGCCCAGGCCGGCCTTGCCGGAGTAGGGGCCGGCACGCGTCGAGCGCTCGAAGATCTTCTCGGCGAGATCTTTCGGCACGCCGGGGCCTTCGTCGTCGACGTGGAAGCCCACGTGGCCGCCGTCACGCTCGAGCAGGACGCGTACCGTGGAGCCGGGGGCGCTGTGCCGGAGCGCGTTCTCCACGAGGTTGGTGAGGACCCGCTCGAGGCGCTCCTCCTCGGCCGCGACGTGCCAGTCTCCGGCGCCGGCGGAGGCCTCGTCGATCTGAAGAGCGAGGGTCACTGACCTCTCTTCGCAGGCCGCGGACATGCCCTCGGTCACGCGCTCGGCGACGGCGAGCAGGTCGGGGGCCAGCTCCGGGTCGTGCTCGAAGGTCCGGATGGCGTCCACGTCGATCGCGAAGACCTCCAAGACCTCGCGCAGCATCTTGCCCTGGTGCGCCGCCTGCTCGAGGCCCATCTCGAGGAGGTGGCGGCCGTCCTCGTCGAGGGGCTGGGTCGAGAGCATGTTGAGCACTCCCAGCATGCTGTTCAGCGGGCCGGAGAGGTCGTGCACGAGGCAGTGGAGGAGCACCTCTTTCTCGGCCGTCTCGCGGGCGAGCACCGCGTATCGGAGGCTCGTCTCGCGGCCTCGTTGGAGCAGCCGGCGGCGCTCCTCGGCGCTCCCCGGGTCGTTGCGCAGGGCCGCGACGCAGAAGCCGCCCAAGCGCATGGCGACGGCCTCGAGGTCCACGTCTCGGCCGGCGATGTGCTCGGTCCAGGTACCCGAGCGCGCGGAGCCTGTGCCCTCACCGGACCATACGGCCTCCGCCTCGGTAATCCAGCTATCGAGGAAGGGGAAGAGGGCGACGAGGTCGAAGCCGTCCTCGCTCTCCGGGAAGCCCGTGAGGTGCTGCTCGAGCCACTCGGGCGGGCGCCCGACCGGCGAGAACCGCGCCCGGCTTCTGTGCTCGAAGATCGCCGTGCCCAGCCCGCTCGCCACCTCGGCGAGCAGGTCGCCGTCCTGCTCCTTGGCCGGTCCGTAGGAGCGCAGCCTGGTCTCGTTGACGAGCTGCTGCACCACGCGCTGGCGGTCGGCGTCCCTGGAGTTGTCTGCCAGCACGACCCACTCGAAGCCCTCGAGGCGCTGCACGACCACGTCTACGAGGGGACCGCCGGGCGTGTTGACGTTGTCCAAGACTATGGGCTCGCCGGAGGTCGGCAGGATGCCCGCGAGGAAGTCGAAGGCCAGCTCGGCCTTGGTGTTGGTCGCCGCGGCCCGGTAGCCGTAGTCGCCCAGCGCGCCGCCGCACTGCACGACGTTCCCCCAGCCGTCGATCTGCAGCCAGGCCGGACCGTGCTTGGCCTGGATGAGCGAGTCCAGGATCGCACGCACCTGCGCCGGCACCTCGGCCGTCACGAGAGCATTCGCCGAACGAGCTCGATGAAGGCCTCGTCGACCCCGTCGCCCGTGCGCGCGCTCGTCTCGATGACCGGGTGGCCGAGGCTGCGCACCAGGCCCATCGTGCCCTCGTCGAGGTCCCACTTCTCGCGCAGGTCGTGCTTGTTCAGCGCGAGCACGGTGGGGATGGCGCCGACCTCCTTCAAGATGCGCTCGGTGAGGTCGGCCGCCACCTCTACGGTCGGCGCTCGGGTGCCGTCGGCCACCAGCAGGCAGCCGGAGGCGCCGCGCAGGTAGGAGCCGCGGACCTTTTGGAAGTCGTCCTCGCCGTGGATGTCCCAGAGCAGGAGGTTCACCTTCTGTGCGCCGACGTTCAAGAGCTTCTTGTCGATCTTGACGCCCAGGGTGGTCAGGTAGCGCTCGGAGAAGCGGCTGTGGACGTATCGCGAGACCAGGCTGGTCTTGCCCACCGCAAACGCGCCGACCATACACACTTTCTTCTGGATCATGGCCGCCGTCCTACCGCATTCGCGGTCGGGGGGACAGCCTCAGTCCTTCGGGCTGTCCGTGCCCTCGAGGTCGATCACCTCGAAGCTCACGGCGCGCTCGCCCGCCTGGTCCTCCTCGTCTGCGGTGAGCTCCCTGGCGCGGCTCGCGCCGAGGGCCACGGCCTCGAGGCGGGCGCGGTCGATGCCGCTCTGCACGAGCTGGTCCAGCACCGCGCGGGCGCGCAGCCGGCTGATCTCCAGGTTGCGAGCGGGGCTGCCCCGGGAGTCGGCGCGTCCCACGAGGCGCACGAGCACCGGCTCTTCGAGCTGGTCTGCGATCTCGAGGATGCGGCGGATGTGGCCGGCGAGCTCGCCCACCCGGTGTCGGCCGTCGAGGTCGAGGGTGGAGCGCCCGAAGCGGAAGTGCACCCGCGTGCCGGAGACGCGGCGCCGGAGCTCCTCGAGCTCGTCGCGCAGGGGGTCGCCGAGCTGCAGGGGCTCGAGCATCGCGTCGTCCCAAGCCTCGACACCTGGTAGCGCCGGCCACATCACCTCGGCCCGGGCGATCCAGTCCGGGTGCGCCTCGCCGGCGGCGACGAGGGTCGTGCCGTCGAGCTCGATGGTCACGCTGTCGGGCGGCCGCAGCACGTGGATGGCGCGCAGGATCACCAGCGGGGGCTCGAGGGCGACGTAGGGGGACCAGCTCATCTCGAGGCCGGCGGTGTCGAGACCTGTCGAGCCGACCAGGAGCGCTGGATCGGCCGCCAGCGGGTCGGCGAGGCCCACGAGCCGGTAGCGCTCGTCGCTGCGCTCCGCTCGAACGACCACCAGGCCGGGCTCCTCGGTGAGCCGGTCGACCACCGCGTAGAAGGCCCTCATCTGCAGGTACTCGTTCCATGCAACCAGGGCGCGCCAGCCGACTATGGTCAGGATGAGGAGGCAGAGCAGGATGAGGAGGCGCACAAGCGGCGACAGGCTCGTGCTGCCCAGCTCGTAGTAACCGGTCTCGAGGCATGCCTCGAGCTCCCCGCCCACGACCGCGAAGGGCTCGGCGCGCCCGTCGAAGCCGAGCAGCTCCGCGTGGCAGAGAGAGTGGGCCGCCGCGAGCGCGCCCTGCAGCTTGGATCGCAGGCGCTCGGGGGCCTCGCCCCGGATCACCGCGGCGAGCACGCCGAAGGGGCCCACCTCTACCCACACGTTGAGATCGCCTACCCGCAGGGTCTCGAGGGATTCGTCCTCGCCGCTCTCGAAGGAGTCGTGCACGAAGTCCCCGATGGCCGTGAGCATGCACGACACCAGGTCCGGATCACGAGTCTCTTCGTTGCCTTGCGTCACGTGGTGCAGGAGGATTCCGCTGTCCCGGTGGATGAAGAAGACCTGCTCGACGCGGTAGCGCAGGGTGTGGAGCAGGACCACCTCGGCGAAGGGCCGGCCCGTGCGCCATGCGTCGAAGCGCCACTTGAGCCCGCGCAGGGTCATGCTGTGCTCGAGGGCCTGGTTCATCGCCTGGATCATGGCGCGCATGGACTCGGCGATGGCCTTTCGGATGGCCGGCCCCATCACCGGGAAGAGGGCGTCCACGAGGGGCTTCGGGCTGGTCTTCACCGAGCGCATCAGGGAGCGCTCGAGGGTCGGGCCGAGGGCCTCGCTCAGGGCGTCATCCTTGGCCTCTCTGGCGCTGACCGCCTCGGCGATCACCTCGCCCACGGTCTCGGCGTCGGTGCGGGAGTGACGCAGTCGCTGCTCGAGCTCCTCGAGGTCTCTGCGCGACGGCAGGTCGAGGGCGTCGCGCAGAGCTTGAGCCCCGCGAGGCCTCCCGTCGTCCTGCGAGACCAGCGGCGGCTCCGCCGCGTGTGCGACCGGCTGGCGGGCCTCGAAGGGGATCGGCGGCGGCGTCAGTGTCTGGACCTTTCGGGAGCGAGCCTTGCGAGGCACCGGCGGCGGTGTGGTCACGTGGTCGCTCAACCTAGCACTCCTCCCCTTCCTCTTGGCGTGCCTGCGCCCACGCCCGCTCGAGGGCCTCCGAGTGCTTCGGCGTGCCGGCCTCGACGCGCGAGGCCAGGTCGCGGATCTCCTGTCGCAGCACCTCGAGCAGGAGCTCGGTGCTCCGCACGACCGATCTGCGCACCTCGGCGACCTCGATGTCGAAGCGGGCCTCCAAGAAGGCGATGCGCCGCTCGAGGGCGGCGAGATCGTCGCCCACGAGGATGCGGCGGGCTCGCTCGAGGCTCTCCTCGTCCTCGACGGCGGCCTGCTCGGGTTGCTCCGCAGGCGTGTCGTCGAGCTCCGCCTCGGCCTGTTCGGCGGGGCGGGTGTTTCGGGGCGAAACACCCCTACGCGAGGCCTTTCCTTCCGAAACGCCTTCGGGACGGTGGTCGCACTTGCTCATCTTCAGCTTTCTATTCGGCTACTATCTTCTCGCTACTACCCAACAATCCACCCATTGTGCCAGAGCGCCCGCTTTGCAGGGAAGGGGTGGCGTGCGAGACGCAGGAGCGGCGGGCCGGCGCGCCGCGTCTCCTAGCGACCGGAGGGAAGCCCCGAGCTCTCGACGAGCGCGAGCAGGACCGAGCCTACGCCGTAGCCGAGGTCGTCGGCGACGCCGAGGCCGGCGTAGTACTCGAAGGTGCCCGCGCTGGTGCCGACCGACACGCCGGAGACGACGGGCCGGCCCTGCTCGTCCTCGGTCAAGGCCTCCTTCATGCCTTCCACGGCCTTGGCGATCACCGGCAGGACCTCGTCGCCGAGGAA
>CAZQPP010000089.1:0-19751 GCA_964594295.1 uncultured Myxococcales bacterium | reverse complement strand
TCGTGCCTGAGCTAATGGCTAATGGCTAATGCCTAATCGCTTGTTTTGGGGCTAGCACGTGGAGCGAGCGCCAGCTCAGAAGGCCTCACCTCTCTCCTGCGCGCCTGTTCGCGCGCTCTGCTATCAACTGCCCATGAGCCCCGTAGGCCGCTGCCTGATCCTGGTCGCGCTCTCCGCCTGCGCCTGCTCCGCCGCGGAGAAGGGCGCCGGCGCCCGGCCCGACGCCCACCCCATCGAAGACGTGATCCACGTCGGCGAATCGCAGCCCGCCCTTCGAGTTCACATGGACTTCACCCGACAGGGCGGCTTCTTCTCGGCTCCCTTCCCGAGCGAGGACCTCCGCCTGCCTGACGGTCGCGTCGACGTCTCGGGCATCCCGAACCCCGAAGGAGACGAGCTCGTCGAGGCGCTGAGAGCAACCATCGCGGAGAGCGCGCGTGGTTTCGGGAGGAGCTCGGGCATCTTCTTCACCTCGACCCTGGCTCTCGACGAGGAGCTCCTGCCGTCAGTGGTCGAGAGCGCCGAGAGCTCCTCGTCTGTCTTCGTGCAGGTCGTCGACGAGGAACGCGGAAGTCTCGGAGCTCGGATCCCCTCGGAGATCGCCTTCCACGAGGACGGCGGGCCCTTCGGGGCTCCCCGCATGCTCTCCGTCTTGCCGCTGGCAGGGATTCCGTTGCCACCACGCGCGCTCGTGGTGGCCGGGGTGCGGCGTTCCCTCGAGGATGCGGAGGGGAACAAGCTCGGCGTGCCCCTCGCCCTGAGCAAGCTCATACGCGGCCGCCGCCCCGAGGGCATGGGCGAGGACGCGTTCGCCGACTACCGCAGCGCCCTCGAGGCCTTGGAGGAGAGCGGCGTCAACCTCTCCGATCTCGCCGGGCTGGCGCTCCTCCTCCCTCCGTGCTAGGGTCCTGACCGGCCGGCCAGTCTGACCGCAATGCCTGGTCGGCCGGCCAGTCCACGTCACCCCGCGTGCAAATGCTCACCTCCGATCCGAAAGAGACCACCGACTCGCCCGCCGAGCCCCTGCGCACCGGCCTTTTGCCGGCCTCGAGCGAGCCTGTCGAGCGCCTGCTCGAGGCGGCCGAGGCGATGTTCTGCGGTTCCGGCTACGCGGCGGCCTCCATGAGGGAGATCGCCGAGACCGCGGGCGTCTCCAAGAGCCTGCTCCACTACCACTTCCAGTCCAAGGAGCACCTCTTCTTGGAGGTCCTCGTCCGGATCTACAACCGCCTCATGGGTCGCATCGCCGTCGCCGTCGAGGGCTGGGGCGACCGCGTCGAGAGGGGCCGCGTCGCGATCGACGCCCTCTTCGAGATCATGCGCGAGAACCCGGACTTCCAGGCCCAGGCCAAGGTCTGGGCGCGCTCGGTCTCCAACGAGGAGCTCCTCGTGCACGCGCGGCGCATGCGCGAGCGGCTGCGGGCGCAGATAGTCGACACGTTGCGTCGCATCGTGGGCCCGGAGGGGGGCGCCGCCGAGGTGGACGTCGAGGCCCTCGCGGACCTGCTCTGGGCCACCGTCACCGGCCTCGGGCTCCAGTCGGCGACCGACAGCGGGCCCGAGCGGGTGGAGGCGGCCCTCGAGATGCTGAGGTACCTGTTCTCGGTCGCGCTCGGGGCGGAGGAGGTCGCGCCACGCGAGCCGCAGGAGGTGTGCGAATGAACGCCCTGTCCCGGGAGAAGAAGCGCGTCTCGACCTCCTTCGGGGAGGTGGCCTACCTCGAGGTGGGAGCCGGGAGCTCGCCCCCGGTGCTCTTCGTCCACGGCATTCCGACCTCGAGCTACCTCTGGCGCCACGTGCTCAAGCTGCTCCAGGACCAGGTCCACGGCTACGCGCCGGACCTGATGGGGCTGGGCGACACGCGCGTCAAGCCCGGCGCCACCTTCGACATGGACGCCCAGGCCGAGATGCTCGCGGAGCTGATGAGCGCCCTCGGCCACGAGCGCTTCACGGTGGTGTGTCACGACCAGGGCGGGGCGGCCGCCCAGATCCTCGCGGCCCGCATGCCCGAGCGCGTCGAGGCCCTCGTCCTGACCAACTGCGTCTGCTACGACAACTGGCCGGTGCCGGCCATCGCGCGCCTCCAGGCCCTCTGCCGGGCCCGCCCGCTCATGGACCTCGCCGCCCGCGCCGGGGTCTTCGAGCTCGTCGAGTGCAAGACCCCCTTCTCGAGCTTCCGGCGAGGCGTCTACGACCGCGGCCGCCTCACAGACGAGGCCATCAGGGAGTACCTTCGCCCCCTGCGCGCCTCAGCCGAGACCCGCGACGCCTTCTTGCAGTTCCTGCTCGCCGGCCACCCGCGCTACACGGAGCTCGCCGTGCCCGGGCTGCGCCGCTTCGACAAGCCGACCTTCGTGGTCTGGGGGGCGGACGACCGCTACATCTCTCCCTCCTGGGGCCGGAAGCTCTACGAGGAGATCCCGGGCGCGGTCGGCTTCGAGCTCGTCCCCTTCTGCGGCCACTTCTGGGCCGAGGAGCGCCCGGCGGAGTTCGCGGCGTACATATCGCGCTTCATCGCCGAGCACGTCGCCCGGCCGCGCGTCGTGAAGGCCAAGCCCAAGGCAAAACCCAAGGCCAGGGCAAGGCCCAAGACAAAGCCCAGGTCCCGCCGGCGCGCGCCCGCGTCCGGGCCCCTCGTGAACTGATCCCGATCCACCCGACTCTCCGTGAGGTCACCGTGCTTAGCGACTCGCTCCTGCTCACGACCCCGACCTACCCCTACCCGACGCTCCCGGCCAACGACTCGCTGACCGACGCCACGGGGCAGCGCTTCACCAAGGGCGACGACATCTTCACCATCGTCTCCCACACGCACTGCTACGCGAACCACATCCTCGCGCAGAACGTGGAGCGGCCCTCGGTCCTGCTCGAGTACCCGCGCTGGGAGGACTTCACCGCGGAGGTCGACAAGGGGCACTCCATCGTGGGCATCAGCTCCTACCCGCCGCACCTCGACCGCGTGAAGGAGATGTGCACCTACGTGCGCAGGCGCTCGCCCCAGAGCAAGATCCTGCTCGGCTCCTACGGCGGCCAGGCATTCGCCGCCACGCACGACGCCGAGACCCAGAAGAAGTACGTCGACCACGTCGTGCACGGCGAGGGCGTGAAGTACCTGCGGCGCATGCTCGGCGAGGACACCAAGCGGCCGATCCGCCAGGCCCTGATGCCGAAGGCAGGCGGCTCGCCACCCTTCGTCACGCCCTTCCCGAAAGGGAACATCGGCTTCCTCGTGTCGGGCCTCGGCTGCCCCGGCGGCTGCGACTTCTGCTCGAGCACGGCGCTCTTCGACAAGCGCCGCATCGAGCTCCTGTCACCGGGCGAGCTCGTGGAGCACATCGGGCTCTACCACCGCCACTTCGAAGACGTCTGCCAGATCTTCGTCATCGAGGAGGACCACTTCCGCCACCCGGTCTACCTCGAGGCCATCCGGGCCTACTGGGAGAGCTCGCCCGAGGTCGTCGAGAGCCTCGACTGGTTCGGTTTCGGCTCCATCGACCACATCGGCAAGTTCGCCCAGACCTACGGCTGGGACGCGGTCGCCGAGATAGGCATCGGGACCATCTTCATCGGCGTCGAGTCCAAGTTCGCCGGCGAGCACGGCTACGACAAGCGCGAGGAGATCGACGCCCGCGAGGTCTTCAGCCGCCTGCACTCCATGGGCATTCGCACCGTCGGCGCCTGGATCTGCGGCTGGGACTTCCACGACCACTCGAACATCTACGAGGACCTCAACTACTTCGTCTCGCTCTACCCGACCTACCAGCAGATCACGCGCCTCTCCCCCTTCCCCGGCACCGAGCTCTGGGAGCGCCTGCGCGACGAAGGACGTGTGGCCGACGTGCCCTGGGAGGACGTGCACTTCTGGTCCGGCTCCCAGAAGAACACCGCCCTCGAGACCCACGAGACCCTCAACCTGACCGAGGAGGGATACGACCTGCTCTACCGCACGTGGGGCCCGTCGATCCTCCGCCGCCTCGACGTGCAGCTCAACGGCTACGCCTACTGCATGCGCTCGAAGAACCCGGTCATGAGGCAGCACAAGTCCCGCTTCTACAAGCGCCAGTGCGCCATGCTCTGGACCATGCTGCGGGCCATGGACCGTTTCGCGCCGAACGGCGTCGTGCGCAGGCGTGTACGCAAGACCGACGAGAAGTACCGCCGCCTCCTCGGGCAACCCACCCCGGTCATGGAGGCGCTCAGCGTGGCCCTCGACGCCATCGTGACCGCGCGCAAGATCCGCGACTTCTTCGACCCGATGAACCGGCACCCGAAGGAGGAGCCCTACAAGCGTTACATCTACGACAAGGAGGGCACGAACGGCTCCGCGACGCCCTACCGGGTCGAGATTCCCGGCCCGATCCCAGCCTCGACCCGCGCCTCGATGGCCGCGGCCGGGGCCCTCGGGGCCGCCCTCGCCGCGAGCCTGAAGGCCGTGCGCCTCGGCGCCTGGCAGCGCGGCGACCCCTACATCGACGAGTACCTGGCCCGAATCGTGAGGGACGGGTGCCTCTCGTTCGGGTTCTAGCCCGGGGGGAGAGCGCCCAATCTTGACCCCGCCACCCCATCTGCGTACAGCCATGGGGTGAGCCTGCGCCTTACTATGCTTGGTTCGAGGAGAGGGCTGGCCTGCGTCGCCCTGGCCCTGCTGCTCGCCGCCTGCGGTGGGGGAGAGAGCGAGGGCACGAAGGTCAAGGTCCTCGATCCGGATGTGTCCGGGCTCTCGGACGTCGCGCAGGACGGTGAAGGCTCGAGCGGGTCTGCCGTGGCCGACGTGGACGGCCGCGATCTGCCGGCGAAGGACCGCGGACCGGCGGGCGACAGGGGCGACGGCGGGGCGGACTCGCGGGGCTTGCCCACCGACGGCCTGGTCATCGGCGACGCGCCGGCGACTCCTGGAGCCTTCGGCAGCCCGTGCACCGAGAACAGCGACTGCGACAGCGGGCTCTGCGCTCCAGCGCCTGGAGGATCGGTGTGCTCGACCTCGTGCGTGGACACGTGCCCGGCCGAGGGCTGGTCCTGCAAGCTGATGAGCCTCCCCGGCCAGGACCCGGCGCTCTTCTGCCTGTACCGCTGGCTGCACCTCTGCCGCCCGTGCGCCACCTCGGCCGACTGCCGCGCGGAGGGGGCGGACCAGCGAGGCGAGTGCGTGCGCGTCGGGGCCCTCGAGGGGAGCTTCTGCGGCGTCTCGTGCGGGCCCGAGGACGCCTGTCCGGAGGGCTACACCTGTGTGGAGGTGCCCGGCAGCGGGGCGGAGGAGACGGCGCTGCAGTGCGTGCCGGACGTTGGGACCTGTAGCTGCAGCCTCCACGCGGTAGGGCAGGGCGCCTCGACTCCCTGCGAGCGCGACGGCTGCCTCGGCTCGCGCTTGTGCCTCGAAGGCGGGCTGACCGACTGTGACGCCGCGGTTCGTGCCGACGAGCGCTGCGACGGAGTGGACAACGACTGCGACGGCGACGTGGACGAGGACTTCCTGAGCGAAGGGCTCTACGCCACCTTCGATCACTGTGGCGGGTGCGGTCGGAGCTGCGCCGTCGCCGTCGAGAACGGCCGGGCCGCCTGCGTGCTCGAGGGCGGCGCGCCCCACTGCGTGCAGGTCGGCTGCAACGAAGGCTACGAGGAGGCTCCGGGGGGCGGCTGCGTCGAGATCCCCGACTGCGGCTCCGTCGCCGACTGCGACGATGGCGACGCCTGCACGGACGACGTCTGCCTCCCCGACGGCAGCTGCGCCCACGAGCCCCGGGTGTGCGACGACGAAGAGGAGTGCACCGAGGACGGCTGCGACCCCGAGAAGGGCTGCACCTTCGTGCCCGTGGAGGGCGGGACGCCCTGCGAGGACGGTGATCTCTGCACCTTCCAGGACACCTGCTCCGCCGGCTTCTGCCGCTCGGGCCTGCCCCTCGAGTGCGACGACGAGAACCCCTGCACCGACGACGCCTGCGCTGCCGACGGCTGCACCCACACGCCCAACGACTCCACCCACTCCTGCTACGAGGGCCCCCGGGACACCGAGGGCGTGGGCCTGTGTGCACCCGGCATGCTCACCTGCGACGGGGCCGTGCCCTCCGCCTGCGAGGGACAGGTCCTGCCCTCGGCGGAGATCTGCGACGGGGATGACAACGACTGCACGGGCGTGCCAGACGAAGGCTGCTCCCTCGTGGGAGTCGACGTCGAGCCCGTGTCGGCGCGCGGGAGCGGAGGTTCGGGGTCGGGGGTGCGGGCCGAGTTCAGCGTCGGCGTGGGGGTGTCTCCGGTGCCTGACGAGAGCGGGGCGCCCTCCAGGCTGGACCTGGGCCTGTACCGGACGAGCTTGACGGAGCAATGACGATGCTGCGGATCTGGCAAGCCTTACTCACGGCCATCCTCATCCTGGCGTCCGGCCCGGCCGCCGCCGCGGACGCCGTGCTGCCGCGCCTCTTCGACGTGCAGGGCTTCATCCGCACCGAGTCCGGGGCTCCGCTCCAGGACAACGTGCGGCTCACCGTGACGCTCTACGACGCGCCCGCGGGAGGCCAGGTGGTCTACAAGGAGGTCCTGCCGGTCGTGGAGGTCACCGGCGGCCGCTTCTCGGTCCTGCTCGGCACGATCAACGAGCTCCCGGAGCGGGCGTTCAGCGACCACGCGTCGCTCTACGTGGGCGTCAGGGTCGGGACCGAGGCGGAGCTCCCGCTGCAGCGCATCGTGCCGGTCCCCTACGCCTTCTACGCCGGGCGCGCGCGCGCGGCGGGCGCGGCCGACCTCGCCGAAGATCTGGACTGCACGACCTGCGTCGGGGGCGGCGAGCTCGAGGACGGCGCGGTGAGCGCGTCCAAGCTGGGCGCTACGTGCCTGCCGGGGGAGGTGCTCAAGAGCGTGGGCGGCGGCGTCTGGGCCTGCGCGAAGGACACCGACACCGACACGAACACGCTCTATCAAGCGGGCCAGGGGCTCGTGCTCGAGAGCGGCACCGTGTTCTCCATCGCACCGGACGGCGTGAGCGCGTGGCATATCAAGCCCGGCGCGGTAGGGCAGGGGGAGCTCGCCTCGGGTGCGGTCGGCGCCGACAATATCCAGGACGGCGCCGTGGGCACCGCGCACATCGCCGATCGCTCCGTGACCGTGCACAAGCTGGCCGCCCAGTGCCAGGAAGGAGACGTGCTCAAGCGCGGAGAAGCGGGCTGGCGGTGTGGCGAGGACCTGGACACCGACACGGACACGAAGTACATCGCGAGCTCGGGTCTCGAGATCGTGCACGAGCGCATGATCAGGATCGCGGCCGAGGGAGTGACAACCGGGCACATCGCGCCCGGCGCCGTGGACGGGGTCGCGGTGGGGGACGCGGCCATCGACAAGAACCACCTCAAGCCCGGGGCCGTGAGCGCTGACAAGATCGGTATCACGTGTGCGCGCGGCAAGGTGCTGAAGCGGGGAGACGAGGGGTGGTCCTGCGCCGACGACGAGACGGGTGAGACCTTGTCCTACCAGGCGGGGGTCGGCCTGGAGCTGGACGGCATGACCTTCCGTCTCTCACAGCCCGCGGTCGCGGACGTGCACATACACCAGGGGGCCGTCGGTGAGCAGGCGCTGGCGGCAGGCTCGGTGACGTCGAGCAAGATAGGCATGGGAGCGGTGATCGGAGACAAGATCGCGAGCGCGGCGGTGACGGAGCTGAAGATCGCCGAGAACGCAGTCACAAGCGAGAAGATCGCCGCGGGCGCCGTCACAAGCCAGGAGATCGCCAAGGACGCCGTGACCGGCGAGGAGCTCGGCCCCTTCGTCGTGGAGAAGGGTCACCTCGGCCTCAAGGCGGTGCACCACGCGAACCTGAACGACGAGGCGGTCCGAGCGAGGCACATCGACGGCGGCGTGATCTTGGACAGCCACATCTCCGCCAACGCGCTCATCTCTCCCGCCAAGATCGACGGGACCGCCGCCACCCTGAGCGGCGACCAGAGCTTCAACGAGGGCACCCTCTTCATCGACACGACCCTCGACCGGGTCGGCGTGAACACGACGCTGCCGCAGCACGCCTTCCACGTGCAGGGCACGGCGGCCGTTCAGGACCTGGTCACCGCGGGCCACGCCGACGTGGACAAGCAGCTCCGGGTCAAGGGCAAGACGACGCTGTCAGAGGACCTCTCCGTCGCCCTGGACGCGCTCGTGGTGGACGTCTCCGCGAAGAAGGTCGGCATCGGCGTGGAGGTCCCGGGCGCCGCCCTCGACGTCAGCGGGGACGCGAGGGTGAGCGGCGACTACCGGTACGCCGCGGAGAAGACGGCCTACTACCCGCTCCCGGGCTCCGCGTACCAGGCCGCGCCGTGGCAGGGAGCCGCCGTCGACGTCGACGTGGCGCACGAGCAGACGGGTTCCATCCACTTCACCGGGACGATCCCGGCGGAGGGAGACGACGTGTTGCTCGTGGCGCCGGTCAACCTCCCGGAGGGAGCCGTGGTCAAGGGCCTGCTCTGCTCCTTCCTGGACAACAACACCTCGAGCTCGCTCGTGCCGCTCAGCGCGGGCTTGGAGCTGCAGGACCTCACGGCGGGCACGCAGGTGAGCATAATCGAGCTGACCATGTCGGCCTCCAGCGACGCCGCCGCGCCCTACGTCGGCGAGACCTCGCAGGTTCTCCACACCGCGCCCATCTCCCGCGCCCAGGCGACCGTGACCGCGTGGGTGCGGGCCGGCATCTTCGGCTTCGAGGCCGACCTCAGGTTCAACGGCTGCCGGGTGGAGTACGCGGTGGAGGCGCTCGTTCCTTAGGACCGAGGTAGGAGCGCGCGCGCTCCTACCTCGGTCCCGTCCTGAAACTGCCGTTTCCGGCCGGGAGCTGTTGGCTGTTAGCCGTTAGCCGTTAGCCGTTAGCCAGGCACCTGAGTTGATTGCACTTCTGCTAACAGCTAATCGCTAACGGCTAAGGGCTGCATCCTGAAACGCGAGTTTCAGGATGCGAACTACCTCGTCACCGGCCGCTCCCTCGCCTCGAGGTCCTCGAGGCGCCTGTCGAGCTTCTCGAGCTTCTCCTCGAAGGAGAGCAGGCGCTCGCGCCGCTCCTGCTCGTCGCCAGCCGCGAGGGCGCGCTCCTTCAGGGTCCTCCTCCAGCGGCCGACCTCCTTGTGGTACCACTTCTCGGGCAGGCGGGTGACCGCCTCCTCGAGGAGGCCGGAGTCCCGGTCCGTGCCGATGTGGGAGATCAGCCTGGCGGCCGAGCGCACCACTATGGGGTCGGGATCCCTCACCAGCCGAGATACGGCGGCCAGGACCTGCTCGCGGGCGGCGGGCTCGCGCCGGACCACCTCGTGCAACGAGGACAGCGCCGCCGCGCGCAGCTTGTAGGGCGAGCGGCTCCTCGTCGCGACCTTCAGGAGCGTCTTCTTCGCCCACGGCTCGCCCGTGCGCGCGATGCCGGCGACGGCCCCCCGAGCGACTACCTGATCCCAGGAGCGCTTCTTGAGGTGGGCCTCCAGCACGCTCTTCGAGGTGTGCTCGAGCTGTGCGCCGAGGGCCTCGAGGGCCGCGGCGACCACGTGCGCGCTCCTGTCGCTCGCCACGGCCTGTTTGAGCGCTCCGGCGCTCTCCTTCGAGGGGCAGCGGGCGAGGGCGAAGGCGGCGGCGCGGCGCGCGTGGGCCTCCTGAAGCGACAGGGCCTTGCGCAGGGCCGAGCAGGCGTCGTCCGAGGCGATCTGCTTGAGGGCCGAGGCCGCCGCGGTGCGGACGCTGCGATACTGGCCGGCGCCGTTGAGCACCCGGTCGAGGGTCGCGATGTTCCTGACGCTGGCTCCCCTGGCCCCGAGCGCCCGGGCCGCCTGCGCGCGCGAGAGCACCGTGCTCCCGTGCTCCGCCTGAGCGCGGAGCAGGTGCTCCGGCACGCCCCCGAGACCGAGCTCCTTGAGCAGGGTCCCGTCAGGATCGATCTCGACGGTGCGCGGCGTCGCCCGGCGCGGCACGTAGAAGAGCTGGTCCGCGCCGTCGACCTTGAGGGTGCGTACGCGGGAGGCGCCCTCCGCGAAGGTCAGACGCAGGGGCAGGGTGAATTTGAAGAGCTGCTCGCTTTTTTGGCGCGCGCGCACGCGCAGCTCCGACGAGCCCTCGTCGTCCTCCACCGAGACCTCGAGCTTGGGGTGGCCTTCTCCGTAGACCCACTGCGCGAAGAAGGCGTGGAGGTTGCGCCCGGAGGCTTCCTCCATGGCCTTGATGAAGTCCGGCGTCTCGACCAGGCCGTTCTTGTGCCGCTTGACGTAGTGGGCGATGCCCTCGAAGAAGGGGCCGTCTCCGAGCTCGTTCCTGAGCATGTGGAGCACCCACGCGCCCTTGCTGTAGGTGTGCCCGTCGAAGAGGGCGCCTGGCCGGTCGAAGACGTAGGTGACCAGCGGGCGCGTGTAGCGGGCCGACTCGCTCATGTACCAGCGAGCGACGCCCTCGAGCTCCTCGAGCATGCGATCCTTGCCGCGCGTGCGCTCTGCCGTGAGGATCTCGAAGTAGGTGGCGAAGCCCTCGTTCAGCCAGATGTGCGCCCAGTCGCGGCAGGTCAGCAGGTTCCCGAACCACTGGTGGGCCGCCTCGTGCGCGATGAGGGGCACCGCGTCTCTGACCAGCCCGGCGCTCTCGTCGTAGATGGCCTGCTCGCGGCCGAGCGTCGTGGCCGAGATGTTCTCCATGCCCCCCAGGGGGTATCGGGACGCCACGGTCTGGCTGTACTTCGCGTAGGGGTAGGGCTGGCCGGTGAGCTCGGCGAGCACGTCTATGAGCTCGCGGGTGTGGCCGAGGCTCCGGCCGAGGTGGGGCACGTCCTCCGGGTAGAGCACGTACCAGAGCGTCGGCGCGCGCTCGGCGTCCCGCTTCACCGTGAAGCGGCCTACGTTCAACGAGACCAGGTAGCCCACGTGGTCCTGCTCCTGGTGGTAACGCAGGATGCGGCGGCCCTGGTCGATCTCCTCGCTGACGAGGCGCCCGTTGGAGATCGCCGTGTAGTCCGGCGGCACGCGCACGGTCAGCTCACTCGTGAAGCGCTCGTTGGGGTAGTCCCACATGGGCAGCCAGTCCCGGTTGAAGGTGGTCTCCCCCTGCGTCCACACCTCCGGGACCTTCTTGCCCGAGACCTCCGCCTCGACGAAGTGCATGCCGTCTCGGGGCTTGCCGCTGTAGCGCAGCTTGATCGTGGTCTTCTCACCTCGCTCGAGGGCGGCGGGCAGCCGGATCGTGAGGTCCTCGTCGTCGTGGGTGAAGGCGAGGACCTGCCCGCCGCTGTCGCTCACCTCGTGCATGATGAGGCGCTTGCCGGCGTGCAGCCTGACCTCTGCAAGCTCCGGGACAACCGGAGTCAGCTCCAGCCAGACCACGCCCGAGATCGTGCCCTGGGCGGGGAGCACCTCGATGTCCGCCCGCAGGTGCAGCCAGTCGACGCTGCGGTCCGGCGGCAGGTGACGCCTCGCGCCGGGGCCGCTGAAGGAGTCCGCGTTGCCCACTATCTCCGAGAACTCGAAGGCGTCGTGGTGAGCCGCCGCGCACTCCGCGGCGCCGCTGTGGTCGAAGCCGCGGCCGAGGGCGTCGGGGGGGCAGAGCGCCGACAGCGCGAAGGCGGCCGACGCCAGGGCGGGGAAGAGGGCGATGCCAATGCTCCGCAATCCGAGGCTCCTGTCCGTTGATGAGGGTGTGGAGCGTAACCCAGATCGGTGTGGAGCGCTTCCCGAGGACTGGCGCACGGGTCTCCGTCGCTCTGTGCCTCCGTGCCCCTGTGCCTCTGCGTTGAAACCGCTCCCGCGAGACGGCACCCGGTTCCGGCTCCTAGCCCGAGCGCCGCCTCTCGAGCTCCTCGAGGGTGCGGGGCCAGTCCTTCTTCAGCAGTCGCGAGAGCGCCCTGTCGGCGAGCAGGCGGCCGCCGGTCTGGCAGGTGGGGCAGTAGTTGGTCTCGTTGCTGGCGTAGACGATGCGCTGCACGGGGTTCTCGCAGCGCGGGCAGGGCTCGCGGTAGCGCCCGTGCACGGCCATGCCCTCGCGGAAGGCGGTGACCTTGTCGGGGAAGGCGTCGCCGGTCTCTTCGCGCAGGCGCGCAGTCCAGCTCTCGAGGGTCTCTCGCGTGGCCTCGAAGAGGCGCTCCGTCTCCTGCTCGTCGAGGTTCTGCGTGAGCTGCACGGGGGAGAGCCTCGCCGCGTGCAGGATCTCGTCGGAGTAAGCGTTTCCGATGCCGCTGAAGAGCGTCGGGTCGGTCAGGGCCCGCTTCAGGGTGTGGTTTCGGCGCTTGAGGATCTCCGCGAAGGCGGCGGCGTCGAGCTCCGAGAGCTCCGCCCCGCCCGGATCGTGCTCGGCGAGGGCCTCTTCTCCACGCACGACGTGGAGCGAGGCGCGTTTCTGCTTGGAAGCCTCGGTGAGCATGAGGCAGCCGCTGTCGAAGTCGAAGGCGGCGAGGCCGAGGCGGCCGTGGATCTTCGCTCCCTCGCGGCGCCAGCGCAGCCGCCCGGCGATCATCAGGTGGAGCACGCAGAAGAGATCCCCTTCGAGGCCGAGGACGATGCGCTTGCCGAGCCTCTTCAGGGAGAGGACCTCGCGACCGTGGGTCTCGCCGAGGGGCGGGTCCACCGAGCGGAGCAGGAAGGGGCTGTGGAGACGCACCTGATCGAGGCGCCGGTGCAGCACGCGCGCCTCGAGCTGCTCGAGGTAGACGGTGATGTCGGGGAGCTCGGGCATCAGAAGACGTCCGGCATGCTCGGGGCCGGGCCGGCGAAGAGCGCGGTGGCGAGGGCGAGCGTCTCCTCGGGCCCGTCGCAGAGGCCGCCGAGGCGGATCTGCTCGGCGGAGCGGTGGCCGGTGAAGAGGGCGGCGAGCCCGCGCACGTCGATGGAGAGCGCCCCGGAGCCGCCGGGTCGCAGCCGCCCGCGCCCGGATTCGACGCTCAGGCGGAAGCGCCCTTGCTGCGCCGGGAGCAGGGGGTCTTCGAGCTCGAAGTGAAGCTCGCCGGAGAGCTGTGGCGGGAAGGGGCGCGTCTCGAGGGCCTTGCGCAGGTGGGTGATCCGGAGCATCCAGTGGGTGTTCGTGCTCGCCTCGAAGCAGAGCTCGGGCAGGGCCAGGATCATCGGGTGGGCCGCGCCTCCGGCGAAGACGGCGTGCTTGGCGACGGTCGCGTGGTCGGCGATCAGGGTTAGCAGTCGCCTGGCCGCGGCGACGCTGGTAGCGGCGACGTCGCGCACGTCGAGCTTGAACCAGTAATCGTCGATTCGCACGCGGTGGAGGTAGGCATAGCCTTCCAGCTCGCCGGCCCTCCCCACGGCATAGCCGTCGGCGCGGGGCGACTTGGGCGGCTCGAGGACGCGGCTCCACGTGTACGAGCAGCGGTCGAGGTGTCCGGGGTGCCAGGCGGCGAAGCGGCGGTAGAGAGAGCGCGCGCGCTCGTGGTCCTCGCCGCTCATCTTCCAGAGATCCAGCTCCCTGTCGCGCAGGGCGATCTCCTTGAGCCGCAGCTCGACAGAGAGACGCTCCCCCGCCTGCTCGTAGCCGACCTTGCGGTAGAGGGCCTGCGTGGTCGGGTAGAGGACCGAGATGGGCACCTCGGTCTCGTGAAGCTGACGCACGGCGTCGCCGAGCATGGAGGTCGCGATCCCACCTCCGCGCAGGTCGGGGCGCACGCCTACGCCCCCGACGCCCACCATCGGCAGCGCTCTCCCACCGTAAAACTGCCCCATCGGCGACAGCAGCAGCCCGGCGACGACCTCCCCCGAGCGGCGCACGACCCGAAAGTGCTCTCGGCCGGCCTGGTCGAACCACTGCCCCGCGTCCTCCTTGTGGAAGCCGAAGGTCTCCGCGAGGATCTCCGCGAGGGCCGAGATCTCGGAGTCCTCACGGGCTGTTGAAAGTGCCATCGAAGCTGTCTCCGTCGCGACGCCGAGGGGGGCCCGGATGATGGCAGCCTCCGGGCCGAGGGGGCAAGGCGGTTGCGCCCTGCCGAGCCATTGTGGGAGAGCGTCTGGCCATGCGGGGAGAACCACGGATCAGCCCCACCGCCAAAGTGACCGGCTACGTGTGGGTCCGTCACGGCCTGGCGCCGCCCTCCTTCGCGACGAGGAGCGGTCGTCTGCTCCACGGCCTCTTGCAGCCCTTGATGCTCGTGGGCGGCCCCGCGCTCAGGGCGCCCTCGCTGGACACCGTCCTGCTGCAACGCCACCTCGCCATCGACCGCGTGCTGTCCGAGGCCATCGAGTCGGGCAGGGTGGGGCAGGTGGTCGAGATCGCGGCGGGCCTCTCGCCTCGAGGGATACGCCTCGCCAGGGACTACGAGGCCGACGGCCTCGTCTATGTCGAGGGCGACCTCCCCGGCATGGCCGCGAGGAAGAGACGCCTCATCGCCGCCGCGGGCGCTCCCGAGGGCCTGCACGTCGTGTCTCTCGACGCCCTCGAAGAGGAAGGCCCCAGCTCTCTCGGCAGCGCCGCCGGCGGACTGCTCGACCCGGAGGTGGGCACCGCGGTCGTCACCGAGGGGCTGCTGAGCTACCTGCCCCCGGACGCCGTGTCGACCCTGTGGCGCCGCATCGCGGCCTTCCTCGATGGCTTCCCGCGCGGCCTCTACGTCAGCAACCTGTACATGGGAGGAGAGGCCGGGCGGATCACCGCGGCGCGCCTCTTCAGGCCGCTGGTAGCGCTCTTCTCCCGCGGTCCGGTCTACATGCACTTCGAGGGCGAGGGAGAGGCCGCAGATGAGCTCAGGAGGAGCGGATTCGAGGCCGCGGCGCTGCACGTCGCCGCGGAGCTGGTGCCGGGCCGTTCCGCGACCGAGGAGGCGGAGCGGAGGCTGACCCGGGTGATCGAGGCGTGGGTCAGGGGGCCGCGCAGATCCTGATCTGGGTGCCGCTCCCCTCGACGGTCGCGCTCTGGCAGGTCCAGGGCGCGGGGCAGTCGGCGTCCCCGTTGCACTGGGTGGTGCAGAAGCCCGGCCCGCCGGTGGAGACGCAGAAGCCGAAGCAGGACTGCTTGCTCGGGTTGTTGGGGTCGCAGCTCTGGCCCAGCGGCATGCAGAGCTTCTTGTTGCCTCCGGGGGTGCCCACCACGGTGCAGGCCGCGCTCGAGGGGCAGTCCTTCCCGTCCACGCACTCGACCGTGCACACGCAGCGGCCGAGGCCGTCCGCGAGGTTGAGGCCCGATATGCACTGCCCGGTAGCGCAGTCCACCTCCGCGCCCGCGTCGCTCTTTGCGCAGATCCGGTCGCCCCCGCCGATGTCGTAGCAGACGTGGGTGCCCGGGCAGTCCTTGGCGGTGTTGCAGCGGTCGGTGCAGAAGCCCATCGAGCCTCCGGTCGCGCCCGCACAGAGCCCGCTCTTGCAGCTGGAGGGGCACTTGCAGGCCTGGCCGTAGTCCCTCCCGCCGGGGCCGCAGCCGTCGTCCGGCTGCGAGGGGCCGGGGTCGAGCTGCCCGCCCGTCCCGGGATCCCGTGACGGCGCGTGGGTGTCCCGGGGCGCGGCTCCCGTGTCCACGCCGGGAGACGAGCCGCTCACGTCGGCCGCCGGCGCCGGGGTCGTCTGGGCCGGGACGCAGCGCCAGTCCTTGCACTGGTAGCTGCCCGGCAGGGTGCCCGGGTTCGTGGTCGCGCACTCGAAGTCGGTCACACACTCGCGGTCGCAGGCGCCGCCGATGCAGACCGCCTCCGGCCAGCAGTCCCGGTCCCGCGAGCAGCGGCTGCCGAGCACGTCCCGCCCCGAGCCCGGCTGGCCCGCGATGTCCGAGCCGGCGGCCCCGAGGTCGACCTGTGTGCAGCCGGGGGCCGCGGCGATGAGCAGGAGGGGGATCGTCAGAGCCCAAGAACGCATCGGCGGACCGTAGCGAACCGGGCCCCGGGGAGCAACGCGGGGCCTCGCGGAGGAGGGCTCGCCCTTGTGGAGAGGGGCGCAAAGGCCGGTAGCGCTCTGCCCCCCCCATTTGTTAGCTCCCGAGCGCCCGTTCCCTTCCGAGGACGCTGCCGAGGCAGAGAGATGACGTGCCCATCCGATGAGTACATGGACATCGTGCGCAGAAGGGATCCGGCCCAGCCCGAGTTTCAGCAGGCTGTGGAGGAGGTCGTGGACTCGGTGCTCCCCGTCCTCGACCGTCAGCCCGAGCTGCGCGCGGCCGGGATCCTGGAACGGATCATCGAGCCTGAGCGGGTCATCCAGTTCCGCGTGCCCTGGGTAGACGACGAGGGCGAGGTCCACGTGAGCCGGGGCTTCCGCGTGGAGTTCAACAGCGCCATCGGCCCCTACAAGGGCGGCCTGCGCTTCCACCCGTCGGTGAACCTGAGCATCTTGAAGTTCTTGGGCTTCGAGCAGATCTTCAAGAACGCGCTCACGACGCTCCCCGTCGGCGGCGGCAAGGTCGTGACCCTCTCCGACTCCAGCGGCTTCATCGTCGACGAGGAGGGCATCGACCGCGACAAGCTCGAGCTCGTGATGAACCTCAAGAACGTGCGCCGCGGCCGCATCTGCGAGTACGTCGAGAGGTACCCGAGGGCCAGCTACCACGAGACCGACCCCACCTCCGATCACAACCCCCTGTGGGAGATCCCCTGCGACGTCGCGCTGCCCTGCGCCACGCAGAACGAGATCAACCACGTCGACGCCCACAACCTCTCCAAGAACGGCTGCAGGATCGTCGCAGAGGGCGCCAACATGCCGTCTACCCCCGAGGCCGTCGACGTCATGCGCGAGACCGGCGTCCGCCTCGGACCGGCGAAGGCCGCCAGCGCGGGCGGCGTGGCCGTCTCGGCCCTCGAGATGAGCCAGAACGCGATGCGCCTCGCCTGGGGCCGTGACGAGGTCGAGGGCCGGCTGCGCGAGATCATGAAGCGCATCCACGCCAGCTGCGCCGGTCGCGCCAGGGAGTACGGCTTCGGCGACGACCTGGTCCGCGGCGCGAACATCGCCGGCTTCCTCAAGGTCGCCAGGGCGATGATCGACCAGGGGGTCGTATAGCTGTTAGCCTCTCCCGGCCACGCGAGGCAGACCTTGGGCCCCGAGAGCGACAACACGAGCGGCTACCAGGCGCTGATGCCCTACCGGGTGAGGGACATCCTCCTCGTCGCGAGCTCATACGACTCCTTCATCCTCGAGCAGGACGGGAGCTTCGGCGACCAGCTCCTGGCCCAGTACCTCGAGCTGAGCCTGGAGATGGCGCCGCGCTTCCACTGGGTCTCCTCGGACCGGGCGGCCGTCAAGCAGCTCGAGGCGCGCAGCTGCGACATGGTGCTGACCACGCCGCAGTTCGCCGGGGGGAGCTCCGGGGCGCTCGCCGAGCAGCTCAAGGCGCGCAAGCCCGACGTGCCCGTCGTGATGCTCACCTACGACCGCCCCGCGGCGCAGCGCTACGCCGCCATGGCGAGGGAGGCGGGCTTCGACCACGTCTTCTTGTGGGGCGGCGACCCGCGCCTCCTGCTCGCCATCGTCAAGACCGTCGAGGACGAGCAGAACGCCGCACACGACACACGGCTCGGGCTGGTCCGCGTGGTCCTCGTCATCGAGGACTCGCCGTCCTTCTACTCCGCCTACCTGCCCATCATCTACACCGAGATAGTCCGCCAGACCCGCATCCTCGTGGCGGCCGGTCTCAACGCCGCCGACCGCCTCTATCGAATGCGCGCACGCCCGAAGATCCTGCTGGCGCGCAGCTTCGAGGAGGCGGAGATGCTCCTGGGCTACCACCGGCCCTACCTGATGGGCGTCATCGCCGACATGCGCTTCCCGCGCGGCGGCACTGCGGACCCACGCGCCGGACGCGACTTCATCACGCTGCTCAAGCGGGTGGCCCCGGCGGTCCCGGTGCTGCTCCAGTCCGCCGAGCCCGATCACGAGGAGGTCGCGCGCGAGCTCGACGTCTCGTTCGCCGACAAGCGCTCACCGGACCTGCTCGATCGCCTCCGGGACTTCATGAGCGTCGGCCTCGGCTTCGGTCCCTTCGTCTTCAGGGGCGACGACGGCGAGGAGTTCGGCAGGGCGCAGACCATCCCCGACCTGGTGCCGGCGCTCGACCGTGTGCCGGACGAGGCCTTGATGAGCCACGCCACGCGCAACGACTTCAGCAACTGGCTCTACGCCAGGGCTGAGTTCCGGCTCGCCAACGAGCTGCGGCGGCAGGACGCCTCCCGCTTCAAGGGCGCCGCGGAAATGCGCCGCTTCCTCGTCTCCACCGTGCGCTCCTTCCTGGATCGCCGGCAGCGGGGGCGGGTCGTGGAGTTCGCCCGCAGCGGAGATCTCCTGAAGCCCGACTTCTCCAGGCTCGGCACCGGCTCCATGGGAGGCAAGGCCCGCGGCCTGGCCTACATGGCCAAGCTCCTCGCGGACCACGAGATCCACGAGCGCTACCCCGAGGTCAAGATACGCGTGCCCCAGGCGCTGGTCCTCTGCACCGAGGTCTTCGAGCGCTTCTGCGCGCAGGACGATCTCAGGGCCCGCGCCGTCGAGGCGGAGTCCGACGCCGAGGTGGTCAAGCTCTTCTTGGAGCACTCCCTCGACGACGAGCTCCGCGAGGATCTGCGCGCCTGGCTCGGAGCCATCGACTACCCCCTCGCCGTGCGCTCCTCGAACCTCCTCGAGGACTCGGGCGCCAACCCGCTGGCCGGCCTCTACCGCACCTACCTGGTGCCCAACAGCGGCGAGCTCGCCGTGCGCGTAGCCGAGCTGGGGCGCGCCATCCGCCTGGTGCTGGCCTCGACCTTCTTCAAGGGCCCCATGCGCTTCCTGGAGCAGGCCTCGCGCTCCTACGAGGAGGCGGACATGGCGGTGCTCCTGCAGCAGCTCGTGGGGAGGCGCTTCGGCGATCGTTTCTACCCCCACGTGGCAGGGGTCGCCCAGTCCTACAACTTCTACCCCCTCGAGCCCATGCAGCCGGCGGACGGCCTCGTCACCGCGGCGCTCGGCCTCGGGCGCACGGTGGTGCAAGACGGCGTCGGCCTGCGCTTCTGCCCGAAGTACCCGCAGGTGCTCCCGCAGATGTCCTCGCCCGCGGAGGCGCTGCGATACAGCCAGAGGCGCTTCTACGCCCTGGACCTAACCCGCTCCTCGGGCGCGCTCGGCGAGGATGACGCGGCGAACCTCCTGCACCTCGAGCTCGATGACGCCGAGCAGGACGGCGCGCTCGCGGCGGCCGCCTCGACCTACGTGGAGGAGAGCGATCGCATCTACGACACCATCCACAAGCCCGGCGCGCGCCTGGTCACCTTCGCCCCCATGCTGCGCCAGGGCCGCTTCCCCCTGGCCGAGATCGTCGGCGAGCTGCTCTCCGTCGCCGGAGAGGGCCTGGCTACCCCGGTCGAGATGGAGTTCGCCGTCACGCTGAACGAGGGCGACGAGCCGGATGAGTTCTCGGTGCTGCAGCTCAGGCCCATGGTCTCGCCCTCGGGCCCGGGCGCGTGCTGCGACGTGCGCTCCCTCGCGCCCGGAGAGCGCAGCGTCGTGGCCGGTCCGGCCCTCGGGAACGGCCTCATCCCGGACATCCGAGACGTCGTCTACGTGCACCCGGATCGTTTCGACTCGGGGCGCACCGAGAGGATCGCCGCGCACGTCGGCCGCATCAACGACGTGCTCGTGCGCCAGCGCCGCCCCTACATGATCCTGGCCCCCGGCCGCTGGGGCACGTCGGACCGCTTCCTTGGCATCCCGGTCTCCTGGGCCCAGGTCGCCGGCGCACGCGTCATGGTAGAGCTCGCCCACGAGGGCTTCCGCCCCGACCCCTCCCAGGGCACCCACTTCTTCCAGAACATCACGGCCCTCCAGATCGGCTACTTCTCGGTTGATCTCACCGATCCCGGGCACACGGCCGATCTC
>CAZQPP010000088.1:10950-19942 GCA_964594295.1 uncultured Myxococcales bacterium | reverse complement strand
CATCGACTACGTGATCGACGGCACCGCTCCCGAGTTCGACGCTTCGGTCCCCAGCTCCGCCGCGCCGGGCGAGGAAGTCGACATCGAGGTCGACCCCTTCGAGCAGGTCGCCTCCGTCTTCGCCTACATCCTCGGCGACCCCGCCGCGCGAGTCGAGCTCGAGCTCGACCCGGATCTCGGCACCTACGTCGGCACCATGGCGATGCCGGCCGTGATGCCTGACGAGGGCCTGACGGTGCGGGTCGTGGTGCGCGACCTCGCCCGCAACCGCTTCGAGCAGGACTTCGAGGTCTTCCCGGTGCCCGAGGAGGAGCACGGGGAGGGCGAGATCACCGGGTGTGCCTCCCCGGCCGCTCCACCCACCCCGGCCCGCTGAGGCTCATCTGAAGGCACAAACCAGGCTCTCGCTCCAGGCTCCGTGGAGCCGCGACCGCCCCCCCGCCAGGCCGAGGGGCGGTCGTCGTTTTGGGGTATCAGCGCGCCGTGCTCAGCCGAGCAGCCAGGACTCGACGATCTTGTCGGTCAGGATGAGCAGCAAGGGGATCACCGCCGCCGCCGCGATGCGCACGCCCGCCGATGCGGTGAAGGGCGAAGGGCACCAGCACCACCGCCAGCAGCCACAGCCGCCGCCGGCGGGTCTCCACGCCGATGAAGCTCGTGAGCAAGCGGAAGACCAATGGGGCTCCCAGGCCGGCGTCGGCGACAGGCTCGGTACGGGCCGCCTGCTGCGTGCGACGGTGCTCGGCGGCGTGCAGGGCCCAGAGGGCGAGGAGGGCCACAGCCGCGACTACCGCCCCCAAGACCGACGCCGCCGAGCCGTAGCGCGCGTCGGGGACCTTGTGGACGGTCAGCGCGTTGGCGACCCCCTCGAAGGTCATGAACAGGACCTCGTCTGCCCACAGCCCGGCGCCACACGCCAGCACCCACGGGTACGCTCGCCGCGCCTGGCGCGCCGCCGCGCCCCCGCCGCCCAGACGCCGACCAACGCCACGGCCAGCAGCCCCAGGCTCAGGTGGTGGATCTCCACCCCAGCCAGGAAGATCGAGCGCGCGTCGTTGGGGATGTGGCACAGCAGGGCGTGCACCAGCCGGCAGGCCAGCACCGTGCCCACCACCACGGCGGCCAGGCCCGAGAGGCGCGCGACCGGCCCCTCGGGCCGCTCCCGCCGCCACGCGAGCGCGGCCACGAGCAGCGTCGACAGCAGCAGCCCGACGGACCCGAGCACGGCGAGAGAGCCGGGACCGGCCACCGCGCCCGGAGCCTGCATCCCGGGACGCACCTCCAGCCACACGGCCACGTCGGCATACCACCCGGCGCAGAAGAGCACCGGGCGCCAACCGCCGCCCCACAGCACGCTCCCGCCGGCCCAGAGCAGCGCCGGCGCAGCCAGGTGCGCCACGTCGAGGGCGAATCCGGCCACTCGCACGACCGGTAGGGTGCCTAGCAGGCCCGAGGCGAGCCAGCCGATTGCGATGAGCGCGAGCGCCTCGCTGCGCCCAGCGGGCCCCGTGGTCATGGTGAGCCCTCACCCAGCAAGGCCGGGTCGTCGGTGAAGACGACGTCGGCGCCCCCCGCCCGGCGATGGCGGGCAAGGGCCTCCGGGCAGTTGACCGTGAAGACGTCCACCTTGAGGCCGAGCGCGTGCGCCGCCCGCACGTATCCGCCGTCCACCGACCATACCGGCACCCCGACGAAGCCGCCCGTCTCCTGCAGGGCCGCCAGCATGCATCCCGAGGGAAGCCCCGTGAGCACGTGGACGTGCAGGTAGCCCCGCGCCTCGGGGGCGGCCGCGCGTGCCTCCGCGTCAGCATCGGAGTCGTCGTAGTGCAGCACCACGCGCCCCACCTCGGTGCCCCGCAGCAGCCCCCCGAGCGAGGTGCGCGCGGGCCTGAGTCGCCCCAGGGTCGAACGCAGCGCGCGACCCGGCAGGTTGGTCCACAACGGCAGGTGGCTGAAGCTCAGCGGGTGCTCCGTCCCGAGCGCGTGCAGCCGCAGCAGCACCTCGGCGTTCCACGACACGAAGACCACGCGCCCCCCGAGCTCGCAGGCCTCCACGAGGGCCCGGTGGTCGGCCTCGTGCCCCGAGTCCTTGATGTCGATCATCAGCCGCTGCCCGGTCCGCTCGCTCTCGGCGAAGACCTTGAGGACCTCCTCGAGCGTGGCCACCGGCTCGCCGTCGCCGTAGCGCGGTCGCCTCGCCGCGTCCCAACGGCTCTCGCACACCGCCCCGCGCGCGTCGGTGCGCGACTGCCACAGACAGTCGTGGAACACCACGATGGTGCCGTCGGAGGTCACCCGCGTGTCGACCTCGAGCCAGGAGAACCCCGAGCGCACGGCCGCCACCATGCCCGAGAGGCTGTTCTCGTTGGCCGACAAGCCGCGCAGCCGGTGCGACAGCAGATCCGGCGGGCCGCCACAGCTCATTCGTCCTCCCGTCGCCGCAGACACCCGCCCGCTCCTCGGATCGCGTCGGCGCCGGGGGGATGGCGCGGGCACCCTTCGAGCAGGGACGGCATGGTGGCGACAGCCCCTCATTCGCAGATCGAGGCCGGGTCGGCCGATGAGACCACCGATGTCCCGCAGCGGCAAGACGCGCCGCGAAGGCCCTTCGGCCTGGGCTTCCAGGTCCTCGGCACGCTCCGCGACCGCGCGACGACGCTGGCCTTGCCGCTGGTGGCGCTGCTCGCCGAAGCTGGGTGGAGGTCGCGGCTCGTTTGCTGGTAGCGTACATCGCAGTATTGCACGGGTGAGACGTATGCGGGCACATCTTCGGGGTCTCGCGGCCTGGTCCCTGGTTGTTTCGGCGGTCGCCGCGTGCAGCGCCGACGCCGGGGGCGAGCAGGGCTTCTCACAGCCTGCTCCGGACGTGCTTTCGGACGCGGGCTCGGGGGCGGGGGCGGCGACAGACGGGAGCTCGGTGGGGCTGCTCGACCGGAGCGTCGACACCGGCGCGGCCGCAGGCGGGACGGACGCCGGCCGCGCTGAACCGGGGGAGCACCCGCGGCGGGACGTGGGCCCGACTCCGGACCGGGGAAGCTCCGACCTGTCGACCGCGGACGCCAACCCCGTGGCCAACATGGGGAACCCCTGTCGCGGGCACCACGACTGTCCGGGAGGGTGGTGCACCGGTGACCTCGAAGCGGCGCCCGGCATCTGCACCATCGCGTGCGTCGAGGAGTGTCCGGGCGGCTGGTTCTGCGCGCGGGCGGAGGCCCTCGAGCCGGAGGTCGTCTACCTGTGCCTCCCGCTGCCAGCCGAGTGCGAGGACGCCGCGCCTGCCGAGGAGATCTGCAACGCCAAGGACGACGACTGCGACGGAGAGGTCGACGAGGGCTTCGGCGTCGGTGAGCCGTGCTGGGAAGGCGTGGAGCCGTGCAAGCTCTTCGCGCTGCAGTGTTCCGGAGCCAGGGAGACCGCCTGCCGTCCGGCGGGCGTCGTGCGGTCGGGCACACTCTGCGAGCCGGCGCGGTGCGAGGAGGACGCGGAGACCGACGCCGGCACCTGCGACGACGAAGGGAGCTGTCGCCCCGGCGCGGCCCGCACCTGCTACCCCTACCGCTGCGCCGGCGCCGAGCGCTGCGCGACGAGCTGCGTCGAGGAGCTCGAGTGCGCGGCGGGCCACTACTGCCTGGGCGGCGCATGCCTGCCGAAGGTCGAGCTCGGCGAGCCCTGCCACGACGACAGCGCCTGCGCCGGGGGCCGGTGCGTGGACGGCGTGTGCTGCGCCGAGCCCTGCGACGGCACCTGCCGCAGCTGCGCCCTCGACGGCCGGCTCGGCGTGTGCTCGGTCCTGAAGGACGCCCCCGACCCGGACACCTGCTCCGGAGAGCGCCGCTGCGACGCCGCGGGGGAGTGCCGCCTCGTGCTCGGTGAGCCGTGCGGGGCGGGCGCCGACTGCGCCAGCCTGCTCTGCCTGGACGGCGTCTGCTGCGAGTCCTCCTGCGACGGGCTCTGCGAGCGTTGCGACAACCCCGGCGCCGAAGGGCGGTGTCGCCTCCTCGCGGACGCCTCGCCGAACGCCGACCCCGACGGCGAGTGCGGGGGTGCGTGCCAGGTGTGCGGCGAGGAGGGAGGGGAGGGCGCCTGCGTTGCGGCCGAGGACGGCAGCGACCCCGAGGAGGACTGCGAGGCGGAGGAGATGTCGAGCTGCGGGCTCGACGGGCTCTGCGGCGGCGGTGCCTGTCGGCTCTGGGCCGAGGGCACACCCTGCGCGGCTCCCGCGTGTGCCGACGGCTTCTTCACCGAGGAGCGCTTCTGCGACGGAGCCGGGTCCTGCGCGACGAAGCTCCCCTCGGATTGCCCCGGGGGCTTCGCCTGCAACGCGACCGGCACCGGCTGTCGAGGCTCCTGCGCGACGCAGGCCCACTGCCAGGACTTCTACCGCTGCGACACGTCGACCCGCGAGTGTGAGCCGATGAGATGCCGCGGGTCTGTCTGTGAATCCGACGAGCAGTGCCTACCGGGCTCGGACGGTGTCGCGCGCTGCGTGGACGGGGTGTGCTGCGAGTCCGCCTGCGACGGCGCCTGCGAGGCCTGCGACATTCCGGGCGCCTGGGGCAGCTGCGTGGCCCACCTCGTGGACACGGACCCCGAGGGCGAGTGCGCGGGTCTGTGCGCCTCCTGTGACGGCTCGCGGGGCTGCGCCGCGACCTCCGCCGGGCTCGACCCCGAACAAGAGTGCGCCGCGGAGTCCATGCGCACCTGCGGCCTCGACGGCGAGTGCGACGGCGCCGGAGGCTGCCGGCTCTGGCAGGAGGGGACGGTCTGCGAGCCGCCCCTCTGTGAGGGCAACACGCGCTACGAGGCCGACGTCTGCGACGGGGCCGGCGCTTGCGAGGACGGCGGCGGCGAAGCCTGCGACGGAGAGTGCCCTCCGGACTGCTACCCGAGCTGCGAGTCTCAGCCCGAGGGCGTGGAGCACGGCGTCTACGCTCCGTGCGACCCGAGCCACGAGGGCGCGAGCTGCGGGCTGACCTGCAGCTCGGGCTACGACAAGACCGGCGACGCGCTCTGCGAGGAAGGCGCCTGGAGCCAGCCGCCGGAGCCGGCCTGCTACCGCTCGATGATCGATTTCGGCGACTACCTCTGGGACCCGAAGAGCAACCTCCGGTGGCTCAAGGTGCCGAGGCGGGAGAGCACCGAGTGGGCCGAGTGCAGGGGCTACTGCGAGCGCTACAACTACCCGGAGGTTGGTTGGCACATGCCCAGCATCGACGAGCTCCGCACGCTCATCCGCTCGTGCCCGGGCTCGCAGCCTTCTGGCGACTGCAGCGCGAGCGTGGCCTGCCCGAGGGTCCACTCCCGAGACTGCTACGAGCACGGCATCTGCAAGGGCTGCGGCGAGCTCAACGGACCGGCGCCGGGCGGCTGCTACTGGGACCACCGGATGGAGGGGCCGTGCACGCTCTACTGGTCTTCCACGTCCGCTCCCGACGCGCCGGGTTGGGTGTGGGTCGTGGACTTCGACTACGCCCACATCGGCGTGGCCAGCGTCGACCCGAACGAGACGCCGCCGCCCTGGGGGTGCCGCTGCGTCCGATAGGAGCGTGCAGCCCGAAGCGGCTGCACGCTACTCCCTTGCCCCTGCCCCTGCCCGCGTGCTCTGCAAGATGATAAGCTCCGCCCTCCGTTGGAGGTCACGTTGCGGAGCCGGATGCCATTCCTGAGCGCGCTCGTTCTGGTGGCGGGCGCGTGCGGCCCGGACGCGGAGGAGGGGCCGACGGCGGCGGACCGTGGCGCGGACGTGGCCGGCGACGCACACGAGGCGCACACAGATCTAGGGGACCCGGGGCCGCAGCCCCTCGAGGACCCGGGCCCGGCCGATGCCGGGGACGAGGGCCCGGGCCCTGTCGACGTCGCGCCCTCGTGGAAGATCGGGGACCCCTGCCGCGGCCACGAGGACTGCCCGGGCGGGTGGTGTACGGGAGTGCCCGGAGAGGAGGTCAGCGTCTGCAGCTACTCTTGCTTCGAGAGCTGCCCGAGCGGGTGGACCTGTACGCCGGTCGTGGGGCTCGGCCCCGACACCATCTTCTTGTGCGTGCCGATGCCTGCGGCGGTGTGCGCGCCGTGCGACAGCTCGGAGGAGTGCGGGGCGCTGTCGGCCTGCGTCGTGGACGGGGAGCTGAGCGGAGAGGGAGGTGGTGGCGTCTGCCTGCTCGACTGCGGCACGACCGCGGGGAGCTGCGCGGGGGGCTTCGCGTGTGCGCCGCGTCGCCTCGCGCAGGGTGAGGAGAGCCGCGAGGTCTGCGCGCCGGCTGGGAGCGCCGGCTGCTGCGCGGCGGCGACGAAGGGGCGCAAGGCGGGCTGCGAGCGCTCCAACGAGCACGGGACCTGCCGGGGAGAGCAGATCTGCGCCGGGCGGGCCGGGTGGGCTCCGTGCAGCGCGCGGACGCCGGCAGAGGAGGTCTGCAACGGAGCCGACGACGACTGCGACGGAGGGATCGACGAAGGGCTGCCCGCCAGCTGCTCCTGCGGAGACGGCGTCTGCGCCTCTGACGGCGGCGAGGACATCGACAGCTGCCCCTGCGACTGCCACTCGTGCGGTGACGGCGTCTGCACGCCTTGCGGAGAGGGGCCTCGGCGCTGCCCCGAGGACTGCTGCGGGAGCTGCGGGGACGGCCTGTGCCGGGGCCCGCTGTGTGGTGAGGGTCCGGGGGAGTGCTTCGAGGACTGCGGGCCGGCCTGCGGCAACGGCGCCTGCGAGCCGGGAGAGAGCCCATTCGCCTGCCTCGTGGACTGCCCCTTCGGGCGCTGCGGAAACGGCACCTGCGAGCCCGCCGACGGCGGCCCGGATCTCTGCCCCGAGGACTGCGGGCCCTTCTGCGGCGACTGCCGCTGCGCGGGCGCCGAGGCCGCCGAGGGAGCGGAGACCTGGGGCGACTGCCCGGTCGACTGCGGCGCGTGCGGCGACGGCCTCTGCAGCCCATGCGCCGAGCTCCTCGAGGACCCCTCGCGCTGCCCGGCGGACTGCTGCGTGGCCACGGCGGAGAGCTGCAACGGCAAGGACGACGACTGCGACGGCGACACGGACGAGGACTTCGGCGCCGGGCGTCCCTGCCGGGAGCCGCCGGGCGGGGACTGCTTCTCGGGGGTGATGGCCTGCGACTCCGAGTCCACCGAGCCGCTCGGCTCCGCCGTCTGCTCCGACGGGCCGCCGTTGAGGGCGGGCGCTCCTTGCGGTGGCGGCTATCAGTGCAGCGGGGGCTTCATCCTGCTCCCGGGCAGCTGCGACGGAGAGGGCCGCTGCGCCGGGATGGGCTTCAGCGACTGCGGGGGCACGGCCTGCGCGGGGGAGAGCCCGGTCTGCGCCGGCGGCTGCGAGCAGGAGGGGGACTGCCGGGGCGGCTACTCGTGCTCCGGCGGCGCGTGCGTGCCCGCGCGCTCGGACTGCACGGAAGACGCCGCGTGCCTCGACGGTGACCCCTGCACCACGGGCGTCTGCGACCGCCACGGGGTGTGCGCCCATGTTCAGGCGCCGGGCTGCGGGCCGGAGAGCGACAGCGACGGCGACGGCATCGAGAACGCCCTCGACGGCTGCCCCGAGCACTACAACCCCGAGCAGGCGGACGTCGACGCGGACGGCACCCCCGACGCCTGCGACCCCTGCGTGAAGACGGCGGACCGGGAGACCCTCTGCGACGGCGTCGACGAGGACTGCGACGGCGAGGTCGACGAGGACTTCGGGGTTGGTGAGCCCTGCGGCGGCGATCTCGACCCCTGCAGGCCCTCGGCGCGTCAGTGCGTCGGCACCGCCGAAGCCCTCTGCCGCCAGGGCGATCCGGCGCCCGCCGGGACCGTCTGCGCGCCGCCCTCGTGTGAGGGCGCCGTGGAGACCGACACCGGAGTGTGCGACGGCGCAGGGCGCTGCCTGCCGGGCAGGGTGCGCTCGTGCCACCCCTTCGAGTGTGCGGGCACCGATCGCTGCGCCGCACGCTGCGAAGCGGAGGAGCACTGCTTCGAGGGGCACTACTGCCTGCGCGGCGTGTGCCTGCCGAAGGCGCCGCGGGGAGAGGCCTGCGTGGAGGATCGCGGCTGCACCGAGGGCAGCTGCCGCGACGGTGTCTGTTGCGCCGAGGCCTGCGACGGAGAATGCCGGAGCTGTGCCCTCCCCGGACGGGAAGGCGTGTGCGGCGTCGTGACGGAGGCCGTGGACGCCGACTCCTGCGCCGGTGAGCGTCGCTGCGACGCGGAGGGGGTGTGCCGTTCGGGCGCCGGCGCCGCTTGCCGCGGCGGCACCGAATGCGTGAGCGGACACTGCCGGGACGCCGTCTGCTGCGCCGAGCCGTGCGAGGAGGCGTGCAGGAGCTGCGCCGTGCCCGGCTTGTCCGGGCTCTGCGTCGAGGTGCGCCTCGCCCCCGACGCCGACACCTGCAGCGGTCGCCACGGCTGCGACGGGGAGGGACGCTGCCGGCGTCTGCTCGGAGAGAGCTGCGGGGCCGACTCGGACTGCATCAGCGGATTCTGCGTCAACGAGGTCTGCTGCCGGAGCCGCTGCGAGGGGCTCTGCGTCCAGTGCGACCGGCCGGGCGCGCGAGGGATGTGTGTGGCGCGCACGGCGGGCACGGACCCGGAGGGTTGCCGGGGGAGCGCGGCCTGCGACGGGGCGGGGCGCTGCAGGCTGGTGGCCGGCGCGGCGTGCGCGGGCGGTGACGACTGCCTCAGCGGCTATTGCGCGAGCGGGGTGTGCTGCGACCGGCCTTGCGCGGCTGCCTGCCGGAGCTGTGTCGAGGGGGCCTCCTTCGGGACTTGCGCCGCGCTCAGGGACGTGGAGCAGCAGGGGACGTGCTCCGGAGACCACGTCTGCAACCCGGTCGGGCGCTGCGTAGTGCGGCGCGGGCAGGTCTGCTTCGAGGCCTCGGACTGCCAGAGCGGCCACTGCGTCGACGGCTACTGCTGCGATCGGGCCTGCGACGGGCCCTGCGAGGCGTGCGACGTCGGGGGGAGCGAAGGCGGCTGTAAGGCGCGGGGAGCCGGGAGCGACCCCGAGCAGGAC
>CAZQPP010000088.1:0-10940 GCA_964594295.1 uncultured Myxococcales bacterium | reverse complement strand
CTGCGGGCCCTGCTTCGTCTGCGACGGGCAGGGCGCCTGCGCTCCCGCCGCGGCCGAGACCGACCCGAAAGAGGACTGCGCCGCCGAAGAAGGGTGCGGCCGGGACGGCACCTGCGACGGGCAGGGCGGCTGTAGGCTTCGAGGCGCCGAGGCAGTCTGCGCGCCCGCGCGCTGCGAGGGGAGGAGCTTCCGGCCGGCCGCGGTGTGCGACGGGGCGGGCGGCTGCACGGAGCCGGCGCCGGAGACCTGCCCCTCGGGGCTGCTCTGCGACGGCGCGGGCGCCGCGTGCCGCGGGGCCTGCGCGGGCTCGGTGGGCTGCGCCGCGGGCTTCTACTGCGCGGGGGGCTCGTGCCTGCCCTCGCAGACCCTCGGCGGCGCCTGCGCGTCGGCCCGCGACTGCGAGAGCGGGTGGTGCGTCGACGGCGTGTGCTGCGAGGAGGCTTGCGGAGGGGCGTGTCGTTCGTGCGCCCTCGACGGCAGGGAGGGAGCCTGCGTCTTCGCGACGCGAGGTCAGGACCCCCGCGGCTCTTGCGGCGACGGGCGCGTGTGCGACGGCTCCGGCGCGTGCTCGGCGCGCGGCGGCGAGAGCTGCGGCGCCGGGACGGAGTGCCTGAGCGGCCACTGCTCGGACGGGTACTGCTGTGACGCCGCCTGCGACGGCGCGTGCGAGGCCTGCGACCTGCCGGGCGCGGTAGGCTCGTGCACGGCGGTGCCCGAGGGCGAAGACCCCGACGGCGAGTGTCCGGGCGCGTCGCTCTGCGGTCCCCGCGGTGGGTGTGCCTCCGCGGACGGCGCCGCCTGCTCCGGGGACGGCGAGTGTCTGAGCGGCCGGTGCTCGGACGGAGCCTGCTGCGGCGCGGACTGCGGGCCCTGCCACGGCTGCGCCGAGCCCGGATCCGAGGGCAGCTGCGCGCCGCGGCGGGCCGCAACGGACCCCGAGGAAGACTGCGCCGGCGCGTCGCTCTGCGACGGCAAGGGAGGCTGCACCCTGCCGGCCGGAGAGCGCTGCATGACGGACCTCCAGTGCATGTCGGGCCACTGCGCGGACGGCCTGTGCTGCGCGAGCGCGTGCGCGGAGCGGTGCCGGTCGTGCGCCCTGCCGGGCTCGGAGGGGGTGTGCACCCCGATAGGGCACGGCGCGGACCCGGACGGCGAGTGCACGGGGAACGCCGCCTGTGACGGCGCGGGAGCTTGCGCGAGGCCTCTCGGGGAGGCCTGCGCGGCCGGCGCGGAGTGCCTGTCGGGGGCGTGCGCGGACGGCGTCTGCTGCCGGGACGGCTGCGAGGGGAGCTGCCGGCGCTGCGATCTGCCCGGCGGCCGCGGCTTGTGCCTCTCCGTGCCGCGAGGCTCGGACCCGTCGGGCGACTGCGGGGAGGGTGCGGTCTGCGATGGGAGCGGCGGCTGCCTCGGGGTCGCGGGCGGTGCCTGTGCCCTCGCGGCGGACTGCCTCGGCGGATACTGCGAGGACGGCCTCTGCTGCGACCGCCCGTGCGGAGGGCTCTGTGAGGCCTGCGATCTGCCGGGCACCGAGGGGCGGTGCTCTCCCGTGGCGCCCGGCTCGGACCCCGCGGGCGACTGCGCCGGAGCGGGGGTGTGCGGGCCATTCGGGATCTGCGTCGCCGAGCAGGGTGGGCCCTGCGCCACGGACTTCGACTGCCTCGGCGGCGTCTGCGCGGACGGCGTGTGCTGCGACTCGCTCTGCCCGGGGCCTTGCGAGGCCTGCGACCTCGACGGCAGCGCCGGCACGTGCAGCCCGATGCAGGCCGGGGCCGCGCCTCGCCATACCTGCCCGGAGCCGCTTGTGTGCGACGGGGCGGGCCGGTGTGGCACGCCGGCCGGTGCGCGCTGCCGCGACGACGGGGACTGCGCGCTCGGCGCGTGCACGGACGGCGTCTGCTGCGAGGAGGAGTGCGACGAGCCCTGTCGCTCCTGCGCGGTGGAGGGCTCGGAGGGGCGGTGTGCCCTCGTGCCCCCTGGGAGCGATCCCGACTCGGACTGCGAGGGGAGCGAGGTCTGCGGCGCCTCGGGGAGCTGTGTCAGGAGGGAGGGCATGCCCTGTGAGGAGGCTGGCGACTGCCTGAGCGCCTTCTGCACGGACGGTGTCTGCTGCGAGGAGGCTTGTGGGGGCACGTGCCGGGCCTGTGATCGCCCCGGGCTCGAGGGGGCGTGCGCTCCCCTGCCGGCCGGGACGGACCCCGGTGGCGACTGCGAGGCGGGTGCGCTCTGCGACGGGGCAGGTGCCTGCGCCGCCCCCGGGGGAGAGCCCTGCACCGAGGACGCAAGCTGCCTCGACGGCGGGTGCGCCGACGGAGTTTGCTGCGACAGCGTCTGCGACGGGCTCTGCGAGGCCTGCGACCTCGACGGGCGGGTCGGCACCTGCGCGCCCGTGCCGGCCGGGAGCGATCCCGACGCGGAGTGCCCCGCGAGCCGTGCCTGTGACGGGAAGGGAGGGTGCGCATGGGAGCTCGGGGCCTTCTGCGCGAATGGCGGGGATTGCGTGAGCGGGCACTGCGCGGACGGCGTGTGCTGCGAGGAGGCGTGTGCCGCGGTGTGCCACGGCTGCGCCGAGCTGGGGTCGGCGGGGAGCTGCGTGCCCCTCGCGACGGGATCGGACCCGGAGAACGAGTGCCTCGGCCTCGACACCTGCGACGGGGCGGGTGGCTGCGCCTTGATGACCGGGGCCGGGTGCACGGAGGACGGGGAGTGCGTCGGGGGCTTCTGCACCGACCGGAGCTGCTGCGATGAGCGCTGCGGGGGGCTCTGTGAGTCCTGCGCCCTGTCGGGCCTCGAGGGGACGTGCGCGCTGGTGCCGTGGGGCCAGGACCCCGACGGCGAGTGCGGCGCGGTCGCGGCCTGCAACGGAGTGGGCTCCTGCGACCTCGAGGATGGGCAGCCCTGCAGCGTCGGGGTGGACTGCCTGAGCGGTCACTGCGCGGACGGCGTGTGCTGCGCGGAGGCATGTGACGGCCTCTGCGTGCGCTGCGACCTCGAGGGTGCCGAGGGTGACTGCGGCCCGGCACCCGCGGGGCAGGACTCGGCGGACGAGTGCGAAGGCGTCCTGGTCTGCGACGGCAGCGGAGGGTGCCTGGTCCCTCGAGGCGAGAGCTGCGAGAGAGCCGGAGACTGCCTGAGCGGCATGTGTGTCGACGGGGTGTGCTGCGACTCGGCCTGCGATGCTCCCTGCAGCGCCTGCGACCTCCAGGGCAGCGAAGGGAGCTGCGCGCCGGTGGCAGCCGGGCAGGACCCGAAGAGCGACTGCCCCATTGGCGCGTGCGACGGAGCCGGCGCGTGCGCTCGCGGCCTCGGCGAGCCCTGCGCCGGCGACGCCGGTTGCCTGAGCGGGCGCTGCGTGGAGGGCATCTGCTGCAGCTCTGTCTGCGAGGCCGCGTGCATGGGCTGCAGCGTCGTGGGCAGCGAGGGGACCTGCGCGCCGCTGGCCCACGGCGCCGGGGCCGGCGGCGACTGTCCCGAGGGGCAGGCCTGCGACGGAGCGGGAGGGTGCGCGCAGAAGCTCGGAGGCGCTTGCGGCTTCGCCGAGCAGTGCCTGAGCGGGTGGTGCGTCGACGGAGTGTGCTGCGACGAGGAATGCGACGGAGCCTGCGAGAGCTGCGGGAGCGAAAGGGCGCTGGGCCGCTGCACGCCCGTCGCCGCGGGCAGCGATCCGGCAGGGGAGTGCGCCGGCGCCGGCGTCTGCGACGGCGAGGGAGGCTGCGCCTCGCCTCTCGGGGCCTCCTGCGGCGGCGGGGAGGAGTGCCTGAGCGGGCACTGCGCAGACGGGGCGTGCTGCGACTCCGCTTGCGACGGGCTCTGCGAGAGCTGCGGCGGCGGCTCGTGCGTCCTGCTGCCTCCCGGTACCGACCCGGAGGGCGAGTGTGCGGGGACGGCTGTGTGCGACGGCGGTGGACGGTGCGCCGCCCTGAACGGCGCGGAGTGCGGCAGCGTAGAGGAGTGCCTGAGCGGGCACTGCGCTGCCGGCGTCTGCTGCGACGCTGCCTGTGAAGGACCCTGCGAGGTCTGCGACAGGCCGGGCGCCGCCGGGCGATGCGCTCACGTGCCTCGCGGGGGCGATCCTTCGGAGCGCTGCCCGGGCTCGCAGGTCTGCGACGGGGCCGGGGCCTGCGTCCGACCCCTCGGCGAGAGCTGCGAGCGTGGCGGCGACTGCCTGAGCGGGGCTTGCGCCGACGGGCTCTGCTGCGACGCTCCCTGCGGCGGGCTGTGCGAGGCCTGCGATCTCTTTGGCAGCGAGGGCAGGTGCGCTCCCCTGCAGCGCGGCTGGGATCCGGCCGACGAGTGCCCGGGCGAGCAGAGCTGCGACGGAGCCTCCGGCTGCGCGAGGCCGGTGGGGGAGGCCTGCGGCGCGGACGACGACTGCCTCTCTGGCTTCTGCACGGACGGCGTCTGCTGCTCGGGGGGTTGCGGCGAAGCCTGCCTGGCCTGCGATCGGCCCGGTGTGGTGGGGCTCTGCCGTCCGGAGGCTGCCGGCAGCGATCCGGAGGATGACTGCCCGGGCGCCGGCACCTGCGACGGCTCCGGGGAGTGTGTCCTGCCCCTCGGGGAGCCCTGCCGCGGGCACGTCGAGTGCGCGAGCCGTCTCTGCGTCGACCTGGTCTGCTGCGAGGAGCGCTGCGACGGAGCGTGTGTTGCGTGCAACACCCCGGGAGCCCGGGGCACCTGCGCGCCGGTGGGCGCCGGCCTCGATCCCGGCGACCAGTGCGAGGGCGCCGCTGTCTGTGACGGCCGCGGCGGGTGCGGAGCGCCCGCCGGGCAGAGCTGCGAAGCGGGCTCGGAGTGCCTGAGCGGTGCCTGCGCGGACGGCGTCTGCTGCGACCAGGCCTGCGACCGGGCGTGCCACGCCTGCAACGTGACGGGCTACGTCGGCAGGTGCGTGCTCGTGCCACGCGGGGAGGACCCGCGAAACGAGTGTGTGGGCACGGCGGCCTGCGACGGGATCGGGTCTTGTGCCCACCAGGCCGGGGCCCCCTGCGAGCAGGACGCAGGCTGCCTGAGCGCCTTCTGCGCCGACGGGGTGTGCTGTGACGGGCCCTGCGAGCGCAGCTGCGAGGCCTGCGACCTGCCGGGACTGGCCGGGAGCTGCCTGCCGGTGCCGGCCGGCACTGATCCCTCCCGCGAGTGTGCGGCCGGCGGGACCTGCGACGGCGCGGGCCGGTGCGTGCTCCCGGAGGGCTCCGCCTGCGGAGCGTCCGGCGAGTGCGCGAGCGGGTGGTGTGTGGACGGCGTCTGCTGCGCGTCGGCTTCCTGCCCGGGGCCGTGCCGGAGCTGCGCCGTCGCCGGGCTCGAGGGGGACTGCGCGCTGGTGCCCCGGGGGCTGGACCCATCGCAAGCCTGTCCCGGCGACGAGCTCTGCGACGGGGAGGGGAGCTGCGTGAGGCTCGACGGGGCGCCTTGCGGCAGCGGGGCGAGCTGCCTGAGCGGGCACTGCAGAGACGGCCTGTGCTGCGCCGAGGCTTGCGACGGACCCTGCCGGCGCTGCGACGGGGCCGTCCCCGGTGAGTGCGTTGCCGTCACCTCCGGCGAGGACCCGGACACCTGCCGCGGAGGGCTCGCCTGCGACGGCGGCGGCGTGTGCAGGAGCGCGCTCGGGCGCGGCTGCGGGAGCGACGGCGGCTGCGTCACGGGGGTGTGCAGCGACGGCGTGTGCTGCACGGAGCGCTGTGACGGGGTCTGCCTCAGGTGCGACGGGGGCGAGCCCGGCCGGTGCGTGGAGGTGGCCGGGGTGGAGGATCGCGACACATGCGCCAGCGACTCCACCTGCGACGCGAAGGGCGAGTGCAAGCCCAAGAGCGGCCAGCCCTGCGTCTCCGGCGCCGAGTGCTCCTCGGGCTTCTGCATAGACGGACTGTGCTGCGACGGCGCCTGTGACGGGGCCTGTGAGGCTTGCGACCTGGCCGGCGCCGAGGGGAGCTGCTCGGCGGTGCCCGCCGGCAGCGACCCGGACGCCGAGTGCGCATCAGGAGAGCGCTGCGACGGGGCGGGAGCGTGCCTGCTGGTGGACGGCGCGGCGTGCAGGGCGTCGGCCGAGTGCCTCGGTGGGAGCTGCGTGGACGAGGTGTGCTGCGCAGACGCGGAGTGTCCGGGCACCTGCCGCTCCTGCGCCGTGCCGGGCGTGGAGGGGCGCTGCGCCTTCTTCACGCGAGGGAGCGATCCGGAGGCCGAGTGCGAGGGGGCCGCGGCCTGTGACGGGAGCGGAGGCTGCGCTGCGAACGAGGGCAGCACCTGCGCCGAGGGAGCCGACTGCCTGAGCGGGGCGTGTGCCGACGGCCTGTGCTGCGACGCTGCCTGCGACGGGCCCTGCGAGTCCTGCGCTGTCTTCGGCTTCGAGGGGAGCTGCAAGCGCTACGCGGCGGGCACGGATCCGGAAGGCGAGTGTGGCGACGCGGCGCTCTGCGACGGGGCAGGGGCCTGCCTCAAGCTCGTTGGCGAGCCCTGCTCCGGGCCCGGGGACTGCCTGAGCGCTCACTGCGTGGACGGCTTCTGCTGCGACACCTCCTGCTCGCAGCCCTGCGCGGCCTGCGATCTCTGGACCTCGTTCGGGCGCTGCAGCCCGGTCCCGGCGGCCGACGACCCCGGCGGCGACTGCCCGCGGCACCAGGTCTGCGACGGGGCCGGCGGCTGTGTGAAGCTCGAGGGCGAGGCCTGCGGGAGCGGGGCGGAGTGCCTCCGGGGCCGCTGCGTCGACGGCCTGTGCTGCGACGCTGCCTGCGGCGATCTCTGCCATGCCTGCGACGTGGAGGGAGCGGAGGGCGTCTGCGCGCCCGTGCCCTACGGTCAGGATGTGGACGGGGAGTGCGGCGAAGGAGGCGCCTGCAACGGCGCGGGGCGCTGCGTTGGGCCGGCCGGCAGCCCATGCGCCGCGGACGGCGACTGCGAGAGCCGCTGGTGCGTGGACGGCGTGTGTTGCGAGAGCGCGTGCGAGGGCCTGTGCAAGCGCTGCGACGCGTCGGGGGAGAGTGGGCGCTGCGTGCACGTGCAGGCCGGGCTCGACACCTCCGACGACTGCCCGGGTGCGGAGGTCTGCGACGGGGCCGGCGCCTGCAAGAAGCTCGAGGGTCAGGCCTGCGGCTCGGGGGACCAGTGCCTGAGCGGTTTCTGCTCGGACCTGCGGTGCTGCGACGCCGCGTGTGAGGAGCCCTGCCTGTCCTGCGATCAGGCCGGCGCCGAAGGGCGGTGCACGCCGGTCCCGGCGCAGACCGATCCCGCCGACGAAGAGTGCCCCGGACCGGCCGTCTGCGACGCCGCGGGGCGCTGCGCCCTGCCCGGCGCGGGCAGCTGCAAGGCGGACGCGGACTGCCTGAGCGGCTTCTGCGCCGACGGCGTGTGCTGCGACACGGCCTGCAACGGCCCCTGCGAGGCCTGCGACCTGGCGGGCAGGCTCGGCACCTGCACGCCGACGGAGGATGGCAGCGACCCGGAGGACGAATGCCCGCCGTGCTGGGTCTGCGACGGCGGCGCCCAATGCCGTCACGCGGTCGACGGCCCGGCTCCTCCCGGCGACTGCGTCTCGGACCCGGCCCAGCCCTGCGCCACCGACGGCACCTGCGACGGGCTTGGAGCTTGCCGGGCCCGGGCGCAGGGAGTCGTGTGCGAGGCCCAGAGCTGCGCGGAGGCGCTGCAGAGCAACGCCGATCTCTGCGACGGCGCGGGGAGCTGCGCGGACGGCGGCGTCCTGGGCTGCGACCCCTACACCTGCAACGGTGACACCTGCCGCAGCTCCTGCAGCGCACACACGCACTGCCTGGACACGCACTTCTGCTCCGGATCGCTGTGCGCGTCGAAGCTCGACGAAGGCACCAGCTGCACCGAGGGTGCGCAGTGCAAGAGCGGCTTCTGCGCCGACGGCCTCTGCTGCGAGGCTGTGTGCGACGGCCTGTGCGAGCGCTGCGACAATCCCGGCCTCGAGGGGAGCTGTCGGTTGGTCGTGGAGAGCTTCGCGAACGCGGACCCCGACGGAGAGTGCGGCGAGGTCTGCCGCGTGTGCGGTGAGGAGACCGGCGAGGGCGCTTGCGTTCTCGCGCAGGACGGCAGCGATCCCGACGATGACTGTGCGGCCGAGCCGAAGTCCACATGTGGACGGGATGGGGCCTGCGGCGGAGGTGTGTGCCGTTCCTGGGCAGAGGGCACGCAGTGCATCGCCGAGGTCTGCATCGGCAGCTCCTTGCACGAGGAGCGCTTCTGCGACGCGGGCAGCATCTGCGCGCCCGGTGGCGCCAGCGCGTGCACCGCAGGCTTCATGTGCAACGAGAGCCAGACGGCCTGCCGGAGCTCGTGCACGAAGGACGCCCACTGCCAGGAGCTCTTCTGGTGCGACACGGGCACGAACCGGTGCGTTCCCCAGCTCGAGGTCGGCAAGCCCTGCTCCGCGGACAGCCACTGCCTCGCGGCCGGCGACGGCGCCGGGCGTTGCGTCGACGGGGTGTGCTGCGAGAGCGCCTGCGACGGACTCTGCGAGGCGTGCAACCTGTCGGGCGGCAAGGGCTCGTGCTTGCCCCTCGCCGCGAACACGGACCCCGCGCGCGAGTGCAAGGGGCTCTGCGAGTCCTGCAACGGGGCCCGCGGGTGCGGGCCGACGAGGAATGGCACGGACCCGGAGAAGGAGTGCTCGAGCCAGGCCCAGAGCACCTGCGGCCGCGACGGCCAGTGCGACGGCTCTGGAGGCTGCCGCCGCTGGGCCGCGGGCACGGTGTGCAGGGAGAAGACCTGCAAGGACGGCATGTGGCACCACGCCGACACCTGCAACGGGCGTGGGACCTGCACGGACGGGGGCACCACCAGCTGCGGCTCGGACTGTCCGGCGTCCTGCATGAAGAGCTGCGCCACCCAGCCCACCAACCCGTCCAACGGCCGCTACGCCTCGTGCAAGCCGACCGCGCACGGGGCCGAGTGCACGCTGAGCTGCAACTCCGGCTACTACAAGACAGGCGACGCCGTGTGCGACCAGGGCTCGTGGCGCTACCCGCGGAGCCCCGCCTGCTTCCGAGCGATGGTGGACTACGACTGGACCCTGGTGGACCCGGCGACCGGCCTGCGCTGGCGCAAGACCCCGCTGGGCATCGACAACGGCCCGTACATGGGAGGAATGCAGTGGTACTTCAACTGGCACTACGCCAAGAGCTACTGCGAGGGCATCGGCCCCGACTGGCGCCTCCCGCGCATAGAGGAGCTGCGCTCGCTCCTGCGCGGCTGCGCGGGCGTGGCCTACCCCGGGGGCAGGTGCGGGGTGACCTCGACCTGCACGAGTTACCCTCCCCTCAACGAGTGCTGGGATCGCGACTGCAACGGCTGCTGGGAGTCGGCCCCGACGAGCCTCGACTGCCTCTGGGATCCGCAGCTGGAGGGACCCTGCAACATCTACTGGTCGTCGACTCCGAACCCGGGTGCGAGAGTCGAGTCGCGGTGGACGTTGCGCTTCTATTCTGGTGTCGTCGCGGCTCGAGACAGCCGTGAGGGAATCATGACCCCGAGCGCGGCGGCGGTGCGTTGCGTGCGCCCCTACTGAGCCAAGAGGTAGCTCGCATCCTGACACGATATGATCCTGACATGCGCACACGCTACATCCAGACCGGCGGGCTCCTGGCTCTCTGCTTCATGATCGGATGCGGCGGGGCTCCGGGACCGAAGGAGCGGGGGGTGAGTCTGCTCGCTCCGCCGGCGGAGAGACCCGCTGCCACTGCCGTTGTGCAGCGGAGCCGGCACGCGCTCGTCATCGGGAACAACGAATACGAATCACAACCCTTGAAGAACCCGGTGAACGACGCTCGGGCGATCGGCCGGGCTCTGAAGTTCGCGGGCTTCAAGGTCCGCCCCCTCGAGAACGCCCCTCTCGACGACATGAGAACAGCCATCGCCGAGTTTGTAGGGTCCCTGGGGCCGGACGACGACATCGTGGTCTACTACGCCGGGCACGGGATGCAGGTGGGGGGCGTGAACTACTTGATCCCCGTCGGCGCCTTGGAGCACATTCGCAAGGCGGCGGACGTGCCCGAGCAGACAGTGCCCCTGAGCCTGTTGCTGAATGGCCTGGGCGGCGGACAGACGCGCAGCAGCGTCGTGATCCTCGACGCGTGTCGGGACAACGCGCTGAGCCGCCGAATCAACCCTGAGAGACGCGGCGCGCCCGTCGAGGGGCTCGCCGCGGTGTCTCCGCCCACGGGGACGCTCGTGGCTTTCGCCACCGCGCAGGGATCGTGGGCGGAGGACGGCTCTGGTCGCCACAGCCCTTACGCTCGGGCGTTGCTGGAGACGCTGCTCGTCCCAGGGCAGAAGATCGAGGACTTCTTCAAGGAGGTTCGCCGCGTCGTCCGCAGGGCGACCGAGAACCGTCAAACCCCCGAGGAGTGGACCCGCCTCGAACGCGATTTCGTGCTGCTGCCCCTGGTTGTGCAAGCCCCGGCCGGCGAACCCGAGCGCGCGGGGGCTTCACGAGCCGAGGCAAGGCCCGCGCCGGTCGCAGCGGCGGTCCCGTCCGAACCGGAGATCCTGCTCCCGATCTGCCCGGTACGGGAGGACTGCCCGCAGGTGCGGCGGGTCTTCGCCCAGTGCCAGAGCGGACAACGGCCATGGCAGCACTGCGTGGCGGCCTACGGCCGGGCTCAGCCTGACGATCAGGCGTTGCACGCAGCAGCCCTCGCCTGGAGCGGACGCTGCCCCGATGCCGTGGCAGCGATGGGCACGGTCCGGCTCGAGAGCCTGGAGCCGCGCATCCGGGCCGTGTTGCTCTACGCGGCCGCGGAATGCCGAATCGTCGGCGTAAGCGAGCAGCTCGCGGAGTACTTCGAGGTACGGCCTGAGCGCCTGTTCCGACGCCATCTGGACTTGCTCCACCGTATCGAGGGAGTAGACGCGGAGGAGTTCGCGTACTGGCTCCTCATGTACCCGATCATGCGGCCGGACCAGATCACGAAGCTGCACAGTATCCTGGTCGA
>CAZQPP010000087.1:0-19985 GCA_964594295.1 uncultured Myxococcales bacterium | reverse complement strand
GCGCGGGTATGCATCTTGCTTCAGCAACAGAGCTCGGGAACCAGGTCCCCACTTTCGGAGCGCCGTCATGCCTTCTTTCACCAAACGAGAGAACCTCGTCCCTGCCCAGACGACGAGCGGCGCTGGCAAAGGCAGCGCAGCGTCCAACATGGGCCGCGGCGACCTCCGGAGCATGACCTTCAGCGAGGGTGAGAGCGCCCTCAAGGTCAAGGCCAGCGGCAAGAGCGAGTCGACCTTCCTGACCGACCTCTTCGCGAGGATCGCCGCGAACCGCGACAAGGGAATCGACCGCAAGGAGGTCATCGCCCACCTCAAGCGCGTCGGCATCGGCGGCGGCCTCTTCGGCATCGTGCACAGCAAGGTCTCGACCCAGTTCATGGAGCAGCTCGACAAGAACAAGGACGAGAAGGTGACCTGGGAGGAGTTCCACGCCGTGGCGAGCCAGGTCATGCCGGCCGACATCTTCGACGCGCAGGGCCAGGTCAGGCCCGAGCTTGTGGACCAGGTCTTCGCCGCGATGGACCTGAACAAGGACGGCGGCGTCACCCGCGAGGAGCTGGAGAAGACCACCCTGGACAAGCTCCCCGAGGACACGAGCCACAAGGGCACCGTCGCCGAGGTCGCCGCCAAGCTCGGGATCGACGCCCTCGATCTCAACAAGGACGGCAAGATCACCAAGAACGAGCTCTTGGAGGCCGCCCGCGCGGTGGCCGCGTTGGCGAAGCAGAGCAAAGACGCCTAGGTCCGGTGCCTCGGGAGAAGCCGAGCCTCGTTGACGCTCCCCCCAGGGATCGTAGAGTCCTCCGCTCACGCCTCGGAGGACTCCCATGCGCCGTTCCCCCCTCTTCGTAGCCGCTGCTCTCGTAGTGCTCCTCGCGCTGCCCTCGACGGCCCGCGCCGTGGTCGAGATCGGGGTCGACGGCGCCGTCGTCTTGCCCATGTCCGACTGGAAGGACACCACCGGGATGGGTTTCGGGGCCCTGCTCAAGGCCGAGCTCGAGCTGGTCATGATCGAGGTCACCGGTCGCGCCGGCCTCATCATGCACACCGACAAGAACAACATGAAGACCCGCGAGATCCCGATCCTCGTCGGGCTGAAGTGGGGGATCGGCCCCGCATACCTCGCCGGTGAGCTGGGCTTCGTCCACAACGACCTCGACATCGACGCCGCCGGAGTGAGCGACCCCGACGGTGAGGCGAAGCTCGGAGCCACCCTCGGCGCCGGCGCCGAGCTCGGCCCGGTCGACATCCGCCTCCAGACCTTCCACCCCAGCGTCGGCGACTTCGGCGAGATGTGGGGTCTGATGGCGACGGTGGGCTACAGCTTCGTCAGCTTCTAGTGCCCGAGGGCGAAGAGCGCCGCCGACGCATCGTCTTCGCGGGCGCGGGGTCCACCCAGTTCGCGCCCCTGCTGCTCTCGGACATGTGCCGCAGCAATGGGCTCGGGCGCGCCACGGTCGTGCTGCACGACATCGACGGCCCGCGCCTAGAGCGCACCGTGCGCCTCGCGGAGCGCCTGTTCCCGCGGGCGAGCTCCGAGCTGCGCGCCGAGTCGACGCTTTCTGCGGACGAGGCCGTGCGTGGCGCCGACGTCGTGATCTGCAGCATCGAGATCGACCGCTTCCCTCGCTGGGAGCTCGACCGCACGATCCCGGAGCGCCTCGGGATTCGACATGCCCTCGGTGAGAACGGCGGCCCCGGGGGCCTGTTCCATGCTCTGCGGATGATCCCCGGCGCCGTGAGGCTCGCCCGTCGCACCGAGGAGCTCGCGCCGGGCGCGCTGATCTTGAACCTCACGAACCCGATGACCCGCATCTGCCAGGGCATCGCGGATGCGACCTCGGCAAGAGCCGTGGGCCTCTGTCACGAGATCACGAGCGGTCGAGAGGCGGTCGCGTCAGCGCTCGGGGTGCCCGAGCCCGAGCTCCGGGTCGAAGCCGCGGGCCTCAACCACTTCACCTTCTTCACGCGCATCGAGGACTCGGCCGGCAAGGACCTCTACCCCGAGCTCCGCGCCCGCTACCGGAGCCACCCCGAGGTCCACCTGCAAGACGACCGCCTCCTTGTCTCGGAGCTGCTTCGGGTGACCGGCTCGTGCTGCGTCACCAACGACTCCCACGCCGGCGAGTACCTGCGCTTCGGGCACCTCTGGGAATGCAGCTGGGCCCCCGACATGCCGCCCCTCGACTTCTACCCCTACTACCGCAGCGAGATGGACCGGCTCGACGCCCAGATCGCGCGCGTCGTCGACGAAGGCGGCCCCGTCGACGAGCTCTTGGAGCTCGAGAGCGGCGAGCAGGTCGTGCCCATCATCGAGCGCCTCTTCGCAGGGGAGGTCTGGCGCTCGGACGCCCTGAACCTCCCGAACAGCTCCGGGCAGCTTCCCGGCCTCCCGCCCTGGGCCGTCGTCGAGACCCCCGGCTTCGTGGACGGAGAGGGGGGCCACGGGAGCCGCGTCGACGACCTGCCCCTCTGGCTGAACGCCCTGTGCCATACCCAGGCCACGATCAGCAGGCTGACGGCGCACGCGGCCCTGCACGGAGACCGCCAGGCTGCCCTGGAGGCCCTCTTGATCGACCCGACGGTCCCCGACATCGTCACGGCCGAGCGGGTCTTCTCGGAGCTCTTCGAGGCACACCGCGACTACCTGCCGGCCTTCCAATAGCGGCACCGGAATCCACCCCGGCCAGCGCGCGTTGTTGCCCCCGGCCGGTCGCAGGCTGCCTTGGAGGTCGACATGAAACGAGCCATCTCCGCCGCGCTGGTGATCCTCGGCGCGCAGCTCCTCCTCTCCGCCGTCGCGTCCGAGGCGTCCGCGGCGGGTGAGCCGGAGCCCAGGACCCTGTCCTCGAAGATAAGCGCCGTGACTGTGTTCTCGGACCGCGCGCGGGTGACCCGGTCCGCAACGGTCGAGCTGCGCACGACGCCCGTCATGTTCGTGCTCGAGAAGCTGCCCGGGTGGGTGGACGACGGCACGGTGCGCGTCGCCCTCAGCCCGCCCGACGCCGGCCGCATCGTGGACGTCCGCGTCAAGCGTGACTACCTCGCGCGGGCCTCGGACGAGGCCTACCGCGAGGCCGAGGCCTCGGTCGCCGAGCTGGCGGCCCGCGTGGCGGCCCTTGACGACGAGCTCAAGGTGCTCGCGGCGCAGGCGAGGCAGATCGAAGCCATCCGGGCCTTCTCCCTTGAGAAGGTGGCCAAAGACAGCACCCTCGGCGACGTCAGCGTGGAGCGCTTCAAGAAGGTGGTGACCTACATCTCGGAGTCCCTGCGCGAGACCGGCAAGGCGCGACGGGCCGTGGTGCGCGAGCGCACGAAGCTGGCCCCGGAGCTGCAGGCGCGCCAGCGAGAGCTGGAGGAGCTCAAGAACCTCGCGCAGCTGGAGGAGACGTCGGTCTTCGTCACCCTGAAGGGGGCGAGGAGGGCCGAGGCCGCGCTGGATCTGACCTACATGCTGCCGGGCGCCACCTGGGAGCCGGCGCACGAGCTGCGCGCCATGGGAGCCGAACCGAGGTCGGCCGAGATAAGCTCCTACGCGGTCGTCACCCAGACCAGCGGCGAGGACTGGGAGAACGCGAAGATCTCGTTCGCGACCCAGTCATCGAGCGCCACCATTCGCATCCCGCAGCTGGAGGCCCTCACCCTCGGAGACACGCACACGGCGACCCGGATCATGGAGAGCCGGATCTCGTCTTTCACCCGCGCCAAGCAGGCCTTCGAGGGGCAGAACCGCATCTGGAACAAGCTGCAGCAGCGAAAGAGCTCGATGCGGGACTTCGAGCGCGTCTACGAGGACAACTTCCAGTACCTGCAGGTCGTCCAGAGCAAGACGGTCGAGATGTTCGCGAGCCTCCAGAGGAGGGGCACGACGGCTCACTTCTCGGGCCTCGCCCGGGCCACCGTGCGTGGCGACGGCTACTCGGTGCGGGTGCCCATCGGCAAGACCGTGCTCGCCGCGACCCAGAAGATCGTTGCCGCCCCGGAGCAGTCCCTGAACGCGGCCCGCACCCTGAGGATGGTCAACGCCGGCTCACAGGCCCTCCTCCCCGGCAAGGTCGCCCTATACCTCGACGGCTCCTTCCTCGGCATGACCGACCTCGACTTCGTCGCCGACGGGGAGGAGTTTGCAGTGTTCTTGGGGGTCGCAGACCACATCAAGCTCTCGCGCGTGCTCGACCGAAAGCACAGCTCGGTCGTCCGGAAGAAGCGCACGAGGATGCAGGTGGCCTACGTGGTCACGGTCGAGAACCTCGCAGACGAGAGAGCCTCCCTCGACCTGGCCGACCGGGTGCCCGTCTCGGAGGACAAGGCGATCTCCATTGACCGGATCAGGATCTCCCCCAAGGCCAAGCCGGACTCCAAGGGGCTGCTGAAGTGGTCGCTGACCCTCCAGCCGGGGGAGAAGCGCGCCTTCCGCATAGCCTACCGCCTCGAGTATCCCCCCACGCTGGTCCTGCGGCCCAGGCCGGCTCGCCGGCGGATGCACAGCCCCGCCGCCCCCGCGCCCAGCGCCGACGACCAGCTCCACGAGCAGATTCTCGAGCTCGAGCAGGCCCTCTAGGGAGAGCCGCCCAGGTCAGACACCGCCGCAGCGGAGCGAGACGACCCTGTTCTGGGGCGGGATCACCGTGGACGCGTGGAAGTCCGCTTCGAAGCCCGGGAATCGCCGCTCCCAGACCGAGACGCCGCGGAGCACCTCGTCGAGGTAGCTCCGCTGGATCACCCCCCTCTTCACGATCTCGGAGCGGGTGAAGTCCGCTCGGCCGACGAAGGCGAAAGCCCTTGAACGCCCCTGCTCCCATCCTCCTTCGAAGCCGGCGTAGGGCTGGATCCGAGCGCTGACGTCGAGCTCCCGGTATCTCAGCTTGCGCCGCCGCAGCCTCTCGAGGTCCGCCGCGCTCACGGGGACGAGGATGCCGTTGGCCGCACTCTTGGAGCGCGTGCCGGTCTCCCTGGCCAGGTTCGCGAGGAGCACCACGGGGGGGCGCTCCTCCTCCTCGTCGTAGTAGGCCCTGTCCTTCTGGGTGCTGTCGTTGGGGAAGGCCACGTTCCACAGGCGGAAGTAGCCCGCCACCTTCGCCGGGAAGAGGCTCTGCGGCTCCGCGAACGGGAGCGCGCCCTTCAGCGTGCCCGGAAGGAGCAGGGAGTCGTATACGAAGAGGTAGGCGCTGGTGCTTTCGTCGCTCATGGCCGACTGCGCCGAATATAACCGGCCCCACACATGGCCCTAGAAATTCACGGCCTTCGCCGCTCCGCGCGGGCCGTCGTCGCCTTCCTTGCCCAGCGAGGGGCCTCCGCGACCTCCGTCGCCGGCGCTACCCGTCGAGGCGAAGGTGTTGAGCCTCCCGTAGGACGACAGGTCGGCGCCGCCATGGCCGCTGGCGAAGATGCCGAAGCTCACGCCGCCGGCTCCTCCGCCGCCGCCTCCGCCGTGGCCGCCGTCGCCGCCCTGGCCCCCGCGGCCTCCCTTCATGGAGCAGGTGAAGGTGGAGTCCGGCTCCCCGCCGGCGCCGCCCTGGCGCCCGTCGCCGCCGAGGCCGCCCGTGCCGCCTGCGCCTCCGTTTCCGCCGTCGCCGCCGTAGCCGGGGGAGATCGTGTTTGACTCGATGAGGGGCACCGAGGCCGGCGCCGCGGACCAGGTGACGAAGATGCCGAAGGAGCCGCCCCCGGCGGTGCCGCCGGTGCCGCCGGTCGCCCCGCAGCCTCCGGAGCCTCCGCCGCCGCCGGTGCCGCCGAGATCGTCTCCGATCGCGCTGTTGCAGCCACGGTTCAGCTCTACTCCGGCCCCGGCGCCGCCGCCGCCGCCGCCGCCGCCGGGCGCGCCCTCTCCGCCGTCTCCGCCGTCGAGGCCCTGCCAAAGGGCCGCCACGGTGACGGTGCCGTCGTCGTCGGTGGGCCCGGCCCCCGCATCGCCAGGATCGCCGTCGGTGCCGTCGTTGCCGTCGTGCCCCGTGTGCTCCCTGTCGCCGGGAGGCAGGGAGCAGACGCAGAAGGTCCCCTGGCTCAGATCGTAGCCTTTTTCTCCACCGCTTCCGTCCTCACCCGTGTTGTTCGACCCGGCGCGGCCGTGCTCCTCTGCGCTCTCGTCGGCCGGGTTGCGCTTGGGGCAGCGGCTGTCGCCCCCGGCCCCGCCGTCGACGGCTACGGCGCCGCATGACTTCTTGCCGCCGGCACCTCCGACGGTCTGGTGCCCCTGCTTGCACTCGCGCGTGCCGATGTCGTGGGCGTCCACCCCGACCTTCCCGGGCTCTCCGTCCTGCCCCGGCTGGCCGTCGCCTCCCCGGTTGCCCTTGCCGCCGTCGCCGGCGAGCACGCGGTTGTTGCCCAGGCGCAGCACGTCGCCGGTGTCCCGGATGTAGACGGCGTAGGAGGAGCCGCCCGGGTTCCGGTTCGTGGGGCCGTAGACGGAGAAGCCGTCCACGACGGTCGCCGCGCCGCCGAGGGCGAGGGCGTTCAGCGCGCCCGGCAGGGCGTCGCTGGCCGAGGTCGGCAGGATCACGGTGTCGAAGAGCACGGTGCTGCGCTGGCGGAAGTCGCTCGAGTAGGCTCCGTAGAGCGACACGCCGGCCCGGAGCTCGACCTGCTCGGCGTACACGCCGGTGGCGACGAGCACCGACGAGATGTTCTCGGACGCGGCTCGTGCGATGGCGGCCTTCAGCGTCAACATGGGGCTGTCCACGGTCCCCGGCGCCGTGTCGTCGCCGTTCTTGGCCACAAAGATGCTGGTCTGGGTCGAGCCGTCCACGCCGTCGCAGTTCGTGTCCACGCCGTCGGCGGGCACGTCCTCTTCGCTCACGAACTCGCACTCGCAGCCGTCGGCGGGGTTCTCGTTCACGTCGTGGAAGTCGTCGTGGCAGTCGAAGGTGCAGAAGGGAGCCGCGGCGCTGTCGGCGTCACAGATGGGGTCCGCGTTCTGGTAGGAGATGGAGGCGCAGTTGTTCCGGCAGCGCCCGCAGTGCTCGAGGGTGTTGAAGGCTCCGTCCGCGCTGCGGAAGTCCTCGTCGATCTCCCCGTCGCAGTCGTCGTCCTTGTCGTTGCACACCTCGTAGGGCAGCACGCAGGGGCCCCAGCCGGTGTCAGTGCAGCTCTCGGTGCCGAAGCAGGTCACGCTCTGCCCGCCGCCCTGGGGCTCGAAGGTCACCTCGCAGCCGCGGGACAGCGAGCCGCTCTGCGCGCTGCAGCTGCACGAGCCGGTCTCGGGGGTGCACTGGAGCGAGCCGCCGTGGTCCTGGCAGGCGAAGCCGGCCGGGCAGTCGGTCGCCGTGTCGCAGGGGATGCCGCAGGCCTTTCCGTCGGGCAGGTCGAGGCACTTCGCTCCATCGAAGGCGCAGTTGGTGTCCACGATGCAGGGGTCGCAGAGGCCGGCGGACTCGGGCATGCACTGGAAGTCGTTGAGCTTGAAGAAGCCGGTGTGGCACTCCGCGACCACGCAGCGCGGTGGGTCACGATCGGGATCGCAGGCGGCCCTCTTTGCCGACGGGATCTCGCGGGCACAGCTGCGATCGCAGGTCCCGCAGTTCTCGTCGTCGACGTAGCGGCCCGTCTCGTCGGTGTAGGTCTCGTCGGTCTGCCCGTCGCAGTTGTCGTCGATGAAGTTGCAGGTCTCAGGGGCCGGGTCGGGGGCCGCGCAGACGTGCCCGAGGGTGCCGAAGCAGGCCTTGGGGCCCGGGCTGCTCCCGGGCTCGTTGGTGTTGTGGCTTGGCGCGGCGGCGGGGTGGCCGTCGTCGACGCTGCCGTCGCAGTCGTCGTCCTTGCCGTTGCAGACCTCTACCGCGGGGGTGGCCGCGTCGCAGCCGACCCAACCCTGCCGTGGGTCACAGGTCTCGAACCCGAGGCAGGTCCCGTGGTCGTTCTGCTGCTGGCAGGCCCTCTCGTCGTCTCGCCGGGCCTCCACGCAGGTGCAGGTTCCGCTGGCCGGGAGGCAGACCCTGGCGCCGCCGGCCTCCACCTCGCCGCAGCTGGTGCTCGCGGGACAGTCATCGTCCGTTTCGCAGCCACGGGTGCAGAAACGATCGGCGCCGACCTCGACGCAGACGCCGCCACCGCAGTGGGCGTCTATGAGGCAGAGCTGGCAGAAGGAGTCCTGCTCGGGTGAGCACACGAAGGGCGAGGCTGCGTAGTAGCCTGGGTCGCAGCTTTCGACTACGCAGGCCGGCAGCTCCCGGTCGGCGTCGCAGCGCGCCGCCCCGTTTGCGACGGCTCCCGCGCACGAGAGCCCGCAGGAGCCGCAGTTCTGGTCGGTGGCGTAGCGCCCGCGGTCGTCGGTGAAGCCCTCGTCGACGTTGCCGTCGCAGTTGTCGTCTAGGAGGTTGCACACCTCGGCCGCCGGCTCCGGGGCGCTGCACATCCACCCCAGCGACCCGCCGCAACGCTCCACGCCGGGGCAGCTCCCGTGATCGTTGTCCCTCTCGCAGGGTCGGGTCTCGGGCAGGTCCTCGTCGATGAGCCCGTCGCAGTCGTCGTCCACGCCGTTGCACACCTCCGTTTCGGCTTCCCCGGCGTCGCAGTCGACCCAGCCCAGCAGGGGGTCGCAGCGCTCGAGGCCGAGGCAGGTGCCGAAGCCGTTCTGGAGCGAGCACGGTCGGAAGCCGTCCGCGTTGGCCGAGCTACAGTCGCACGTACCGTTGCCGGGGAGGCAGATCGAGCTCGCGTCACCCGAGCCGCCCGGGCCCTGCAGCTCCCCGCACTCGAAGCCGTCGGGGCACTCATCGTCTCCGCTGCAGGCGCTCGTGCAGTGCAGGCCGCCGGCCAGCTCGAGGCAGAGCCCGCCGGCGCACTGCTCGTCTCCGGTGCAGGGGCGGCAGAGAGACTGCCCCGCGGGCAGGCAGAGGAAGTCGTTGGCGCGGAAGAACCCGGGCTTGCACCTGACCACGGTGCAGGCGGGCACCTCGAAGGTGGCTGTGCAGATGGTCTCCGCCGCGTTCGGGATCGCGCCTTCACAGCTCTTGTTGCAGGTCCCGCAGTGCTCGTATCGGTCGTAGCGGCCCTCACCGCGGAAGTCCTCGTCTGTCTGCCCGTCGCAGTCCTCGTCCTTGAAGTCGCAGGTCTCCTCGGCGGGCTCGGCGGCTCCACACACCCACCCGGCAGAGCCCAGGCAGACCTCCTCTCCTTCGCAGCGCCCGAGGTCGTTCTCCACGGCGCACGGGCGGGAGGCGGCGATGCCGTCGTCGGGCATGCCGTCGCAGTCGTCGTCGACCCCGTTGCAGATCTCCACGGCGGGCTCGGAGGCCGAGCACTCGACCCAGCCCTGCTCCGGGTCGCAACGCTCCAGCCCGAGGCAGCTCCCGTGCTCGTTCGCTCGCTGGCAGGCGCGCTCCACGTCCCGCATCGCCTCGACGCACGAGCAGGTGCCGCTCGCCGGGAGGCAGACGCCCTCCCCCGCGCCGTCCAGCTCCACACAGTTGGTGCTCTGTGGGCAGTCCTCGTCACCGGCGCACCTTCGCGTGCAGAAGCGCTCGGAGCCGAGCCCGACGCAGACCCCGCCGCCGCAGTGGTCGTCGCCGAGGCATGGCTGGCAGAAGGTCTCCTGCTCGGGAGCGCACACGAACGCGGAGGCGGCGTAGTAGCCGGGCTCGCACTCCTCGACGACGCAGGCCGGAGGCTCCCGCTCCCCATCGCAGCGTCCCTCGCCGTGTGCGATCGAGCCGACGCAGGACAGCCCGCAGGCTCCGCAATTGTGCTGCGAAGAGTAGCGCCCCTGCTCGTCGGTGAACCCTTCGTCGACCTCTCCGTCGCAGTTGTCGTCGAGCAGGTTACAGGTCTCCGGTGCAGGCTCGGGGGCGGCGCAGACCCAGCCGAGGGTGCCGCTGCAGCGCGCGACGCCGGCGCAGCTGCCGTGCTCGTTGTCCCGGGTACAGGGCTGGCTCTCGGGCAGGTCCTCGTCCACTAGGCCGTCGCAGTCGTCATCTGCCCCGTTGCACTCCTCCTCCTGCGCCTCAGACGCGCTGCACTCGACCCAGCCTTGCTCCGGCTCGCATCGCTCGAGGCCGAGGCAGGTGCCGAGATCGGTCTCCACCGAGCAGGGCCGAACGGCGCCCGGGTTCGTCAGGGTGCAGTCGCAGGTGCCGTTCTTCGGAGCGCAGTACCGCACCTCGTCACCGGCAGCCTCATCCTCCTCGAGGGCCTCGCAGGCGAAGCCCTCCGGACACTCGTCCTCGCCTGTGCAGGCGCTCGTGCAGTAACGGCCGCCAGCCAGCTCCAGGCAACGGCCTCCTGCGCACTGCTCGTCGCCGGTGCAGGGGCGGCAGTGGGTCTGGCCGGCCGGCAGGCAGAGGAAGTCGTTCGCGCGATAGAAGCCGGCGTCACAGCTCTGCACCGTGCAGACCGGGACCTCCAGCGTGGCGTCGCAGGAGAGTTCCGAGGCGTTGGGGATCGCGGCGTCACAGCTCGTATCGCAGCTCCCGCAGTGCTCGTATCGGTCGTAGCGAGCTCCGGTGCGGAAGTCCTCGTCGGTCTCGCCGTCACAGTCCTCGTCCAAGAAGTCGCAGGTCTCCGGGGCCGGCTCCGCGGCCCCGCACACCCACCCGGCCGAGCCCAGGCAGACCTCCTCCCCTTCGCAGCGCCCGTGCTCGTTCTCGGCCGCGCAGGGGCGCGCGGCCTCGAGGCCGTCGTCGGCGATGCCGTCGCAGTCGTCGTCGAGGCCGTTGCAGGTCTCGTCTTCAGCCTCCAGGGCGTCGCACCCGGTCCACCCGACCGCCGGATCGCAGATCTCCAGCCCCCGGCAGGTCCCCGCCGCGGTCGTCTTGGTGCAGGGCCGCTTGTCCCCCTCGTGGCGCGGCCTGCAGTCACAGGCGTCGTTGCTGGGAGCACAGACGGAGAGGGTCGGCCCCTCGACGCCGCGCGGCAGCTCTTCGGGAGCGTCCACCTCCACACACACGAAGCCCTCCGTGCAGGGAGACTCCTCGTCGCACCAGAGGGTGCAGTGCATCCCGCCGGCGATATCGAGGCAGAGGCCGTCGTTGCACTGGAAGTGCTCGCGACAGGGCTGGCACAGGCGCATGGTGTCCGGGACGCAGACGAAGACCGGGTCGGGCGCCGCGTTCGCCACTCCCTTGCACGCGTATCCCTCCGGGCAGTCGTCTATGCAGGTGCGCGTGCAGATGAAGCCGTCGTGCCCCTCGATGCAGAAACCGCTGACGCAGTCCGAGTTCTCGTGGCAGGGATCGCCGAGCTGGCCTGGAGCCTTTTCGGGGATGTGTGCAGAATCCTCCGTGCCCGGCTGCGCTCCTGGGCGGTCGGTCCATCGGAGGTCATGTCCGCCCGAGCGCCCGTCGTTGCCGCCGGCTGCCGCGGCGTCGGCCCCGCCCCCGCCTCCGCTGTCGGTGAGTCCGTCTCCCACTATGCCGAGGCTCGGCTTCCCGTCTCCCGAGCTGCCCGAGCAAGAGAGCAAGGCGAGGGACACCACAGCGACAGCAGGGAGTCGACCCATGGGCTTCTCCGCGGAAGGGGTTTGCACGCGACCGGCGCGAAAAAATAGCAAACGCGCGCGCGGCTTTCCAGAGAGGGCGTTTCGCTCGGGAAACGCCCCGCGGCAGTGGCGTTTCCGGTACGAAACGCCTGCCCCGCTGAGAGGAGGCTTCGCTTGCCTCGCAACAGTGGGGCGGGCTACGCTCCGGCAGGCAAGGAACGAGCGCTGGCCATGCGGGTCTGCCCCGAGTGTGGGAACAAGACGGATGAGCTTAGCTGCCCCAGGGACGGCAGGGGCACGGTGGACGAGGCCGTGTTCGTGCCCCACGATCCCCTCGTCGGCCAGACCATCGCCGACCGCTACGTGCTCGCAGAGCGCATCGGCAGCGGCGGCTACGGTGCGGTCTACCGCGGCACACACAAGGAGACCGGGGGCGACGTAGCCATCAAGATCCTGCGCGCCCAGGGCGACAACCGGCGAGAAGCCGTGAGGCGTTTCCACCTCGAGGCCCAGAACGCCGCCGCGCTGCGACACCCCAACACCGTGCGGGTCAACGACTTCGGCGTGCACGAGGGCCTGCTCTTCCTGGTCATGGAGTACCTCTACGGGCGACCTCTCGACGACATCATCTCGGCCGAGGCCCCGCTGCCCTGGCGTCGCGCGGTCCACATCGCCCGGCAGGTCCTCGCGTCGGTTGGCGAGGCCCACGATCACGAGCGCCGCATAGTCCACCGCGACATCAAGCCCAAGAACATCGTCGTCACCGACCAGCCGGGGCAGCCCGACTTCGTGAAGGTCTTGGACTTCGGCCTGGCGCGCTCCCTCGAAGGCGCGGGCGCGGGCACCCAGGGAGCCATCGGCACGCCCAAGTACATGGCCCCCGAGCAGTGGATGAACAAGGGCGTAGGGAGCCACACCGACCTCTACGCGGTCGGCTGCGTGCTCTTCGAGATGATCGCGGGCCGGCCGCCCTTCGTGCCCAAGGACTCCCACGTGCCCCAGGCGATCCCGCTCAACTGGATGCACCTGCACGAGGCGGTCCCCGATATCAGGGACTTTGCGGCGATGGATCTCCCGCCGGCGTTGGCCGATCTCGTCGCAGCGCTGCTGGCCAAAGATCCGGCCCAGAGGCCGGGCTCCGCCGTGGAGGTCATCAACGCCCTCGACGACCTCACCAGCAGCCAACCCACCGCGGAGGCCGCGCCGACCCTGCCAGTGCTGAGGCTCGGCAAGGCCGTCGCCGGCGCCGCGGCGGACCCCTCGGCGAGCGCTTCCTCGTCGGGAGCAGCAGCTCCGACGAGCACCGCACCACCCCTCTGGGCTCTGGTGATGTCGGCGGTCGTCGGGCTCAGCGTGCTGGGGCTCTTCCTCGCCCTCGGCAGTCGCGGCGAAGACGCCCAGCCGCAATCTCCCGAGCCCGCGGCCTCCACGGCCGAGCCCTCGAAGGAGCAACCCTCGAAGGACCTGCCCGGGAAAGAGCCGCCCGTGAGCACGGCGGAGGCGACCGCGGAGCCAGCGGGCGCGGCCGAGGCGGAGGCGGAGGAGCCCGCTGAGGAGAAGCCCTCCGCCCCCCACCGTCGACGACCTACCTCAGCCTGCGCTCGACACCGCCGCGCGCCCAGGTGCTGCGTGGCGGACAGCCGCTGTGCAAGACCCCCTGCGACATGGACGTCGGCTCCACCGGGAAGACGGAGGTCTTGGAGGTGCGGGCGCGAGGGCACAAGCCGGTGAGGGTCGAGATAAGCTTGGAGCCAGGCGGCCAGGTCTACAGGGAAGTGAAGCTCCCAGTCGATCCTGGAGCCGCGGAGAGCCCGCGCGCTCCGGCGCCGGTGAAGGGCCCGGCCGGTCCGTCGACGCCGGGCTCGATCCGCTGAGCCTTACCAGAGGGTCCGCACCGGGTAGCGCGAGAGCCACGGGTCAGGGGTGACGATCACCAGCCTGGCACGAAGACCAACGCCGACACCGCCACGTCGTCCGAGGGTGCCCGGCCGGGAGAAGCGGTATCCAGGTCGTAGCCCCAGCGGGCGTCCGGGCCGTCGAGCCAGGGCTTGGTGCTCCGGATGACGGCGCCGTGCCCGCTCTCGATGTCGAGCACTCCGAGATCCCCCGACTGCCCCAGCCCGGAGGCGTTCTGCCCGTCGCTCCGGGTGTCGCTGCCGCGCACGAAGAGCGAGCGCGTGCCGGCGACGATCTCGGGGCCGGTGTAGGTCGTGGGCGGGAGCGCTCCGCTGCAGTCGGGGCACCAGCGGAGGATGCGGCCCTTGAGCTGCAGGTACTCGAGATCGATGCCTCCGTCGGCCTCGCCGTCTTTGTCGAGGTCCCGATCCTCGAGCAGGAGCGCCGGGTCGCTCGGGTCGGAGTCGAGATCGACGACCGCGACCGCGTGGCGAGCGAGGGTGGCCCGCGCGGGCCCCATGCCGAGCTTGAGCGACGCCGTCGAGGCCCCCGACCTGCAGGCGGGTAGGGCGTAGAGGCGGCTCCGGTCGGGCGACAGCGCGAGCGAAGCGAACATAGAGCCGTAGCTCCCGAGGTCCAGGGAGGACACGTGGTCGCCGCGGGTGTCGAAGACCTGCAGGCCTTCGTCGCTGCCGACGACGAGGTGCTCGCTCCCGCCCCAGGGCACCACCGCCATGGCGGGCGGCCGGTGGGTGCCGGATCCGCACGTGTCCTCGGCATGGCCCGCCTCGAACGAGAGATAGGGCTCCGACACGGTGCCGTCGGGGAACAGGGCCAGGGCCCAGACCAGAGTCCGGCTCGTGAGCTTCGACCAGGACGGCTCGAGGAGGAACAAGGAGGTGCCGTCGCTGGCCGCGCCCCGAAGCACACGGGAGCTGTCGAAGAAGGGCATCACGCCTGCGTCGTACGCGGCGACGAGGCCGGACTCGCCGGGGCCCGACATGCCGGTGACCTCCACGGCGACCAGCGGGTAGGGGGAGGAACTCATGCGGGAGCCGGACTCCTTGAAGGAGACCAGGTAGAGGAAACGCCTGCCGTCCATGTCCACCACCGCGCCTCGGCAGGGCCAGGGCACCATCTCGGGTTCGAGCCTGGCCCCGCTCTTCGCCGACGGGTGCGGGATGTGCACCGCTTCGGACGGGAGGAAGCTCATCGACGTGGTGTCGAAGGCCGAGACGTAGGCGCCGTCGGGGCGGGAGGCGATGACGTAGACCAGGCCGTCGTGGGCTGGGAGCAGGCCGCAGATGTCGCCGCGGAAGGCGCTCTCCTCCCCGCGGACGAAGAGCTCGTAGACCCGGTCCACCTCGAAGGAGGAGAGAGCCACTCTCCGGAGGAGGTTGCGATGGGAGTCATCTCCGCTGGAGGCGGCGAGGAGCCAGCCTTCTTCGGGAGCCGGGGGCCGCGCCAGCTCCTCGAAGACGATGCTCCCGAGCACGATCTCGCCGAGGTCGACTCGCGCGCCGCCCCTCAGGGTTACCTCCACGGTCCCGGCCGCCGGGTTCTCCCCGGGCGCAGGGCGCGCCGTCGCGTCGGCTTGTTGCAGGACGTCGAATGGGCCGAAGCCGCCGTCGAGGCCGTAGGTCCCCGCCCCGTCACGGCTGAGCTTCGTGTCGAGGCCGAAGCGGGCAAACCACGTCCCCGCCGGGAGCCCCTCGGCCGAGACCTCCTGAGCGCTCTCGGCGCCGAGCAGGGTGCCTTGTCTGACGACGGAGCGGGCGGCCACATCGCCGCAGCGCCGGTCGCGGCAGAGCTCCAAGACGAGGTCTCCTCGTTGAATGGCGTCGCTCCCGCCCGTCAGGTGGCGCAGGTAGACGGACACGATCTGGTGCGGGAAGTCCGTGGCCGCGCGAAGCCTCGCCGATAGCGCGGCTGTCGTGTCGGAGAGCGCGGTCGTCGCGTCCTCTCGGGCCTGGGCCTGGTAGGCCCGCGTGCTCGCGAGCGGCGGGCCGCCGGCGCTCGGTTGCTCGGGCTCGGAGTGTGTCGGGGGCGAAGGCACCGCCGCGGAGGGGCCCCACTCGCCTCCAGGCACGGCGGGCCGAACCGGCGAGCAGGCCAGGTGGACGAGGCAAAGACACGCGACGGCGGATCGGGCGGCGACAGAGGACATCGTTCTCTCCGGTTTAGAGACGATGCCTTTGTCGACCGAGCTCGGGGTTTGCGCTTCGCCCGTTTGTGAGCGAGGAGGGGGACGAAGGATGTGCACGCGCACGCGCACGAGTACGTACGAGTACGAGTAACAGGACGCGTAGGGTCAGGCCCCCGACAAGACCGTGTCCGGAGCCTCGCCGAGCTCTTCGAGGTCAGCGACGCTGAGCCGCTCGCCGAGCTGCGCCACGACCTCCTCGAGACGCGAGGAGCGGCCGCGGCTCTCCATCTGGAGCTGGCGCGCGTCGTTCAGGGCCTGCAGCACCAACCTCCCGTTGGCGAAGGCGCGTGCGTTCGGGGCCAGGCTGTGGCCGATCTGCACCATGTGCTTGGAGACCGTGCGCTCCCGGCGCGCTCGCTCCACCCGCATGCGATCGATCTTCGCCTCGAGGTTGACGACCTTCCTCTGGGCCGCGTCGCGCTGGCGGTGCACGAGGGCGTCGGCCTCGGTCTTGCGCGTGCGCAGGCGCTCCATGGTCTTGCGGATGTGCATCCGGCGCTGGCGCAGGGCGGTGCGCACACCGATCTGCGGGGCCTGACGCATCCAGGTGCAGAGGCGCTCGGGGAGCTGGTCGCGGAGGTCGTCGAGCACGGTGGAGCCGTCGCGCTCACACCGCGCGAGGGCGTCTTCCACCAGCTCGAGCTCCTGCACCGACTCGCCGATGCGGTTGTCGAGGGCCTGGATCTGCCGCTGCAGCGCCCGCGTGCGTTTCTCGGTCCCGATCTTGAGCATCAGGCGCTCCTCCTCGAGCGCTCTGAGCTTGCGGTCGTTGTGCGCCTTCTCCTCTCCGCTCTCCGGGCTCACCCCTTCGATGCCGCCGAGGTGTCGGGGAGCGCCCGCTCTGATCCAGGCATCGGTCAGGGCCCGGTAGATCTTGTCGAAGAAGTCCTGAAGGCGGGACTGGTGGTCGAGCTCGGTGGTCAGCGCGCGCTGCACCTCGACGAAGACCGGCGCGCCCTTCAGCTTCTGCAGCGCCCGGGCGACCAGCTTGGGGCGGGAGATCCACTGGTCGGCCTCCGCGAGCAGCTCCTCGACGTCGAGCGGAGGTGCGGGCGGCACCGGGTACAAGGTGACGTGCACCTGGGAGGGGTCCGGCGGCTTGTGGTCGCCGGTGTCCTCGTCGTCGAGGGCGATCTCTGCGGAGGGCTCGGTGGCGGGCCTCGGGGTCGGGATGCTCTGGCGCGACTTGCGGCCGGCCGCCTTGATCGGCCCCGTCCTGAGCACGTGGCGCTTGGTGCCCTCGCTGCGTTGCCCGCGGTCGCCTTCCATCGCGGGCGCCCGGACGAGGGTCCGCTCCCCGGGCGGCGTCGCCTCGTAGGCGGGCAGCCGCGCCGCGGTCGCCTCCATGCCGTCTTCGAGATTGAGGTCGAACTCGTCCTCGGGAGGCGGTGTGGGCCTGGGGGTGGGGCGCTGACTCGGCTTGCCGTGCGGGTGGGCGGCGGTCCTTGTGCGCGAGTCACGCGCGAGCCGCGCCGGGCGGGAGGAGCCGTTGGGTCCCCTCGGCTCTGCCTGGGTCGGCGGCGGAGCCTGAGTCGTCGTCGTGCGGTGCACGACCCTGCCGAAGCAACCCGGACAGTTGGTGTGGGTCGGGGCCACCATGGTGCCACACTGCGGGCAACGCGTGGCGCCGCTCTTCCCGGAGGTCGACCCCGAGGGGATCGTGTTCTGGTAGCGTTGGTGGCTGCTGGGCATGAGTCGTCTGAGCGCATGCGACACCACACGCGCAGGTGCGCGGCAGGTGACACACCAGGGTAATCGGCGCGCCGGGCCGACACTTGAGGCAGCATCCCATGCGCCCGAGCCGAGGGCAAACCTGCTTGCCTGCGAGGCCCGGTTCGGGCAACATCCATGCGCTTCAGGACGTGGGGACAGACAAGGAGACGAGGATGAGCGACAAGACCGCGGATCTGGCCGGACCGGGGATCGGAAACTACGAGGAGCTGGCCGGCGTGCTGCCGACCGACTACGGCGCTCTCCTCGACCGCAAGGAGATGCAGCAGGCCATCACGGCCGCAAAAAGAGCCATCGAGGATGGGCTCTGCCGCGAGCTGAACCTCATCCGCGTCGAGTGCCCGCTCATCGTGGACACACGCAGCGGGGTGAACGACTACCTCGACCGCGACGGCTCACGCACCCCCGTCGGCTTTCACATCTCCAACGACTACGGGAAGAACCCCATCGACGCCGAGGTCGTGCAGGCTGCGACCAAGTGGAAGCGGATGGCGCTGGCCCAGTTCGGCATGGACGTCGGCGAGGGCCTCGTCACGGACATGCGCGCCGTGCGCAAGGACTACTTCCTGGACCATGATCACAGCTCCTACGTGGACCAGTGGGACTGGGAGCAGGTCATCACCGAGGAGGAGCGCAACCTCGACTACCTCACCGCCACGGTGAAGAAGCTCTGGAAGGTCATCAAGGAGACCGAGCAGCTCCTCCTGGAGCGTTTCCCGAAGCTGCGCAGCGATCGTTTCAAGGAGATCCCGGACGAGCTCACCTTCCTGCACGCCGAGGAGATCCTCGAGCGCTACCCGGACCTGCCGCGGAAGAAGCGCGAGACGGCCATCCTCCAGGACTATCCGGCGGTCTTCATCTACGGCATCGGCTGGACCCTCGACGACGGCTACCCCCACGAGATGCGCGCCGCCGACTACGACGACTGGGTCACCCCCACGACCTCCAGGGACGGGCGCCCGATGCACGGGCTCAACGGCGACATCCTGGTCTGGAACCCAATCACCCGCAGGCGGCACGAGCTGAGCTCCATGGGCATCCGCGTGAACCCGGAGACCCTCAGAGAGCAGCTCCGGATCACGAACCAGCTCGACTTCCTGGACCTGCCCTACCACCGGGCCATCATCAACGGCCAGGTGCCGCTGAGCATCGGAGGCGGCATCGGTCAGGCGCGCACCTGCATGTACCTCCTCCGTACGGCGCACCTCGGCGAGGTGAGCGTCACGGTGTGGCCGGACGTGCTCAAGGAGATGTGCGCCGAGCGCAACATCCACGTGCTGGAGTAACGTGTCACGCCGGACCCCGGCCCCGCTCCGGAGGCTCCTCGCCGCGGCGTCGGCCACCCTCCTTCTCAGCTGCACCGCCGGTAGCTCCGACTCTCCCGACGTGCCGTCGCCCGCCGCGGAGGGAGACGCGGGCGCTGATGTCGCGGCGTCTTCGCCGGACACAGCAGCTGAGGACACGACACCAGCCCCGGACCGCGGCCCGCCGGAGCCTCCGCGTTTCGAGGATCTCCTGGTCCCCGGGGGGCGCGTGCTCGCGGTCACCGCGCACCCCGACGACGAGACCATCCCCGGGGCCCTGCTGGCATACGCCTGCCTGGAGAAGGGGCTGGCGTGTCACCTCGCGGTGCTGACACGCGGCGAGGCCGGGCGATGTGCCTTGTCCGACGGGTGTCTCCCCGATGTCGCGACGGTTCGCGCGGCCGAGATGGAGGAGGCGGCGGCCGGCTACGGCGCCGGGCTGGATCAGGGGAGCTTCACCAACCACGACGGCGATACGGCCATGGACCCCGAGAGCCTGCCCGCGATCCGCGAGGCCTGGGAGGCCGAAGGTGACCCGGTCGGCTGGGTCGAGGAGGTGCTCGAACGCGTGCGGCCTGACCTGGTCTTCTCCTTCGACCGCGACCACGGCTTCACGGGCCACGTCGAGCACCGGGTGGCCGCCCATCTCCTGGACGAGGCCATAGCCCGGCGGAGCGAGATCGGTGAGCGCGCTCCGGTGGTGGTGCGCGTGTTGAACCGCTACGAGATAGTTGCCTCGGTCATCGGCCAGGATGCGGCCGAGCCCACCGAGGTCTGGGACCTCGGGACGAGCTGCGGCGAGGAGAGCTGCATAGACATCGCTGCCCGCGTGGCGAAGGTTCACAAGAGCCAGAAGAGCTCGATCCTGACGCTCTTCTTCGCCCTTCGGGACCAGGTCGAGGGGCTCTACCTGCGGTTGGAGCCGCAGGACTGACCCTACAGTACGCGGGCGCGCGACCGATGGATCGTCGGGGGGCATGTGCGCTCTCCCGCGAACCCTGTCAGCGACGTCCCATGCGAAAGCTACACGTAGTTGAGCCTCTGCTTTTTCTTGCCCTGCTCCTGACTCTGCCGAGCGCTGCCTGCAAGGAGGACCTCGGTCTCGAGAAGGAGACCTTCGTGTGCACCACCGACGAGGACTGTGGGCCGTGGGTGCGCTGCCGCAAGGAGCCGGGAGAGGCGCTCGGGGTGTGCGAGACGCCAAACGGGGGAGCGGACGAGGACTCGGGGGCGGCGTCCGACGCGGGAGCCGGCGACGAGGGCGGCACGTCTGACGAAGGGGGAGCTGTGGCAGACGAGGGTGCCTCGGACGAGGGCGGCCCGGTTGACGAGGGCAGGCCGGACGAGGGCACGCCCGACGAGGGCGGGGGCGCAGATCCCGGCACGGTCGACGAGGGCACGCCCGACGAAGGCGGAGCTGCAGATCCCGGCACGGCCGACG
>CAZQPP010000086.1:0-19998 GCA_964594295.1 uncultured Myxococcales bacterium | reverse complement strand
GTCTTGGCGCCTTGGCGCGAGCCAATCCCCATTTCTGCCCGGACTTATTGAGAAGCTACCTCGCCACGCATCCGCGGTGGGTCCTTGCCCACCTTGAGGATTCCCTGATGGAAGACCCAGCCCAGCCAGACGCTGCCCGTCCCTTCTCGGAGCCGGGCAAGGAGCGGACCCCCCTGGTCTTCGTCGTCGACGACGAGAAGCCGAACCGCATCCTGATGGAGCGGGCGGTCAGGGACCAGGGCTACAACCTCGACGTCTTCGCCGACGGGGTCGAGGCGGTGGAGGCCATCGAGGCGGGCGCCAGCCCGGACCTGGTCATCAGCGACATCGTGATGCCGCGCCTCAACGGCCTGGACCTCTGCCACTACGTCAAGAGCCACGAGCGTCTGCACTTCGTGCCCGTGATCCTCGTCACGGCCCTGAGCGCCGTGGAGGACAAGGTCAGGGGCCTCGAGCGCGGCGCCGACGACTTCCTGCACAAGCCCTTCCACCCCCTGGAGCTCAAGGCGAGGGTGCGCTCCCTGCTGCGCATCAAGGCCCTCCACGATCGCATGGAGGACCAGAACCGCCTGCTGGGCGAGGAGCGTGTGCACCTCGAGCGCCTCGTCGCCGAGCGCACCCGAGAGCTCAACGACATCACCATCGGCCTCGTGTCCTCCCTCGAGCGCGTCAACGAGCTCAACGACAACGACACGGGCAAGCACATCATCCGGGTCTGCGAGTTCTGGCGGATGCTCGCCGAAGGCTGCAACCTCGACGGCGAGATGGTCCAGAAGGTCCGCCGCTACTCCTCCTTGCACGACGTGGGCAAGGTCGGCATCCGCGACGACATCTTGAAGAAGGAGGGGCCGCTCACTCCGGAAGAGTGGGAGGAGATGAAGCGGCACAGCGAGATCGGCTACGAGCTCCTGAAGCTCGCCCACGCCGATCCCATCGCCAAGAACATCGCCCGCTACCACCACGAGAAGTGGAGCGGCGCCGGCTACCCGGTGGGGCTGTCGGGCACCGACATCCCGGTCGAGGCTCGCATCGTGGCCCTCGCCGACGTCTACGACGCCCTGACGACGCGGCGTTGTTACAAGCCGGCCTTCTCCGTCGAGCAGACCGAGAAGATCATCAGCAAGGAGCGGGGCAAGCACTTCGACCCCGACCTCGTCGACCTCTACTTCGAGCTCCACAAGGAGTTCGACGCGATCAGGGTGCGCTACCGCGACACGGAGGGGTGAGCCCCTATACCGCGTCCGGCCCCGTCTCCCCGGTCCTGATCCTGACCACCTCCTCGAGGTCGTAGACGAAGATCTTGCCGTCGCCGACCTTGCCCGTGTGGGCCGAGAGGCGGATAGCCTCGACCACCGGCAGGGTCTGCTCCGCCCGCACCACGACCTCGAGCTTCACCTTGGGCACGAAGTCCACGACATACTCGGCGCCCCTGTAGATCTCCCGCTTGCCCCCGGTCCTGCCGAAGCCTTTCACCTCGGACACCGTCATGCCGTGGATGCCGAGGGTGTCGAGCGCCTCTTTCACCTCGTCGAGCTTGAAAGGCTTGATGATCGCCTCGACCTTCTTCATGAAGCGCTCCTGGGCTGCGGGGCAAGCGTATTCCGTCCTGGCTCCGGGATCTACTCTCCCGGGCAGGCCTTGACGCGCAGGTAGAACCCCGTGGAGGTCGAGATCCTCATCAGGCTCGTCTGGGGAACGTAGTAAGTCGAGTAGCGCATCCCTCTCTCGTCCGGCTCTGGATCGTGGGTCTCCACGGTCTCCATGCCGTTCCCGAGGTCCTCCATGATGTCGTAGGAGATGTGCCAGAGCACGCAGCCGCCGCAGCTGTCCCCGTATGCGGCCAGCAGGTACTTCCTCCCGGGCTGCACGGGGAACTCCTTCCAGCTCCCGCAGCCTCCGTAGTTGAACCAGTTGACGGCTCCCTCGCCCACCTGTGGCAAGACCGTGTCGAAGGCGTTCTCGCACTCCGGCGCGGGCGCGCCGGTGGGCCAGATCGTCTTGGTGTAGTCCTCCTCGGTGAGGCAGCGCGGGCCGAGGATCGTGACGGTGTCGAAGCCTTCGGGTCCGTCGCTCTCGCCGTCGTTGGGCGTCACCACGCAAGACCAGGTCTCGCCGGCCCTGGTCGTGCCCGCGGGCAGCTCCTCGCCCTCGGCCGTCTTGGGCTCCGCCGGCAGCTCGCCGTCGACGGTGCGCAGCTGCCACATCGTGCGGTAGCCGACCTCGTCCCCATCCGGGTCCACCGAGGGCTCCTCGACGGTGCACACGAGGGGCGCTCCCCCCTCCGGGTCCGAGGGCGTGATCCTGACGCCCGGCTTGCCCGGCGGGTGGTTTGGAGCGGTGAAGGCGTTCTTGGAGTAGGTCGTGCTCCCCTCACTCTCCGCGTCCCTCGGCGTGACCGAGCAGCTCAGCTCGCTGCCCCGGGCGAGCCCGCTCGCGTCGTACTGCTCGCCTTGCGCGTCCTCGATGATCTCGTCGTCGACGTACCACGCCACCGACAGCTCGACGCTGTCCCCGTCGGGGTCCTCGACGTCGTAGGCCACACAGCGCAGCGCGCCCGGGTCGCTGCCCTGCACCAGCACCGAGCGAACCACCGGCGGGCTGTTCGAGATCAGCGCGCCGACGCTCGTCACCGGCGTCCCGGTCAGCTCCCCGTCGAATGGGGTGACCCTGCAGGCGAGGACGTCCCCGGCCTCGAGGTCCCCGGCCAGGAAGCTCGCCCCACCTGCACCCTCGATGATCTCTCCGTTCGCCAGCCACTCGTAGATCCCGAGGGCCGGGTCGCCGTCGGGGTCCTCGAGGCCTACGGCCGTGCACTCGAACACCGTCCTCCGGTTGCCCGCCGGGGGATCGAGCTCCGCCTTCACCACCGTCGGCGGCCTGTTCCCGAGCACCACGGGGGCGCTCGTCTCGGGCTGGCCCTGGACCTGGCCGTCCCCGGGTGTGACCGTGCAGCGCACCGAGTCCCCGCGCTCCAGGCCCGAGGTGTCCAGCAGCTTCTCGCTCTCGTCGGCGATCTCCTCGCCGTTGGCGGTCCAGCGGTAGGCGAGCGTGACCTCGTCTCCGTCGGGGTCCTGCACTCCCGCCGCCTCGCAGGTCAGGGGCTCGCCGACCCTGGCTCCGGTGGGCGTCAGGTAGGCCGCCGCGATCCTGGGGGGCTGGTTCGGTATCGGGCCGCCCTCGTCCGGGACCGGAGCGACGTCACTCCCGGGGTATGCGTCGATCGGCGCCACGACCGACGTGCTCGCCTCCTCGCTGGCACATGCCAGCAGCGCCAGCGAGACCAGCGCCGCCGTGAATCCTCGCGTCCAAGTGCTCATAGGCGCGCCCCCGTGCCTTTGAGCGACAAACGGTGCCGGCTCGGGGCGGCGAGGTCAAGGTCGTTGGGCCTTCGGTGCGCCGGCGGAGCGTCGCGTCCGCGGATTGCGGGCGCAACCCGCAACAAGCTCCTACGCGTTCATGTCCGACCACCTCTTGGCGAGCTGGCCGAAGATGGCGAGGGCGATTACGGCGAACACTCCGATGGCGGCGAAGGGGAGCCAGACCGCGTACTGCGGGTTGTAGGTGTCCCACAGGAGCTGCGTGGCCTGGGTGGCGTCGAGGCCGAGCACCTCCTGCAGCCGGGCGAACGCCTCGGTGCGCGACACACCGATCGTGGACTCGAGGGTCTCGATCGAGCCGTCCCATTTCTTCCCGGCCCCCACGGCGGTCTCGGTGGCGAGGTACTTCAGGGCCAGGACGGCCTTCTCACCGTAGTTGCCGTAGATGTGGCCGGCCATCTTCGATCCTATGAAGCCGCCGATCCCGACGGGGATGTTCACGTAGCCGAGGTAGAGCCCCTTCTTGCCGGGCGGTGCGATGAGGCCGAGGTACTCGTTCTTCTTGGGGCCGGTGAGCATCTCGCCCAGGGAGAAGAGGCCGATGCCCGCGATGAGCATCCAGCCGTTGGCGGTGAGCCCCGCCACGAGGATGCCGCCGGTCGCCATCGTCATGCCGATGAGCATGGCCGACAGGGTGCGCATCTTCCGGACGAGCCAGGAGACCGGGATGATGATGGCCACGATGAGGGCGGCGTTGACGCTCAGGAGGATCTCCTGGGGCACCTGCAGACCGCGCGGTGTCGAGCTCGCCCAGTAGTCGGGGTTCGGCAGCTGCACCAGCAGCCCGGCCACGTTGGAGCTGTCGACCCAGTCCGTGATGAAGTTCGGGTGCAGGTCCCAGAGCTGGTACATCATGAGCCAGAAGCAGGCCATGATGAGGAGCCAGGCCACGAGGCGCGGCTCCAGGATGTTTCGCAGCGTGCGCTTGAGCACCTGACCGGCGGTCTCGGTCTTGGATGCGCCCGAGGGCACGTCCTTGAAGGTGAGCATCCACAAGAAGTTGATCGCGGTGAAGCCCGCCGAGGCCAGGAAGAGGTTGCGCCAGTCTTCGACGGTGTGCGGATGTCCGAGGATCGCCCGGGCGATGAGCGGTCCCGCGAGCCCGCCGATGTTGACCACCCAGTAGAAGATGCCCCAGCCGAGAGACGAGATGTCCTTGGTCAGGTTCTGCGCCAGCGAGCCCTGGATGCTCGGCTTGAAGAAGGCCGTGCCGGTGGCCAGCACGATCACGCCGAGGAAGAAGGTGAAGTAGTCGCGGCCGAAGGCCATGATGACGTAGCCGGCCATGTTCATGGCCACCGAGAAGGCCATGATCTTCTTGTAGCCGTAGCGATCGGCGTAGCCGCCGGTGAACATGGGCAGGATGGACTGGAAGACGAACCACCAGGCGTAGATGGTGCCCTTGTGCGCGGCCGTCAGGTGGAGCCCGCCCGGGTCGTCGGCCTGCATGATGTAGATGGGCACGACCGCCCGCATGCTGAAGTAGGCCAGGCGCTCCATCGCCTCGATGCAGTTCAGCATCCAGTAGGTGCGGCCGAGCTTCGACTTCGGCTTCTCGACGGGCTGCTCCGGCTCGGCGCCGCCGTCCGGCTTCTGCTCTTCGCTCATTGTCGACCTGGGCGTCGGGAAGGAGAGGGCGGCGCACCCTAGTACGTGACGGAGGAGGCGTCACGTGAGCCTTGGGGGAGCCAGGGGCAGGGGCAGGGGGCTCGCGCACAAAAACCCTTGGATTCCATGACGCGCGGGTGCTAGTCTGATCGCCCCCATGCGCCCGGCTCCCCAAGAAACGGCCGGTCTCCGCGCGCCTATCGCGTTGGAGCACTGGCTGGGACAGGACGATGTCCCCGTCGCCGTGATCCCCTGTCCGGCGAGTAAGCCCTTGCCATCATTGGGGCTTCAGGCGGAGGCGTCGGGGCTCCGGCTGGTCGGTCCGAGCGCCGCGAGCACGACCGGCGCGCTGCTCGAGGGGCTCTGCGAGCTGGCAGCCGCGGCCGACCTCCCCTGCGACGCGCCCGACGCGCTGCGTCAAGTTGCGGTTAGGCTCGGGCGTGGGCTGGGGGGCCTGCCCGTCGACGCCCGCGTGGCGCCTCGGCGCAGGGCGGGGCTGCGCATGCTGGCGTCGCGGGTGCTCTTGCACCTCGTCTCCGACACGCGCGCGCTCGTAGTACTGGATCTGCGTGGTCACCCTGCCGCGAGGGAGGAGGCGGAGCGCCTGGCCGCTCCGTGGCTCGCGGAGGGGCCGCGCGCTTTCTTGTCGAGGCGCAGACAAGCGAAAGGGAGAGTGCTCTTCCTGCTGCCCGAGGACGCGGCGGGTGAGCTCCCACGGGTGGAGCTGGAGCCCGGGCCGGAGGCCCCCCCTCTCCTGCGTTTCGTCGCCCACAACCTTCCGGCCGTCGTCGACGTAGCGTGGCGCGCCGCCGAGGAGCACACACGCCGGGCATGGGCTGTGCTCTCTCTCCTCGGTCGGCCCGTCGCCAGAGTGGAGCTTGCCGCCTTGCTGGGGCTCCCCCGCGGCGACGCGGATCGCGCGGCCGCGGGGCTCTTGAACACCGGCGTCGCCACCGAGGGAGGCGACGGGCTGCAGCTCCTCTCCGGTCTGCCCGCTCCCCCGCACAGCGCGGGATCGCGGGAGCAGCTCGTGTCGGCCCTCGCCGGCCGGCTCCGCTTCGGCCGAGAAGCTTCATGTGCCCTGGACCTCTTGCGTGTCGACCCGGAGCGTCTCGGCGGCGACGAGGAGCTGCGCGCCCTCGTACCCGACGCCGTGCGAACCCTCCGCTCGGCTTGGCGCCACTCCGAGGCCGCGGACCTCGCGAGGGCGGCGAGCGAGAGCCCGGAGGCGGCCGTCGAGCTCTGCCGCACCCTCCTCGACGAGGAGCGGAGAGAAGAGGCGGCCGAGGCCATCGCGCCCGTCTCCACCGAGGAGCTCGAGGGCGCCGCGCCCGCGCTCGCGGAGCTGGCGAGGGAGAGCATCGCCGCCCAGGCTATTCAGCTCAACAGCGCCCTCGTGCAGCACGCGAGGCTGCTGCCGGCTGCGCTGGGCGCCGCCCTGAGAGCGGAAGCGGCCTACGACGCGGGCAACCCCACCGGAGCCCTGAGCGCCCTCGCGGGGGCCGCAGGGGCGGACGCAGATCTGGTGCGTGCGCGCGCGCTGCTCGCGCTGCGGCGCACCGAGGAGGCGTCGGAGCTCCTCGACCGCACCGGCCGGGACGAAGGCGGAGCGGTTCACAGGGCGAGGCTGCAGCACAACGTCGCCCTCACGAGGCTGGGCGCGGGCCGCTACGGAGAGGCGGCTGACGGCATCAAGCGGAGCCTTGCGGTATTCGACGACGCGAGCCTCGAGCTCGAAGGATCGGTCGCGCTCGGCAACCTCGGAATCGCCTTGGAGTTCGGCGGTCGCTACGAGGAAGCCCGACAAGCGCTGGCCGAGAGCGTGGCGCGCCTCTGCGTGATGCCCGCTTTCCACGGCTCCCTGCGCACGGAGCTGGCCCTTTGCGACCTCTGGGCAACCATGGGGGACCTGGAGTCGTCGCGGGCCGGTCTCCTGCGTGCGCGGGAGGCCGCCGTCGCCGCAGGGCTGCCTGAGCTGTCGGCCGACGCCACGTTGCGCCTGGCCGTGCTGCACCTGCACGAGGGGCTCCTCGACGCCGCGGATGGACACCTCTCCTCCGTGTTTGCGGGGCGGGCGTTTCGCAGGCGAAACGCCCCTACGCGGGGAGTTTCGGGCCGAAACTCCTTGTCGGGCGCCGAGTCCGTCGGCGACAGCCTCGAGCTCACGGCGAAGGCGCGCATAGCCGAGGCTCTGCTCGCCCTCGCCCGCGGCCGGAGCCTCACCCGGCTCGACGAGCCGCCCGAGGGCGCCCGCCTCGAGACACAGCGGGCGTGGCGCTTCGCCCACGCGTGGCAGCGTCTCGAGTCCGAGCCGGCTGTCGCGACCGAGATCCTGGACGCGCTGGTCATCGAGGCCGACGCGGACGGTGACGCTGCCCTGCGCTGGCAGGCGCGGACCTTGAGAGCGGCGGCCTCCGCGCGTTCCGGCGCCGGGGCGGCTGCAGAGCGGGACCTGAGCGCGGCCGCAGCCCTGGTGGAGGAGCTCGCCGAGGATCTGCCCGAGGGGCTGCGCGAAGCCTTCCTCGAGCACCCGTGGCGGCGCCGGCTGCTCGATCTTTCGGCCGCTGACGGTGACGCCGCGGAAGTGAGCACGCCGCCGCTCGCGACCCCAGGCCGCCGCCCGAGCCGCTCGACGGGCAAGCTCGTCGGCGAGGATCCGGCGCTCCTCGAGACGCTCGCTGTCGCCGAGCGTTTCGCCTGCTCGGACGCGCCCGTGCTCATCGAGGGCCAGAGCGGCACCGGGAAGGAGCTCGTCGCCGAGCTGATCCACCGCTGGTCTCCACGGGCCGGCGGTCCCCTCGTGTGCGTCAACGCCGCCGCCTTGGCGGACACCCTGCTGCTCTCCGAGCTCTTCGGCCACGAGCGCGGGGCCTTCACGGGCGCGGATCGCAAACGCCTCGGCAAGTTCGAGGTGGCCCGCGGGGGCACCCTCTTCTTGGACGAGATAGGCGACATCTCTCCCGCCGCCCAGGCTGCCCTCCTCCGAGTGCTCCAGGACGGCACCTTCCACCGGGTAGGCGGGACGAGCCTCGTGCGCTCGGACGCGCGCGTCATCGTGGCGACCAACAGGGACCTCAAGGCCCTCGTCGCCGAAGGTCGATTCCGCCTCGACCTCTACTACCGCGTGGCCTCCCTCTCCCTCGAGCTGCCGCCGCTGCGCGAGCGCAAGGGCGACATCCCCGCCCTCTGCCGCTCCCTGCTGCGCGACATCGTGGGACCCGAGCGGGAGGTCAGGGTGGAGCCCGCAGCCGTGCGCGTGCTCGCCGCACAGGACTGGCCCGGCAACGTCCGGGAGCTCAGGAACGTGCTCGAGCGCCTCGTGCACCTCTGCGAGGGCGACACCATCACCGCCTCCATGGTCCGGCGTTTCGGCGTGGACCTGGGAGGGGCGAAGGCTCCCGAGCCGGTCGAGAAGCCGGCCTTCGTGGAGCTGGAGCCCGGGCCCGGCTTCTCTCTGAAGAGGGCCCAACGACAGCTCGAGCTGGACCTGATCACCAAGGCCCTCGAGCGCTCCGAAGGAAACATCGCCGCGGCGGCACGCCTTCTAGGCATGACCCGTCCGATGCTGTCGCGGAAGATCAAAGACTATGGCTTGAAGCGAGGTACACCATGAGGACTACGAAGCCCATGTGGTTAGCCTTCAGTTTGCTCGCCGCGTGCCTGCTCGCGGTTACCGGGTGCGACTACGATCCTACCTGGGAGGAGCCTCTGCCCACCGAGCAGAGCGCCGAAGAGGCTCCGGAGACGGACCGCTATCAGTCATTTGGAAACCCGCTGGTCTACTCGGCCAGCGAGGGACTCGAGACCGATCCCTTCCTGCGCCGGAACGACGACGACCCCGAGGGCGGACAGCCCGAGCCCGAGGGCACCGGCGAGATGATCATCTTCGACGTCGACGACCCGTGCTTTGTCTGGCTCAACGGCAGCGACGACGAGAGAGCCCAGCTGGCTCCGCGGGTCATGAGCGACTGCCGCCGACGTTACAACGAGTCGGTCAAGTACGTGGGTCACGGTGAGCCGACACCCCTGGATCCATCCGGGCAGGGAGGCAGCGCCGAGTAGCCGGCCCAGTATTCTTCGGGAATAGTACCGGCGGCTCCGGCCTCCGGTACATCGCCGCAGCTGTCTGCCGACTAACTGACGTGTCCACGCTGAGCACCGAGCAAGGTCTATGTCTGCCCTGTTTCTGATTGTCGCCGGCCTGTGCCTACTGGCGGCCGGCTCTGTCCTTGGAATGCTCTGGTCCACCGAGCCGCCGCTGGAGCGGCGCTGGCTCTACCACCTGCGCCGAACGCTGGGCCTGGTGGTGGCCACCGCGGGCATAGGGTTTCTGCTCAGCGCGCCGGGCAACTTGAGCAGCGCAAAGCCTGCCGGTGATGAGCTGACCTGGAGCCACGACCTCGAGGCCGGCCTCGCCCGCGGAAAGGCGGAGGGCAGGCCGGTCATCGTCGACTGCTGGGCGACCTGGTGCGCCTCCTGCGTAAGGCTCGTCAAGGAGACCTTCACAGATCCGCGCGTGAAGGAGGCCCTCGGCGACTTCGTGCGGGTAAAGCTCGACATGGATGAGGCCGCGAACGAGGCGGTCTGGGAGCGTTTCAACATCAAGGGCCTGCCCTGGGTGGGCTTCTTCACCAGCAAGGGGGAGCTCAACGAAGGTCTCACCCTCACGGACTTCGAGGCCGCCGACCCCTTCCTCGAGCGCATCGCGGGGGTCGAGGAGATGAAGGCGGGGCAGAACGTGGTGGCCGGGTGGATCGAGGAGGGGGGCCTGGCGCTCGCCCTCCTCCTGGTCTTCCTTGCCGGGGTAGCCGCCTCCTTCACGCCCTGCGTCTACCCCCTCATCCCCATCGTGCTCGGGGTGATCGGCACCACGGTCGCCGGCTCTGGGAAGGCGAGCAGGGGGCGAGCCTTCACCCTGTCGTTGACCTTCACCGGCGCCCTCGTCGTGACCTACGCGGCCTTGGGCTCGATAGTGGCCGTGACCGACAGCGCAGTGGGCAAGGACACGATGCAGAACCCCTGGGTCGTGGGCACCGTCGCGGCGGTCTTCTTCGTGCTCGCCCTGTCGATGCTGGGCCTCTTCACCATCCAGATCCCGGCCTCCCTGCAGCAGAAGCTCGCCACCCGCCAGCAGGAGATGGCCTCGCGGCGCGACGAAGGCAAAGCCCGCGGCTATGGGCTGGCGGCTTTCAGCGGCTTCGTCTCGGCGCTCGTCGCCGCTCCCTGCGTCGGGCCGGTGCTCGTGGGCATCCTGGCCTACGCCGCCCAGCTCGGCGATCCCCTGGCCGCTTTTGGCTTGATGATGGTCTTCGGGTGCGGCTTCGGCTTGCTCTTCGTCGTGCTCGGCACCTTCAGCGGCCTGCTCAAGAAGGTCCCGCGCAGCGGCCCGTGGATGGAGCGGGTCAAGGTGGGCTTCGCGCTCGCGTTCACGGTCGTCGCGATGATCACGATCGCGGGCGTGGTGCCTGAGCTTGCGCAGCTGCCGGAGAGGGCGGCCGAGGTGGTGATGCGCTGAGGCGCTCCGGAGCTGACCTCAGGCCCTCTCGCGCGCGATCAACGCCGCGCCCAGCGCGCCCACCGTGTCCGGCTCGGGTGGGACGCGGATCTCCCTGCCCAGCGCGGCCGAGAGCGCTCGCACCACGCCCGGGTTTCTGGCGACCCCGCCCGACATCGCGACCTTCAGGTCGCCCACGTCCGAAGCCACGCGGCGCACGAGGGCCCGCGTGCGCGACGCGATCGCGCGGTGCAGGCCGGCGACGATCTCGCGCACCCGCTCGCCCTCGGCGATGAGCGAGACCACCTCGCTCTCGGCGAAGACCGTGCACATGCTCGAGAGCACCAGGTCGCCCTTGGCGCCTTCGTCGAGGTTGCCGAGCTCCTCGATGTCGACCTCGAGAGCTCGGGACATGGCCTCGAGGAAGCGGCCGGTGCCCGCCGCGCACTTGTCGTTCATCGCGAAGTCGACCACGTTGCCGCCCGAGTCGATGCGGATGGTCTTGCTGTCCTGGCCGCCCACGTCGACGAGCACGTCGGTGCCTGGCAGGAGAGCGCAGATCCCGCGGGCGTGGCAGGAGATCTCGGTCACCGAGGCCAGGCGGCCGTCCACGCGGTCGCGGCCGTAGCCGGTGGCGACGAGGGCGGCAACGTCCTCCGGGGCGGCGCCGGCAGCGCGCAGCACCTCCTCTCGGGCGCGGGCGATGGCCAGGTGGTTGCGGGCGCCGGTCGGGACGACGGTCCAGGCGACGGTCTCGCCGTTCGCGTCTATGGCGACGGCGTCGCAAGAGAGGCTGCCGATGTCGATGCCGAGGTAGAGAGGTCCCACGGTGTCACTCCTCCCAGCTCTTCTTTGGGAGCATCTCCAAGAACGCATCCACCCGCGTGCGGATCTGCCCCGGGCTCCAATTCCGCTCGTCTACGCAGTCGACCTCGAGGCTCAGGCTGGGGATGCCGGCCTCGCGCAGGCCCCGCACGAGCAGGCCGCGGGCGCCGGTGCCCTGGCGGCAGCCGAAGTGGCTGGGCAGGATGGCGCCGTCCAGGCGGTAGGCGCGGGCGAGCTCTACGAGCCTCTTCACCCTGCGCTCTACCGGCCCGTTGAGGGGGTTCAGGATCAGACGCCGTGCCAGGCCGGGGAAGGGGTCATCCGGGTCGATGGGCTCCCACCAGACGTCGTTCAGCTCGTCCAAGACCACCGCAGCCTGGTGTTGCTCTGCCAGGTGCTCCTCGAGGCCCGAGCGGAACTGGATGCGGTTCTGCACCCAGAGCAGGCGCAGGCGCTCCCCGGGCACACCCTCCTCGCCTGCGGCCGCCCTGGCGGAGAATATGTCCCTGTAGGTCCTCCCCAAGAAGAGCGCGTCCTCGCTGCCGAAGAGCACGGAGGTGACGAAGCCCATGTTCACCATGTCACGGTGCCGCGCCGGCGTCGGCACGTTGCGCGCCAGGCGGCCCACCTCCACCCACAGGTCGCGGGCCTCGTTGGCCAGCTCCACCGAAGCGCGCAGGCGCTCCGGGTCGAGCTCTCTGCCGGTGCGCGCGGCCACGAAGCCGGCCAGCTCGCGCAGCTGGTCGGCGAGGTAGGCGACGGACTCCTCGTCGTCGCGCTGGGGCACGTGCAGCACGAAGAGATCGCTGCCGAAGTGCCGCGCGAGGGCTTCCGTTATGGCGAGGCCGCCGCTGCAAGGCGTGGAGGTCCCCACGCAGAAGGCGGGCGGGGGCATGAGGCCCTGGATGGCCGCACCCATCACCGCGCGGTGGTAAGCGCAGGAGTCGGGCGCGTAGCCCTCGGCCTCCGCCAGCTCCAGAGAAGGCTGGGCTGCCCGGACCGACGAGAGCATGGCGCCGATGAACTCCGCGAAGCAGGACTCGACCCCCAGGGCATGCAGGAGCTCGAAGGGGGCGAGCACGCCGCACCAGGCCACCTCCTCACCGGCGCCGAAGAGGCGCCGCCCGAAGCGCGCCACTGACAGCGCGAGCGCCTTGCGGGGTGAGAGCGAGGAGGGCTCGGCGGCGAGCTTCGCCTCGATGCCGCTGGCGAGGTCGTTGAAGTAGGCGCCGATCATGAGAGCATCTCTACAAAAGCTTCCAGGCGGGTGCGTTGCTGGCCGAGGGAGCGCAGGGTGCAGTCTCCTTCGATGACGAGGAGGGGCAGGCCCTTGTCTTCGAGCGCCGCGCGCATGGCCGGGAGGCGGGCCAGGTAGGGATCGCAGAACTTCATGACGTGGGCGACCGCGCCCCTCGCTCCGCTCGCGTGGACCTTCTCGGCTACGGCCTCGGCAGCCTCGCCGGCCCGGGAGGTGGGCAGGGTGCGGGGGCAGGGGTCGTGGGTGAGCATGCCGCGGGCCAGGTCGGTGAAGGCGTCCTCGCTCCCCTCGTCGGCCGAGGCCAGGATCTGGCGGCTGCTGGTGCAGACGTCCTCTCCGACCACGCGGCCGCCGGCCGACTCGATCATCGCCCAGGCCTGAGGGTCGGCGAGCACGTTGCCCACGACGAAGAGCGGCACTCCGGGCGCCGCCGAGAGGGTCGCCTCCTCGGCCTCGACGATGTGCTCCGCCACCTCCGCGAGGGCCTCCTCGACCGGGACGCAGACCGACCTGTTGTGGATCTCCTGCAGCCGCGCCCAGCCGCCTTGCAGGCGCTTCTTGACAGTCACCCTGGTGAGCTGCGCCAGCGCTCCGGACAGCTCTGCGTAGAGCTCCGTCGACCTCCTGAGCGCGTCCTGCGTGACCGGCTCCCCGCCCCACTCGACGAGCTCCTCGGCGAGGCGCTCCAGCTCGGAGGCCATCCACGCGACGGAGCGCTCGCCCGCGGCGATGGGCAGGTCGAGGTCCGCCAGGCGGTCGTCGGGGCGCGCCACCCGCCAGGCGTCCTCGAGGCGCCGCATGGCGTCGCAGCTCTGGACGACCACGGTGCCGGCGAGGTCCGGGATGTCTCCAGCGACGGCACGGTCCAAGGCTCTCTTCACGTGCGGGCAGAGGTTCTCGTGGAGCAGCGTCCCTGCTTCCTCGGGCCATTCGCCGACTGGAAGGAGCCGGTGTGGGGTGAAGCCGGCCGCGGCGAGGAGGGGCAGCGGTGTGTAAGCGCAGAAGAAGCCCACCTTCGGCGGGCGGGTGTTGCTCATGGGGACGGGCATATCGTGTTTGCGGGACCCGTGGAAAGGTAGGGGCCGCGTGGGAGAGGCCTGAGGCGGCTGCTCCGCGCGCCATTGCACCTTGTGGTGGTGTTCCTCTATAGCTTCCCGCTCACGCGCGGAGGTTTCGTCGTGACTCACAGGCTAGCTCCGGCCGCACTGGCCGTGATCCTCATGTCTGCGGGGTGCTCGGCTTCGTCCACGGGGGTCGGCCCCGCGCCCGGTACGGATCCGGGCCAAGGCGCCGCTGGGGATCTCGGCCTCTCGGACAACGCGGGCGGCCCGGACACCTCCACGCCGACGCCTCTCGACGGGACGACGGGCGCTCCCTTCGACGCCGGCAACCCCACCTTCGGGCGGGCCTGCAACGGTCACGAGCACTGCGCGGGGGGCTGGTGCATCGAGACCGACGGCGGGGACGTCTGCACGGTCGAGTGCGTGGACACCTGTCCACACGGCTGGGCCTGCAAGGCGGTGGGTCTCTTCGGCGCGGCGGACCTGACCTCGGTGTGCGTGCCAAAGGTGGCCCGAGTGTGTGCGGACTGCACGGCGCCCGTCGACTGTGGTGGCCTGCCCCTGTGTGCGCTGCCGGACCGCGCGACCGGAGACGAGGGAGGTTCCTGCCTGCTGCGCTGCGAGGGCCTGTCGAGCCCGTGCCCAGGTGGCTTCGTGTGCAGCGCGCGGCCCCTGCTCCCGGACCTGGAGCTCGGCTGGGTCTGTGCGCCGGAGGGTGAGGTCGGGTGCTGCGCGCCGTCCAGAGAGGGCGAGATCGAGGCCTGCGAGGTGGAGAACGAGCACGGGCGCTGCCAGGGAGCGCGGGTATGCCGCGGCGGTGACGGCTGGGGCCCCTGCACGGCACCTCTGGCGGCCACCGAGGTCTGTGACGGGGAGGACAACGACTGCGACGGGATGGTCGACGAAGACCTGCCGACCCAGTGCAACTGCGGCAACGGCGTGTGCGACGGGGAGGCCGCCTCCGAGGACGCGCGCACATGCCCGCGGGACTGCGCCGTTCGGGGGGACGGCATCTGCTCTCCCGGCGAGAGCCCTACCGAGGCGCCCGAGGACTGCTGCTCGGCCGAGGGGGGAGGCTCCGGCTGCGGGGACGGCGCCTGCCGCGGCTATGGCTGCGGGGAGACCCCCGACACCTGCCCGCAGGACTGCGGGACGGCCTGCGGGGACGGGATCTGCACCTTGGGAGAGAACCCCGACGCGTGTCCTGCCGACTGCCAGCGCTTCGTCTGCGGCAACGAGGTCTGCGAGCCCACCGACGGCGGGCCGACCGGCTGCCCCGAGGACTGCGGGGCGACCTGTGGGAACTGCATCTGCGAGGGCGGCGAGGACTTCCAGGGCTGCCCGGGCGACTGCGGCTCCTGCGGAGACGGTGTCTGCAGCCCGTGCGCGGCGCTGGCCGAGGAGCCCCAGACCTGCCCGCGGGACTGCGGCGCAGAGGCGGTCGAGCTCTGCAACGGCAAGGACGACGACGCCGACGGGCGGACCGACGAGGAGACCTGCGACGACGGAGACCCCTGCACCGAGAACATCTGCGACCCCGCGGCACAGAAGTGCAGCAACCCCATCGGGAACGACGGATCTCCCTGTGACGACGCGGACGCCTGCACCCGGGAGGACAAGTGCGCCGCGGGCTTCTGCGAGGGTCGGCCGGGGTGTGGGCCGGGGTGCGGCTTCTGTCCGTCGGGCCTCGTCTGCACGACCGCGGGCGTGTGCAAGCCCCCGGGTGAGGTCGAAGGGAACACCTGCGCTACGGCGATCGCCATAGAAGGGCTGCCCTTCACCGTCACCGCGAGCACCACGCTCGGCAGCAACGACCTCTCGCTGCCCGCGGGCGCCTGCGGATCGAGCCACGGCTACGGAGATCGTGGTCGCGACCACGTCTACAGCTTCGAGCCCCCCGAGACGGGGACCTACCTCATCAGGCTCGACGCGGAGTACTCGCCCTCGCTCTACATTGCGACCGGCTGCCCCAACGTCGCCAACACCTGCGTCGGAGCCGAGTCCGGCTTCCAGGGCACGGCCGAGCTCGAGCTGCAGCTCGACGCGGGGAGGAAGCTCTTCGTGATCGTGGACGGGGAGGCCTATGGCTTCGGCGGAGAGGAGGAGCACGGCACCTACACCCTGACCGTGGACGAGCCCTGCCTCTCGCAGTGCGCGGGCCGGGAGTGCGGCCCGGACGGCTGCGGCGGGAGCTGCGGCAGCTGCGACCTCAACACCTTTTGCGACGCGGCCGGGCAGTGTGTCGCCGACAGCTCGGCCAAGGGCAACACCTGCGCCAACCCCTTCACCGCCGACTCCTTCCCCATAGTCTTCGAGGGCACGAGCCGCCACGCCAGCGACAACTACTCCTACGGCGAGGACGCCTGCCCCGGTCGCAGCTGGGCCGACGGGACGGGCAGCCACGACCAGGTGCTCCGCTTCGTGGCTCCCACCTCGGGTACCATCGTCGCTGAGGTCTCCGCGGGCTATGGCGGCGGCGCCTACATCGTGGAGGACTGCCGGGCCATCGACTCCACCTGCCTCGGAGCCGGCAACTCCTACTGGGAGGGGCCCGGTAGCTTCCAGGCCGAGGTCGTGGGCGGGCGCACCTACTTCCTGATCGTCGAAGCGTGGGAGGACAACCTCGACGACGACGGCGCCTTCAAGGTCACGCTGGAGGCACCGTGCCAGCCTCAGTGCTCGGGCCGGGAGTGTGGGTCCGACGGCTGCGTGGACATCTGCGGAGTGTGCACGAGCGCCGAGGTCTGCGACGACGCCGGCACCTGCGTGGACGGGGAGACCTACCCCGGCAACACCTGCACGGCACCCTACGAGGTGAGCGCAATCCCCTACCACCACGAAGGCGACACCTCCCGCCTCGGCAACTCCTACCACATCGGCATGTACGGCTGCCCGGGCAGCTCCAACTTCAGCGACAACGCCCCCGAGGCGGTCTACGCCTTCACCCCGGCCTCGAGCGGCGCCTACGAGGTGCGCGTGAGCGAGGCCACGTTCGGTGTGGCCATGTACCTCTCCCACGAGTGCGAGGAGCTGGACCACAGCTGCTTCGAGTCGACGCGGGGTTACGAGGGGCAGGCCAAGCTGACAGCCCACCTGGTGGCCGGCGAGCGGACCTTCATCTTCGTGGACGGCGACCACGACGCCGACGACGGCACCTACAGCATCGACATCACGCAGACCTGCACCGCGAGCTGCGGCGGAAAGGTGTGCGGCGACGACGGCTGCGAGGGAGTGTGCGGGAGGTGCACCGCTCCCCAGACGTGTGGGCCCGGCGGGCAGTGTGTTGCAGCGGACCCCTCGCCCGGCAACACCTGCGAGGACGCCATAGTCGTCGACTCGCTGCCCTTCGCGCACAACGGCTCGACCGCCACGGCTCAGGCTCTCTACGAGCAGCCCCGGCTCTCCTGCTCCGGCGCCAACGACGGCAACGGCATAGACGCTCCGGAGCGGGTGTACGCCTTCACGCCCACCGAGACCGTCCGTGTGGTGGTCGTGAAGGAGGACGACTTCGACTCGGCCCTCTACGTGGTCACCGACTGCGCCGACATGAGGAACACCTGCGTGGCCGCCGAGGACTCCTGGGGCGACGACGAGCTGGGCTTCAACGCCTCGGCCGGCAAGACCTACTACATCATCATAGACGGCCGGGGGGACTACGGCGGCAAGGGCGACTACGTGCTCAGGGTCGATCCGGAGTGAGGTAGAGGCCTGCTAGGGCCCGGTGCAGCCACGCTCCTCGATCTTCAGGTCGTCCACCCAGATGCCCTGCCAGGTCACGAGCCCGTCCGAGTCGAAGTCAAAGCGCAGGCGGATGGTCTCGCCGGCGAATCCCGAGAGCTTGAAGCGGTGCTTCGCCCACTCCTTGCGCGGCCCGGCGAGGACGCCGAGGTCCGTCTCCTCGCCGGATGAGCGCACCGCTGTCGCGCGGGTCTCGTCGAATTCCTCGGTGTGGCGCCAGGCCCAGAGCTCGAGGTCGAGGTCGGCGGCGGCGGGCAGCGCGATGGGGGGCGAGGTGGCGCTGCCTTTCGTGTCGGTGCCGTAGCTGCGGCCTACGAGGTTCGAGTAGGCCAGGGAAGTGTCGCCGGTGCGTGCACGCGCTCTGCTCCGGCGCCAGCCGTAGACGGGCTGGTCGTTGGCGAGCTCGAAGGTCGGGTCGCCGTCTTCGAAGCCGGCGCGCCAGAGCACGTGATCGCAGCAGGGCGCCTCTGCGAAGGGCTGGTTCGCGCAGCGGCCGTCGGTGCAGGAGTCGGCCGTGCACGGGTCCGCGTCATCGCAGTCCGAGGCTGCCTCGCAGCATGAGGCGAGGGGGACCGTGACGCACTCGGCACCGGGACCCGGGCACGCGCTGAGGGTGCAGGCGTGCCCGTCGTCGCAGTCGGAGTCCTGCTCGCAGCAGGCCGTGTGCACGCGCACCCGGTCGACGAACACCCCCACGGGCGGAGTCGGGCAGTCGAAGATGCAGAAGGGGGGCGCGTAGGTGGAGAAGAACGCGAAGAGCAGCCGCACCTCCCGGCCCCGCCACGCCGACAGGTCGTGGTCGTGGCGACTCCATGCGGCCTCCTGTCCGGTGATGAGGGTGAGCAGCTCGGGGGTGTCGTCTCCGCGCTGCACGAAGACGTAGAGCCCGGACTCGAAGGGCTCGGCCTCGGACCAGGCCAGGAAGGAGAGGGTCGACGCTGTTGGGGGCAGGACGAAGGCCGGCGAGCTGGCGGTCCCGCCGCCGCCGCCGGTGCCTCCGTGGAAGGTGCCCTTGTCGTTGCCGTGGTAGAGGCTGCGCCCGTCGTCGAGGCCCCTGGTCGCGGTGCTGCGGAAGCGAATGCCCTCGCTCTCGTGCTCGATCTCCCAACCCGGGAGGGCCTCTTCCTCGAAGTCTGCCGCGAAGACCTCCCGCCGGCAGCAGCCCTCGCCCTGGACGGCGTCCACGGTGCAGCGGCCGTCTCCCTGGCAGCTCCCCGCGGTGCAAGGCCCCTCGTCCGGGCAGTCCGCGGGCGCCTCGCAGCAGGTGCTGCGGTTGCGGCAGCGGTTGTCCCACCAGCAGGCGTCGTTGGTGCAGGCGTCGCCGTCGTCGCACTCCGCCTCCTCCCGGCAGCAGCCCTCGACCGGCTCGTATGCGCACCACCCGCCCTCGACCGGGCAGTGGCCGCTGGTGCACGCGTCGCCGTCGTCGCAGTCCGAGTCCGCGTCGCAGCAGTCTCCGGCGATCAGCACGTCGTCGATCCACACTCCGCTCTGCGCGATGACCCCGTCCGCGAAGAAGGACCACTCCAGGCGGACCTCATCGCCGGCCCAGGGCGCGAGGTCGTGCTCGACGTAGCTCCAGCCGCGGCTCCCACCGCTGAGCACCTGAAGCTCCGTGCTGCCCGAGCCGTGCAGCACCCGCAGGCGCACGCCGTCGTTGCCCTCCTCGGTGTCCAGCAGGGCCCAGAACGAGAGGCGGCTGCGGCGGCCTGGCGGTAGCACGAGCCCCGGTGTCGTGGCGGTGCCGGAGGTTGCGTGCCCCGTGTGGGTTCCGAAGGCGTTGCCGAAGTAGAGGGCGCCCTCGCCCTCGTGTGCGCGCCCGGAGCGCCGCCAGCGGTAACCCGCGTGATCGACCTCGACGTCGAGCCCCCCGAGCTCCTCTTCGAAGTCGGCCTCCCACAACACCGGTGGGCAGCAGTCCTCTCCGCCGGGCTCGCCTACGCAGGTGCCCTGCTCGCATCTCTCGGTCGTGCAGGCGTCGAGGTCGGCGCAGTCGCTGTCCTCGCAGCACTCCTGTGGGGGCGGCTCCCTGGTCACGCAGGCCGCGGCGAGGGGCTCGCAGATGAGCTCCGCGCACTCTCCGCCCCGCCCGCAGTCGAGGTCGCTCTCGCAGCAGGCGGCGTGCAGCTCGATGTTGTCTATGCGCACCTCGGAGTCCCGGGCGGCGCTGGTGGCCTCGTAGTCGAGGCGGAGGCGCACGGAGCGCGGGCCGGAGGCGGGGATCGGGTAGCGGAGCGTCACCCAGCCGCCGGATCGCCCGGAGAGCTCGTCCAAGACCACGGCGTCGCTGTTCTCGGGGACGAGCGAGACGCGCAGGCGGTCCCAGAAGTCGTCGCTCTCGCAGTGCACGTCGAAGACGAGATCGAGGTCGGCCGGCGGGAGGGTGAGGGGCGGCGAGGTCGCGCTCCCCGTGACCGTCACCCGTGGCTCGACGGTGGTCTGGGAGCGGTGGCGCAGGTAGGAGCCGCCGTCGGGGGAGGGCGCCACCTTCCAGCGCCACGGGCCCTCGCCTCCCCCGACGGTCCAGCCGGCGAGGGAGCCGTCGTCGAAGTCGGCCACGACGGTCTCGGCGGAGCAGCAGCCCTGGATGGGGAGGTGAGAGCAGCCGAGGTCGGGGTCGCAGAGGTCCTCGGTGCA
>CAZQPP010000085.1:0-20005 GCA_964594295.1 uncultured Myxococcales bacterium | reverse complement strand
CCGCGGCCGCCGTAGAGGACCCCGTGCCCCTCCTCTTCGACCCCTCCACGCGCAAGCAGGGCGTGGAGAAGCTGAACAGGATGCCCTTCAAGCGGGCGCAGACCTTCGTCATGCGCACGCTCTCCCACATCATGGACGACGCCGAGGGCCGGCGCATCCTCTTGAGGGCGCTCGCGAACGCGGGGCCCGCCGGGCGCAAGATCCTCGCGCGGGTGGCCGCCGGGAACGACCTCGCCCTCTCGGAGGACGCGTACCGGGTGCTGGCCCGCGCCGGCGCCCTCGACGTGGCGCGCACCGACATGCTGAGGAGGGTAAAGACGGGGCGCCCTCTCGGGCTGGCGCTCTTCTGCGTGGAGAAGCTCGTCGACCTGAAGGAGCGCAAGGTGATGCCGCTGCTCAAGGTCATCATCGAGGACGAGAAGCAGCCCGAGAAGCTTCGCGTGGCCGCGGTGAGGGGCCTCGGCAGGTTCGGCGGCCAGGGCGTCATCCGCCACCTGACCCTGGTCTACCAGAGCTCGAAGCACGGGGTCGGACCGGAGTCCGTGGCGGTGCAGCGGGCCCTCTTGAGCACGCTGGCCGTGCACGGGAGGTCGGACGACATCGTGGCGACCCTCATCGACGCCCTCAGGGTCCAGGCCCTGTGGAACACCGCCGTGGAGGCCCTCGTGTCCCTCGGGCGGAGGGCCATCCCGAACCTGCGCATGGTGCTCGAGCTCGGAGACCGCGAGGTCGAGCCCGGCGTGCTCGCGGTCCTGTTCCGGCTCGGCGGCATCGACGTGTCGCGCTTCGTGCAGATGCTCACCTCCACGGACGGGGAGACCCGGGACAAGGCCCGCTGGCTGCTCCTCGCCTTCCCGGACCCCAAGATCGTGCCGGAGCTCGTGCGCCTCTGGGAGCAGCAGGGCGGCTACCCGACCAGGGAGGAGCTGCTCGACCTGCTCGTCCCCTACTACGGCGAGGAAGAGGTGCGCACGATCTTCGAGGAGGCCCTGCGCGCTTCCCAGGTCGAGCTGCGCGCGAAGGCCCTCGACGTCATCGCCGGCATGCGCGACCGCAGCATCGGAGACGACATCCTCGGCGTCGCGGAGGACGACCGGCGCCCCGAGATCCGCGTCCGGGCCATCCGGGCCCTGGTCTTCTTAGGCATCTTCAAAGGCCGCGGCCTGCTCGAGCGCATGCTCCAGTTCGAGGCCCTGCCCGTGCGCAAGGAGGCGGCGTGGGCCATCGGCTGGCTGGGCGAGGCGCGCACGAGCCCGACGGCCTTGAAGGCCACCCGCGACTACAACAACGAAGAGCTGCTCCCCCGGGCGGTCCACGCCTCGGCGCGGCTCACGGGCAAGCCCGTCATGGAGAACGCCACGCCCCTCAACTACGACTCCGTGGAGCGTTTCGACGTCAAAGAGGCGAAGACGAAGGCGGGCGCCCGCACGAAGGACATGCGAATAGGCAGAGAGTCGCTCAAGATCGTGACCCTCGGCGCCGGCGACCCGCTCCTGGTGTTCTCGCCCCTGCCGGGCCTCGACCCGGCCCCGGTGCTGGAGGGGCTGCTGCCGCTGGCTACCTACCGCAAGGTCATCCTCTTCTACCGGGCCGGGCGACAGAAGCTGCCTCCCCACAAGGTCAACGCCCAGACCTTCAGGTGGATGCTCGACACCGGGCGCGCGGTCCTGGACGAGTATGAGGCCGACGGGCCCGTGGAGGTCCTGGGGTGGTCCCTGGGGGCAGCGTGGGCCCTGGGCTTCTGCCTCGAGCAACCCGACCGCTGCAAGAAGCTGATGTTGGTCTCACCGATGTCCCTCGCCCCCGACTTCTGGGCAACGCAGCCGGGCATGCTCCGAGCGACCCTGCCGCCCTGGCTCGCGACGGACCTCGACTACCTCGAGACCATGAAGGACCGCTTCCACCCGATCGCCTTCGGGCGCTACTTCGAGCGCCTCGCGGCCCCGCTCTACGTCGCCAGGCCCGAGCGCGCGGTGCCGCTGGTACAGATCGACTACCCCTTCCACGTCGACCTCCCCGAGGCGCCCTTCCTCGAGGCCCACGACGCGCTGATGGTGGTCGCGCGCAGCGGTCTCCCGGTCTCCGCCATCATCGGGGAGCAGGACCCCCTCGGGCCCGACTGGAGCGACCGCCTCGGCGCCCTGGCCGCGGACCCGAACCTGAAGGTCCAGATCTTCATCGCGCCCGACGCGGCCCACCTCGTGCTCTACGAGAACGCGGAGGGAGCGAAGCCTTTCCTCATCCGAGCCTTGAGGCACGGGTAGGTACGGGGTCCTTCACCCCTCCCGCTTCAGCTCCAACCCCAGCTCGGCGAGCTGCTCGTCGTCGACCTCGCTGGGCGAGCCGGAGAGCGGGCAGGTGCCCTTCTGGGTCTTGGGGAAGGCGATGACGTCGCGGATGCTCGGGCGGTTGAGCAGGAGCATGATCACGCGGTCGAGGCCGAGGGCGATGCCGCCGTGCGGGGGTGCGCCGTAGCGCAGGGCCTCGAGCAGGAAGCCGAAGCGCGCCTCCGCCTCCTCCTCGTCGATGCCGATGAGCTCGAAGGCCTTTGCCTGGACGTCGCGGTCGTGCAGTCGGATGCTGCCGCCGCCGAGCTCGTTGCCGTTGAGCACGACGTCGTAGGCGAGGGCGCGGACCGACGCCGGGTCGGTGTCGAGCTTGTCGAGGTCCTCCGCCATCGGTGACGTGAAGGGGTGGTGCACAGGGCCGAGCTTGCCGGTCTCGGCGTCCGGCTCGAACATCGGGAACTCGGTGACCCAGAGGAAGCGGAGCTCGTCGGGGTCGATGAGGCCGAGCTTGAGGCCGAGGCTGTTGCGCAGGTTGCCGAGGGTGTCGTGCACCACCTTCGCGCTGTCGGCTACGAAGAAGACGATGTCGCCGGGCTGCAGGCCGAGGGCCTCGTCGAGCTTGCTCAGGTCCTCTTCGGAGAGGAACTTCAAGAAGGAGGCCTTGTGGCTCCCGTCCTCGGTCTTGCGAAGCCAGGCGATGCCCTTGGCGCCCCAGCGCAGGTGGTCGGAGATGATGCGGTCGATCTCGCCGCGGGACCAGGACGAGGCGCCCTCCGCTCGCAGGGCCTTCACGCAGCCGCCGCGCTCGAGGGCCCCGCTGAAGACCTTGAAGCCGCAGCCGGCCGCCCACTCGGAGACGTCTTGGAGCTCCATGCCGAAGCGGAGGTCGGGCCGGTCGATGCCGTAGCGGGCCATGACCTCCGCGTAGGTCATGCGGATGAAGGGGCGCTCGATGTCCCTGCCGGCGACCTCCTTCCAGACCCGGCACAAGATGGCCTCGACGACGTCCATCACGTCGTCGGGCTCGACGAAGGACATCTCGATGTCGACCTGCGTGAACTCGGGCTGGCGGTCGGCGCGGAGGTCCTCGTCCCGGAAGCAGCGGGCGATCTGGTAGTAGCGGTCCATGCCCGAGATCATGAAGATCTGCTTCAGGATCTGCGGTGACTGGGGCAGCGCGTAGAAGGTGCCCGGCTGGACCCTGCACGGGACGAGGAAGTCCCTCGCGCCCTCTGGGGTGCTCTTGAGCAGGATGGGGGTCTCGAGCTCCAAGAAGCCCGCCTCGTCGAGGACGTTGCGGACCGTGCGCGTGGCCTTCGCGCGGGCACGCAGCGCCTCGAGCATCGCGGGACGCCTGAGCTCCAGGTAGCGGTGCTTGGCCTTCAAGGCCTCGCTCGTGTCGACCTGCTCCTCGATCTGGAAGGGCAGGGTGTCGGAGCGCGCGAGGATCTGGATGTCGTCGCAGGAGATCTCTATCTCGCCCGTGGCCATGCGCGGGTTCACGTTGTCGCCGCGGGAGAGCACGACTCCGCGAGCGAGGATCACGTCCTCGTAGCGCAGCCTGTTGGCGGTCTCGCAAGACACAGGGTCGACCTGGGGGTCGAATCGAAGCTGGACGATCCCCTCGCGATCGCGGAGGTTGATGAACACGCAGCCACCGAGGTCGCGGTGGGAGTGCACCCAGCCGGCGACGACCACGGTCTCGTCGATGTGCTCGGCGCGCATCTCGCCGCACATGTGGGTTCGGCGGTGGCGCATGACGGTCTTCTGGCCCTCGGACAAGTCGGTCTCCATGAGGCGGGAGCGTTTGGCTGTTAGCCGTTTGCCGTTCGCCACGCAAACCGCTGCCGCCCCAGGCCCCGCTTGTGTCGGCAGCCACAATCGTCTAACGGGCGCATTCCGCCGCGGAGCAGGCGCGGCGACGCCGCAGGAGGACCCGGATGCGCAGACACACGACTACGCTCATCGCTGCCTTGACGGCCCTGGCGCTCACGGCGTGCAGCTGCCAGCACTCGCCGGCCCCGAAGAGCCTCTCCACCTTCAAGGCGGCCATCACGCTGGACTACGAGGCCGTCGTCGCCTTCCACGCGGACTGGAACGAGGTCACCGAGGTCGGCCCCGTGCGCGCCGGGGGGCGCCTGAAGCTCCGCTACGCCCCCGAGCGCCTGCCCAATTGCCGGGCGCACCGGTACGGCATGCCGGCCTGGTCGATCCTGGCTTACTGGAGCGCCGAGGGCCACGACCCCACCTACGTACCCCTGCGCAACAACGGGGCCATGCTGGAGGCCGAGATCGACGTGCCCGAGGACGTCAGCGAGCTGTCGGTCTGGTTCTACGCCAACGACTACTACGGCTGCCGCGAGTACGACAGTAACCTGAACGAGAACTACGTCTTCGCGGTGACGCCCCCGGCACAAGCGGCCGAGGTGGTCTTCGGGCCCGAGTGGGTCGAGAGCCGGTCCGAGCCCATCCAGCGCGGCGGCCTCATGCGCGTGCTCTACGCCCCGGAGAGGCTTCAGGCCTGCCGCCAAAAGGTCAACGGCCTGAGGGCGTGGAACATCTACGCCTCCTGGCGCTTCGAGCCCGGCGGCGAGACCGACACCGTGGCCTTGATCGTGGACCGCCCACAGACGGGCAGCCACAAGGTGCTCACCCCCGAGGTGGTCGTGCCCGAGGATGCTACGAGCGTGGCCCTCTGGTTCTCCAACTCGGACTCCTCAGGCTGCACGGCGTGGGACAGCGACTACGGCAGCAACTACACCTTCGACGTGGAGGCCGAGCAGATCGAAGCGCCCCGGGCCGGCTGGATCGGCGACTTCAACTGGGTGCTCTACTACAACGAGCCCGATCACCGCGGCGACGTGGACCCGGTCTGGTACTGGGACCACTGGCAGGGCGTGCCGGTCGGGGCCTCCGTCGACCTGCAGGTCTGGATTCCCGGCGTCACGGACCTGGCATACGGCTCCACCGACGAGGCGCGGGCCGCCGCCGAGGCCCACGTGAAGGCCGAGGCCGTGACCGACGCCATTCACAACGGCGGAACGTGGGGCAGCTACGAGCTGAGCTTCAGCCACCAGCACGGCAACAACTTCGTCTACCAGTTCTGGTACCCCGAGCTGCGGTGGCAGATCTACGGCTACGAGATCCCTGACGGGCTCTACCGCTGGTACGCGCGCTTCTCGACCGACGGCGGCGGCACCTGGGTGCGCAGCGATGGCGAGCGCCGCTTCGCCGTTGCCGCCCAGGAGGACTGCACGCTCTTCGGCGACGGCGGGCCTCCCTCGTGCCCGAAGGACGCCACGGTCGGCTGGGTCGGCGACTGGGGCCAGTACCAGAGCCACCAGTGCAGGCACGTCTCCGGCGTGGAGGAGCCCAAGGTCTACACCAAGTCCGCCGCGGGCCACGACTGCATGAGCATCACCGCCGACGTCTGGGTCGAGGGGCTGACCGACGCCGGCGGCTCGCCCTCGGCGATCACGGCCCAGGTCGAGACGGACATGATGTGGTACTCGGGCCCCACCGACACCCCGGTCACCCACGATCTGAGCTTCGATCACGCGGTCGGCAACAACTACCGCTACCGCTGGCACGCCGGGCCGCTGGTGTCTTCGGTCGAGCGCGGGGACTACAAGTTCCGCTTCCGCTTCTCCGCGGACGGGGGTGAGACCTGGACCTACGCGGGCCTCGACGGAGACGGCTGGCGCCACCTGCAGGTGCGAAACGACTCCCAGGACGTCGGGCAACCCCCGGTCGAGAGCTGTGAAGGCATCGAGCTCTGGGAGGGCCCGACCCAGCACATCCCCTACTGCCTCGACTACGTGCAGGCAGGGGACTACGACGCCAGCCACTGCGAGCTCTGGGTCAACGCCTTCGGGCGCGGGAGCTGGTCCCACTCCGGCACCTCGGCCGAGTGGCTCGAGGCCTGGGTCCGCGTGGCCCCCGTGCAGCAGGGCACGGTAGAGGCCGTCGGCATGTGGATCTCCTACGTCGACGGCGCCGGCGAGACCAAAGACCTCTTCTCCATCGGCTCCGAGGTGGAGCCCGACTACTGGAAGACCGGCCTGACCACCTCGCACACCGGCATGGGTGCGCCCGGCATCTCGCTGAGCGCGACGAAGCTCGCCGTCTTCCTCGACGTGCGCCGACCCGAAGGACAGGTCGAGCGCCTGTGGCAGAGCGCCGGCGGCGCCAACTACACCGTGGAGGAGATCTTCGCGGTGGAGGGCTACGTCAACGGCATCGGCAGCGGGAGCGTCGAGTACGCCGACGAGTCGGTCGGCCTCTTCGACCAGAAGAAGACCTGCGGGCAGTGAGGGCTGTGATGAGCAAGCACATTCAAGTAGCACTCGCAGCGTCCCTTCTCCTGCTTTCCGCCGCCTGTGGCGACGGCTCGGGCGGCGAGCCGACAGCAGACCCCGGCGCGAGCGGAGCGCCTGATGCCTCTCGGCCCACGGACACCACGGGAGTCACGGATGCTCCGGGGCCAGCCGATGCCACCCAGACCGCCGACACCGGGCCGAAGCCTGACTTCGGGCGGCCCGACATCCCCCCCGCCGGCGACAGCAGCGGCTCGGACATCCGTCCGGATCCGCACTATCCCCCCACCATCGACACCTGGTGCGACGCCTGGTCCGAGCGCTGGTGCGCGCTCAGGGCACGCTGCTCCTTCCCGGCCGATCCCGACGCGGACGAGGCCGCCTGCCGTGCGCGGGAAGCCGCGGACTGCTACGGGGAGCACCTCGCCTCGAGGACCTCGGTGAGATTCGACTCACAAGCCGCAGCGGCCTGCGTGAGCTCCCTCGCCACGGCGGACTGCGCCACAGTGATCGAGGCGCTGAGCACCTCCTTCTTCCCGATCCCGCCCTGCGCCGCGGCGTTGCAGGGCACGGCGGTGACAGGAGCGCCCTGTCACCTGGGCATCGAGTGCGCCTGGGGCAACTTCTGCGACTTCGGCGCCGGCTGCCCGGGCACCTGCACCGCCTTCGCTACCGTCGGCGACACCTGCGACCTCATGCACTGGTGCGATCCGGAGCGCGCGCTCTGCACCGGGGGCTTCTGTGCTGAGCTGCCCGTCGAGGTGGGGGCCGAGTGCCCGGACGGAGCCTGCGCAGCTCCCCTGGTCTGCAACCCCGCCTCGGGCAGGTGCGAGGGCGCCGGCTTGCCGGGGCAAGCCTGCAGCGGAGACGGGAACTCATGCCTGGCGGGCCTGACCTGCCTGCGGCCGGACGAGGGAGCCGCGGGCACCTGCGCCGAGCTCGCGAGGGCCTCTGAGCCCTGCTTCAAGAACCAGGACTGCGCGGCGCCCGCGGCCGGCGTCGTCCTCGCCTGCATCGGAGGCGCCTGCGAGGTCGCGCCCGGCGCCGGCGAGCCCTGCTACGAGTTCTTGTGCTCCGAGGCCGTCTGCGACACCGCCGCCGTGCCGCCCACCTGCGCGGCCTGGCCCGAGGTCGGCTCTCCTTGCGCAGGGGGCGGCGCTTGTGGGGCCTCGGCATATTGCGACACGGGCACCTGCGCGGCGAAGAAGGCCGCGGGGGTCGCCTGCGTCGGACCGCGGGAGTGCGAGAGCGGCCGTTGCTTGGGGGGCCTCTGCGTCGCCACGGGGGCGCCTCCCTGCACGCCCTGAGCGCGGGCATAACCGGACATACGGGACCGTTGTCGTCCCCTTTGTCCGGGAGCCCCATCGTGAAAGAGCGCAACACAAGCAAGCTCAACCGGCGCCAGATGCTCAAAGGCAGCGTGGGAGCGCTGGCGGCGTTTTGGTTCCCGGCCTGCGGCTCGAGCTCCGAAGGCGGGTCCGCCTCGGAGGACGTCACGGCCGCCGGGGGAGACGACGCCTCTGCTTCGGGGCGGGACGATCTCGCCACTCAGGGCGGCGCGGATGCTCCGCGGCAGCAGGCCGACGCAGTCCAACCACGTCTGGATGGCGGCTCAACGGACCCGGGGGCATCGCAGTCAGACGAAGGCGGGAGCGAAGACGCGCCGGCCGCCACCGCCGACGCAGCCTCGCCCATCACACCCGATAGCGCGGCGGACAGCGACGACTCGAGCCCGGTGACGATCCTGGCCGCCGGAGGCACGGCCGCCATCGCCGGGGCCTGGCCGGATCCCTTCGCAGAGGGCTCTCCCGGGCCCTCCTGCGAGCTGACCTGCTCCCAGACCCTCGGCCCCTGCCGCGCGGACGCGCCCGTGAGGCGCGACATCACCGAGGAGCGGCCCGGCCTGCCCATGCGGCTGTCCCTGCTGGTCGTGACCGGCGAGAGCTGCGCTCCGGTGCCCGACGCCGAGGTGGAGATCTGGCACACCGACGCCAACGGCGTGTACTCGGGCCAGACCCCGAGCAACATCTGCAACGGTAACGACCCCGACGCCACCAGCCGCAGCTTCATGCGAGGCGTGCAGGTCAGCGACGCCGGCGGGAGGGTCGACTTCGACTCCGTCTACCCCGGCTGGTACCCCGGGCGCACTCCCCACATCCACTTCCAGGTGCGTGTCGGCGGACAGGAGATCGTCACCTCGCAGCTCTACTTCGACGACGACTTCAGCGCCCGCGTCTACCCGACGCACCCGGACTACACGCACCGGGGTGCCGCGGACACCACCAACGACAGGGACGGCGTCATTAGGAGCAACGCAAACGCGGCGCCCTTCATCCCCGAGACGAAGGTGACCGGCGAGGGCGGCCTGCTGGCGTGGATCACCCTCGCGCTGCGCTCCTCGACGGGCGAGCCCCTTTGCACGGCGCTCTGAGCGCCGGCGCTCAGGCGCCCTCTCGCGACAGGCCGGCGACCGAGTAGACCAGGCGGGTCAGCTCCTTGCGCCGCACCTGGTACTCCGGGTCGGCTTCCATCTTCGCCAGGGCCTCGTCGGCCGTAGCGCTGGCCTCGGGGCTCAGGTGCTCTGCCACCATGGTGAAGACCTTCTGATCTTCGGCGTACACGTGGTTGCGCAGATGGGTGGTGGTGCGAGTCAAGCACGCGGCCAGCTCGCGCCGGTCCTCGAGGTTCCACGTCCCCGGACGAAGGGCGATGCCCGAGAGCACCCGGACCAGGTGGCGGAGCTCGTCGTGCTCCTGGTTCATGACGGCGATGAGGCCCGCGTGCACCGGCACCCCCTCGGTCACCGCGGCCGCGAAGAGGATTCCCTCCTCCTTACCGTGGTGGAAGTGGTCGACGTACTCGGAGAGGAGGCGGACGATCCGCGCGAGCGCGGACTTCTCGTCGGGCACCGCGCCGCCGTCGAGCATACGGGCGAAGAGCTCCATGCCCCCTAGGGCCTCCTCGATCAGCCGATGCTCCTCATTCAACACCACGATCGTTTGCATCACAGTCTCCCTCTACGCCTGCCCTGGCCCCGTGCTCCCGTTGTGCCGATCTTCATCGCCAGCCTCGAGCGTCGACGAGGCGGAAGCGCTCCCCGACGGAGCCCACAGCCGGCCCGCGAAGCTGCAAGAGGGCGGGTGTGCCCTCCTCGGCCGAGAGCTCGGCGAGGCGCGCGCCGAAGGGCTCGAAGTAGGCGCCGCCGCCGGGCCCGTAGAAGCCTGGGTCCACCACGATCCAGTCTACCTCGTGGTGCTTCACGAATCGACGCACCTGCTCCGGGTCGCGGGCCCAGAGCGCCTCGAGGAGGTCGAAGGTCCGCTCCCGTAGCGGCTCCCAGTACGACCGGAAGTTGCAGAGCGCCATCTCATAGGAGCTCAAGCAGCTGCGGCGGGCAAAGAGTCCGATGGTGTCGCAGAGCAGGGGCGGAGCCGCCACCATCGCCGGGGAGGGACCCTGGCGCAGCGCCTCGTAGAGGGGCGCGAGGGGGCGGTAGTCGTAGAGCCCGGCGCTGCGTGCGCGCGGCAAGGCCGGCAGGACCAGGAGGGCGGCCAGCGCGATGCCCCACTGGCGGCGGCCACCCGCCCACACCTCGAGCAGGCGCACGAGGCCCGCGACGGGGATGAACCAGGAGAGCTGCAGGTAACGCTTGGGGATGTAGAGCATCGGCGCCAGCAGCACGGCGGCCACGAAGAGGAGGACCGACACCGCGAAGACCAGCAGCAGCAGGCGGTCTATTGGAGCGCCCAGACGCTTCGCGCGCCACGCGGCGATCCAGCCACCGGCCAGCAGCACCCAGAGCAGGAGAATGGCCGCAGCGTGCGTGGCGCCGGTGGCGCTGCCGGGGTCCTTGACGGCGGCGAGGCCCCCGGCCACGGGGACCGGCATGTTGGTGAGCAGGGCCACCCCGAGGGCTTCGAAGAGCGGGCGCCGGGTCGGCTCGAGCAAGGGCGAGCGGCCGCGCGGCCCGAACTCGGGCATCTCTCTCATCTCGGCGGCGGTGTAGGCGGCTCCGCCCGCCGGGCTCTGGTGGATTCGAACGACCAAGGCGCCCACGACCGCCGCGCCGAGCAGGCCGGCGGCGACCACCGGGAGCACGTGGCTACGGAAAGCCTTCGGATCGCGCCTCCAGCGAAGGAGCGCGTCGGCTCCCGCGATGGCGCCGGCCAGGGTGAACACGGGCGGATAGAACAAGGCGCAGGCCACGAGGGCGGCGCCGAGCGCGATGGGCCGTCTGCGGGCGATGAGCAGAAGGACGAGGAGCAGCAGCGGCTCCTGGAAGCCGCGCGCGTGGCCTCCTGCCATAGGGGCGAGCAGCTCGTGGGCGGCGCTGGCGAGGACCGTCGCGGCGGCCGCGGCTCCCACACCCATGCCGGTGCGTAGCAGCGCGAAGAGCAGCCACACAGTGACCGCGAGCAGCGGCAGAGGGAGCCAGCGCGACAGGTCCATGGGGTCGAAGAGCAGCACCGCCCCGCGCGCGAAGGCCCAAAACCCGAAGGGCTGGATCAGCTCGGCGTGGGCCACCATCGGGTCGCCCGGCACGAAGCCGTGGTCGCCCGTGTGCGCGTAGAGCCAGAAGACGTGCTGGGCCGCGTCGTCGGTGGCGACGTACTCGCCGGTGACTCCAGGCCCGAAAGCTATCCAGAAAAGCGCGACGCTCCAGAGCAGGAGCAGGGCCGTGACCCAGATTGCGGTGCGGCGCGGCGGTGGTGGCGGGGGAGGCACGTCGGCGCAGCATGGGTCAGCGGGCGGAGGCGGTCAAATCGGGTAGCGTCCGGGGGTGTGCACGAGGACGAGGAGGGGAGTGTGCAAGTGCACGAGGACGTGCACGAGGACGTGGACGTGGACGTGGACGTGGACGGACTTTCGGAGTTCGAGCACCCGGTGGTAACCTCCGCGCGCATGGGCTCGCGGGACGCCATCGACCAGTGCGTGATCCTCGCTGGGGGCCTGGGCACGCGGATGTACCCCCGGACCGAGACCCTGCCGAAGTACATGCTGCCCGTAGCCGGACGCCCTTTCGCTGATCATCAGCTCTCCTGGCTCGCGGGGCACGGGGTGGCGCGTGTCGTGCTGTGCATCGGCTACCTCGGAGAGCAGATCAGCGCCCACGTGGGCGATGGCTCGGCGTTCGGCTTGTCTGTCGACTACGTGGAGGACGGCCCGGAGCAGGTCGGCACTGCAGGCGCCTTGCGCCGCGCCGCCGAGGCCGGCGTGCTCGCGGAGCGCTTCCTGGTCACCTACGGGGACTCCTACCTGCCCTTCGACGTCGCCTCCCTCGCCCGCGCCCACGACGCGAACCCCTACCCCGCCACCCTGTCCATCTTCCGCAACGAGGGACGCTGGGACGTTGGGAACGTGATCGCGGAGAGGGGTCGGGTCACGCTCTACCGCAAGACCTCCGGCGGCCCCACGCCCGAGGGCCTGCACTGGATCGACTACGGCATGGCGGCCCTCGACCGCGATGTCGTCCGCGACGAGGTGCGAGCCTCCGGAGCCGACGACCTCGCGCGCGTGTACGAGGATCTGAGCCGCTCGGGGCGGCTCGGAGCCTTCGAGGTCGGTGTGCGTTTCTACGAGGTCGGGTCGCCCCAGGGGCTCGCGGACCTCGAGGCGTGGCTGGCGCGCGGCCCCGACAGGGATGCCTCATGATCCTGCTGGACCGGGACGGCGTGCTCAACAAGGTGGTGATCGATCCCGAGCAGGGGACCGTCGACAGCCCCCTGCACCCCAGCCAGGTAACGCTCTGCGACGGAGCCGCCGAAGCGGTCGCGCGGCTCAGCGCTGCAGGCCACAGGCTCGTGGTCGTCACCAACCAGCCGGCCTCGGCGAAGGGCAAGACAACACGGGCCAACCTCGACGCGGCGCACGAGCAGGTGTTGGCGGAGCTGGCCTCGGCAGGCGGCACCATCGCAGCCTCCTTCGTCTGCCATCACCGCAGCGAAGACGGCTGCGCCTGCCGCAAGCCGCGCACGGCCTTGTTGGAGGAGGCCTTCACGCACTTCCCGGAGGAGCGCCGGGCTGAGTCCTGGATGGTTGGGGACGGCATCACCGACGTGCGGGCAGGCCTCGCCGCGGGCGTGCGCACCGCCTTCCTCGCGCCCCACAAGTGCGACCACTGCAAGCTGCTCGACGAGCGCGGGCTCGATCCCGACTTCTGGGGTGACGACCTGCGCGCGTTCACGGACTTCCTGCTGGAAACGGAGCAACGATGACGGCAGCGACGATCGACCCCGGCGCCCTCGGCGTGAAGATCTTCTGCGACGGCGCCGACGCGGCGAGCATGCTGGCCCGGGCGCGCGAGCCGTGGGTGCGCGGCTTCACCACCAACCCGACGCTCATGCGCGCGGCAGGTGTCAGCGACTACCCGGCCTTCGCGCGCGAGGTGCTCGAGGTCATCACGGAGCTCCCGGTCTCCTTTGAGGTGCTCGCGGACGAGGCAACGGAGATCGAGCGCCAGGCTCGGCTCATCGCGGGCTGGGGCTCCAACGTCTACGTCAAGGTGCCGGTGTGCACGACGAAGGGCGAGGCCCTCGCCCAGGTCATAGAGCGCCTGAGCAACGACGGCGTTCAGGTCAACGTCACCGCGGTCTTCACCCTCGCCCAGGTCGAAGAGGTGTGCGCCGCCCTGTCGTCGGGCGCTCCGGCGGTCGTCAGCGTCTTCGCCGGCCGCATCGCGGACTCCGGCCGCGATCCTATCCCCCACATGCGCGCGGCCCTGGAGATCTGCCGCGGCGCCGGCGAGCACATAGAGCTGCTGTGGGCGAGCCCGAGGGAGCTGCTCAACGTGATCCAGGCGGCCGAGGCGGGGGTGGACATCATCACCGTGAGCGAGGGAGTGCTGAAGAAGCTTCCCCTGCTCGGGAAGGACCTCAGGGACTTCAGCCTGGACACCGTCGCCATGTTCGCCCGCGACGCAGCCGCCGCGGGGTACACGCTGTGAGGGTGCCGGCCGGCCGACCGGCAACAACGCCCGAGGAGTCACCATGAGCTTCGCCGCCGAGTTTCTGCGTGAGAGCTGTACGATCCTGGAGGCCCTCGACGTCGCCGCCATAGAGGACCTCGCCGAGCTCCTCGCCAAGGTGCGCGACGGGGGGGGCCGCCTGTTCATCCTGGGCGTCGGGGGATCGGCGGGGCACGCCAGCCACGCCGTCAACGACTTCCGGAAGATCTGCGACTTCGAGGCATACGCGCCCACCGACAACGTCTCCGAGCTCACCGCCCGCGTGAACGACGAGGGCTGGGAGGGCTGCTTCGAGGCCTGGCTGCGCGGCTCGCGCCTCAACGAGAAGGACGCCCTGCTCGTCTTCTCCGTCGGGGGAGGCGACTCGACGCGCGGCGTCTCGATGAACGTGGTGCGCGCGGTCGAGCTCGCAAAGCGGCGCGACGCCACCGTCACCGCCATCGTCGGCCGGGACGGCGGCTTCGTGGGGCGCAACGCCCACGTGGCGGTCATCATCCCGCCGCTTTTCGCAGCCCGTACGACCCCGCACACCGAGGGCATCGCGGCGGTCCTCTGGCACCTGCTGGTGAGCCACCCGGCGCTGCAGCGGGCGTCCACTCACTGGGAATCTCTGTCCGCCCCAGCCTGAACGGCGCACCGGGAGGGTGCTTTGTCCAATGCTCGCTACATCATCGTCGGCGGCGCCGGCTTCATCGGCAGCCACTTCGTAGACCGCCTGCTCGGCTCCCCGGAGACCGCCGCGATCACCGTCTACGACAACTTCTCCTCCGGGCAGCGCTGGCACCTCGAGGATCACGAAGAAGACGAGCGCCTCGAGGTGGTCGTCGGCGAGGCGGCCGACACGGACAGCCTCTGCGAGGCCATGGAGGGTGCGGACACGGTCATCCACCTCGCCTCGAACCCCGACATCGCCAAGGCGATGACCGAGCCCTCCGTGGACTTCCACGAGGGGACCGCGCTCACCTTCTCGGTGGTCGAGGCGATGCGGCGGACTGGCACCGGGGAGATCCTCTACGCCTCCGGCAGCGGCGTCTACGGCGACCTCGGCGAATTCGCCATCCCCGAAGATCACGGCCCCCTCGTGCCCACCTCGACATACGGCGCCAGCAAGCTGGCCGGCGAGTCGATGATCTGCGCCTACGCCTACATGTTCGGTCTGCGAGGCCTCGCCTTCCGCTTCGGCAACGTGGTGGGCCGCCGCCAGACCCACGGCGTCGGCTTCGACTTCGTGCGGCGGCTGCGCGCGGCCCCGGAGCACCTGCGCATCCTCGGCGACGGGCGCCAGAGGAAGTCCTACGTGCACGTCGGTGACGTGGTCGGAGCGGTGCTGCACGCCCGCGAGGCCGTGGACGCCACCTTCGAGGCCTTCAACGTGGCCACGGGCGACGAGATCACCGTGACCGAGATCGCCGACCTGTCTTGCGAGTGCCTGGGCCTCGATCCCGCCGCGGTCCGCTACGACTACGCCGGCGGAGATCGCGGCTGGAAGGGCGACGTGCCCATCGTCCGGCTCGCAATAGACAAGATCAAGGGCATCGGTTGGGAGCCCGAGCACAACAGCCGCGGCGCGCTGAAGGCTTCGCTGGAGGCCATGCTCGGCGACCTCGACGCGGGAAGGAGCTAGGCCTCTCATGAAACCCCCGGCGACCCTGATCCTCGCGCGCAGCCCGCTCCGCATCACCCTCGGAGGAGGCGGCACCGATCTGCCCTCCTACTACCGTGATCACGGCGGCTTCCTAATCGCGGCGGCCATCGACCGCCACGTCTACGTCGTCGTTCACCGGACCTTCTTGAGCGAGACCCTGGTCCGCTACTCGAAGATCGAGCGCGTCGACGACCCGACCAAGATCCGGCACCCCATCATCCGGGAAGCCCTCGACCTGGTGGGCGTGCGCGACCGCAACCTGGAGATCACGACCTTCGCGGACATCCCCTCGGGCACGGGCCTGGGCTCGTCGGGCGCGTTCGGGGCGGCCCTGCTCAAAGCGCTCCACCGCTTCCGCAACCGCACCGTCGATCCTCACGCCCTCGCCGAGCTTGCCAGCCACATCGAGATCGAGCGCCTCGGCGAGCCGGTGGGGAAGCAGGACACCTACGCCTCCGCGTGCGGCGGTCTGAACTGCTACGACTTCCGTCCCGACGACTCGGTCCGGGTGACACCCCTCGAGCTGGGCGACGACACCCTCGAGCGCCTCCAGCACCACCTGCTGCTCTTCTACACCCGCCTGACCCGATCCGCGCCCACCATCCTCGCGGAGCAGGACGAGAAGACCCGCACGGGGGCGGAGGAGATGCTCGCCAACCTCCACCGGGTCAAGGAGATCGGCCTGCAGAGCAAGGCCTGCCTCGAGTCGGGCGATCTCGAGGGCTTCGCCGAGCTCATGCACGAGCACTGGGAGCGCAAGCGCAAACGCTCCGCCAAGATGAGCACACCGGAGATCGACGAGCTCTACTCCCTCGCCCGGGCCAACTCGGCCATCGGCGGCAAGCTCGTCGGCGCCGGCGGCGGCGGCTTCCTCATGGTCTACGCCAGCGACCCCACGCGCCTGCGGCGGGCCATGGCCGAGCACGGCACGGCCGAGCTCAGCTACCGCTTCGACTTCACAGGCGCCCAGATCGTTACGCCCGGATGATCCACCTGAACCGGCGCAGCTACCCCTACTTGGAGGAGGTGAACCTCCCCCTGCTCCGGCAGCTCGAGCGCCTGCCCGAGCGGGGCCGACTGCTGGACGTCGGCTGTGGGCGGGGTGCCCTCGGCGAGGCCCTCGAGGCCGCGGGGTGGCAGGTGTGGGGCGTCGAGCTGGACGCCGGCGCCGCGGGCGTGGCGCGCGACCGGCTGACCGAGGTCTTGCGGGCCGACCTCTGCGACACATCGGCGGTGGAGAAGGCGCTCGGGAGCACGCGCTTCGACGCGCTGGTCTTCAGCGACGTGCTGGAGCACCTCTACGACCCGCGCACCATCCTGGAGGCCTACCTTCGCCTGCTGCGGCCGGGCGCCTGGGTCGCCGTGTCGGTCCCCAACGCCGTCGTCTGGAGCAACCGCCTGAGCTGGCTCTTCGGGCGCGTCGAGTACGCCGACACGGGCGTGATGGACCGGACCCACATCCGCTTCTTCACCTTCCGGACGGCGCGCCGCCTGCTCGAGGCCTGCAGCTGCGAGGTGATCCGCCGCGACGTCGATCCCCACCTCAGCAGGGCGCTGCTGCCGGCCGTCCGCGGCCTGCTCACGGGCGGTGAAGAGCAAGCTGCGCCGGAGGCACCCGCCGACCCGCGCGCCATCTTGGACTCGCGCGCCTACCGGCTGTACAAGCGCCTCGTGTACCCCGTCGAGCGCCTCTTGTGCCTCCTCTGGCCGGGCATGCTGGCCTTTCGCATCGTGCTGCTCGCCAGGGTCGCCGCGAGTGAGCGCCGTGCGGCCCCCGCGGAGGCACGCAGCGCCCCGAGCACGCGGCAGGCGAAGCTCACCCCAGCCCCCGCCCCACAGCCGGAGCCCACATGACGACAGCGTCCCACTTGACCCGCGAAGACAGGATCGCAAGCGTTCAGGCCTTTGGCCTGAACGCGCGCAGCGAGCCAAGGGCGAGCGAAGTAACCCAAGCGGATTGGTCTCAAGCCATCGCGGCAGTAGCCCGATGGCGCGCGAGCCGAAGGCGAGCCCGTGGGTGGTTTGGAGCCCCGCACCGGCAGCTGAGTGCCGATGGCTCCGCCGGGTGATGAGGGACACACCCCACATGACATCCACCCCCCTCAACGCCCACGCGCTCACCGTGGCGATGATCACGATGAACGAAGAAGGCGCCGTGGCCAAGGTCATAGACGACATCCGCGAGCACGTGCCCGACGCCGAGATCCTGCTCGTGGACTCCAGCAAGGACGACACTCCGCGCATCGCCGAGGAGAAGGGCGCTCGCGTGATCCGGCAGTTCCCGCCTCAGGGTTACGGGCCGGCCATGGACTGCGCCCTGCGCTCGGCCGGCGGGAAGGTGGTGGTGACCCTCGACTGTGACGACACCTACCCAACCGAGGAGATCCCGCGCCTCGCGCGACTCGTCCTCGACGAGGGCTACGACCTCGTGGACGGCTCCCGCCTCGCGCGCAAGCCCGCCGCGATGCCGTGGCTGAACTACGCGGCCAATTATGGCTTCGCGCTGCTCGCCTCGGCCCTCTTCGCGAAGCGCGTCACAGACCTGCACAGCGGCATGCGCGCGTACCGCAAGTCGCTCGTCGACGAGCTGCGCTACGAGGCGAAGGGCGCCGCCCTGCCGGTCGAGCTGCTGCTCCGGCCCCTTCGCATGGGCCGCAAGATCAAGGTCGTGTTCATCGACTACCACCAGCGCATCGGCGAGACGACCATGCAGCCCCTCGACAGTGCCAAGTGGACCTTGATCCGCATCCTGCGGGCGCGCTTCTCCAAGCCACCCCGCGGTGAGGCACCTGAGGGAGAGACATCATGACGGTCGGCATCCTCGGCGGCGGCATCAGCGGCATCGCCCTGCACCGCGCGCTCCGCCGCGACAGCGAGATCCTGGAGGCGGCCGAGACCGCCGGCGGCCTGCACCGCACCTTCCGGCAGGGGGACTTCGCCTACGACATCGGCGGCCACATCCTGTTCAGCAAACACGAGCACGTGACCGACCTGGTCAACGCGCTGCTGGGCGACAACATCAACCACTGCAAGCGCCTCAACACCATTCTCTACAAGGGGCGCTACGTGAAGTACCCCTTCGAGAACGACCTCTACGCGCTCGCACCCGAGGACAGGGCCGAGTGCCTCATCGAGTACCTGAAGGCCGACTTCCCCAAGCCGACGAACCTCGAGGAGTGGGCCTACTACACCTTCGGCCGCGGCATCGCCGAGAAGTACCTCATCCCCTACAACCAGAAGATCTGGAAGACCCTCCCCTCCAAGCTCTCCCTGGAGTGGGTCGAGCGCATCCCCAAGCCGCCGATGGAGGACGTCGTCAAGTCGGCCGTGGGCGTGAGCACCGAGGGTTACACGCACCAGCTCTACTTCCGCTACCCGATGAACGGCGGCGCCGAGGCCCTCGTGCACGCGCTCTTGGGAGACGAGCCGCACATCGAGCTCGGCGCACCGGTCAGCTCCATCCGTCGCGACGGCGACGCCTGGCACGTGGTGGCGGGCAAGCTCGAGCGCCGCTACGAGGAGGTGGTCTGCGCCTTCCCGATCCACGAGGCCCTGAGGTGCTTCGACGAGGTGCCGGCAGAGGTGGAGGCGGCCGTCAAGGGCCTCCGCTACAACGCGGTCCGCGTCGTCCTGGTGGCGGTGGACGACGAGTCCCTGATGGACCGCAGCGCCATCTACATCCCCGATCCCAGGGTGCTGCCTCACCGTGTCTGCTACATGGGCTTCTTCAGCCCCAACAACGTGCGACCGGGCACCTCCTCCCTGGTGGCGGAGATCACCACCCCGCCGGGCGGCCCCATCGACCAGATGAGCGACAGGGAGCTGGTCTCACGCACGCTCGAGGATCTCGACCGCGCCGGCATCATCGAAAAGACCCGCGTGATCGAGACCGACACCCGCCGCTTCGAGTACGCCTACCCCGTCTACGACCTCGACTACAGCCGCAACACCGCGGTCTTTCGCAGCTGGTTCGAAGAGCAGGGCGTCCACCTGCTCGGGCGCTTCGCCGAGTTCGACTACATCAACTCGGACGAGTGTATTCGCAGGGCCCTGCTGCTCGCCGAGGAGCTCGACGGTGAAGGCTGAGCACACCAGTGGGGAGGCTGCGGTGCCGGCGCCGGCTGTCGATGGAGGGGCGCTTCGATGTTGAGGCGGGGCTCGGTGGCGTTGTTGGTGCTGGCAGGCCTCACGTGGTCCTTGTGCGGATGCAGGGGCGAACGGGTCCTGTCGATCCGGGACTGCCCTCTCGACCGCTTGATCTTCGAGGACGCCTGGACCGGGACGACCTTCACGGTCGAGCGAGCCGGGGTGAACCTCTACTACGCGTGCGAGGGCGGGTTTCACCACAACACCCTGCCCCCCGAAGGAGCCCGAGACTGTCGCGGCCCTCTGGGCGAGACGGTGCTCGAGGGCCGCATCGGCCCGGAGAGGCCCTGCCGCGGCGCTGCTCAACGGGCGCTCGCGGTCTACACCGTCATCCCCGGAGCTCCTTGCTGCACCTGGTCGTTGTTCGGCGAGAAGAAGGCTGCGTCCGTCACGGACGATGCCCACTTCCGCTGGCTCGCCCCGGAGGCCGTGCCGAAGCTGGCCGCCCAGCCGTGGACCGACATCGACCTCGAGAGCTACGCCGTCGTGGACGACGAGCTCGACCCCAAGCCGGTCAACAGCCTCACGGCGACCGCGTGCAGGGTGAAGCTGCCCGCCGACCTGCTCAGGTGGCTCGTCTACTAGGCCCAAAACAAGCGATGTCGGGTAGCCCGGGGTGTTACCAACCCCGGGCCCCCACAGATCC
>CAZQPP010000084.1:12167-20123 GCA_964594295.1 uncultured Myxococcales bacterium | reverse complement strand
ACGGGATGCCCCGCCACCTCGGCATCCACGTGGGCGGCTTCGTGCTCTCCGACGAGCCCATAGACCGCATCGTGCCCATCGAGAACGCCACCATGGAGGGGCGCACGGTCATCCAGTGGGACAAAGACGACCTCGACACCTTGGGTCTCTTGAAGGTCGACGTTCTCGCCCTCGGCATGCTCACCTGCATCCGCAAGAGCACCGACCTCCTTCGCGCCCACGGCCTCGCCGACCTCGACCTCGCCTCCATCCCCCCCGAAGACCCCGCCGTCTACGACATGATCTGCGAGGCGGACACCGTCGGCGTCTTCCAAATAGAGTCCCGCGCGCAGATGGGCATGCTGCCCCGCCTCAAGCCGCGCTGCTTCTACGACCTCGTGGTCGAGGTGGCCATCATCCGCCCCGGCCCCATCCAGGGGAAGATGGTCCACCCCTACCTGCGCCGCCGCCAGGGCATCGAGCCCGTCGACTACCCTCACCCGGCGTTGGAGGAGATCCTCGGCCGCACCTACGGCGTGCCCCTCTTCCAGGAGCAGGTGATGAGCCTGGCCGTGGCCGTCGCAGGCTTCACCCCGGGCGAGGCCGACGAGCTACGCCGCGCCATGGGCTCCTGGCGGCGCACGGGGCACATGCACGAGCTCGGCCACAAGCTCGTCAGCGGCATGAAGGAGAACGGCCTGCCCGAGGAGTTCGCCGGCCGCATCTTGGAGCAGATCCGCGGCTTCGCCGAGTACGGCTTCCCCGAGTCCCACGCCGCCTCCTTCGCCCTGCTCGTCTACGCCTCTGCCTGGCTCAAGCGCCACCACCCCGAGGTCTTCACCTGCGCGCTCATCAACTCCCTGCCCATGGGCTTCTACCCCATGCGCACCCTGATCGCCGACGCCCAGCGCCACGAGGTGCCCGTCCGCGGCCCCGACCTCCAGCGCAGCGACTGGGACTGCACCCTCGAGCCCTACCGAGACGCGCAGGGTCGAGAGCGCCGCGCTCTGCGCCTGGGCTTGAGGGTGGTCAAGGGCCTCGGCGCGGCACCCGGGCGCGCAGTCTGCGAGGCCCGCGATCGTGGCGGCCCTTTCCGCTCCTTGAGCGATCTTCTCGGCCGCACCGGCCTCCACAGGAAGCCCCTCGAGGCCCTGGCCCAGGCGAACACCATGCTGGACCTGGGCCTGCCTCGCCGCCGCGCCCTCTGGCTCATCCGTGCGCTGCCCAGGGACGCCGCAGATCTCTGGCGCAGAGAAGAGCCGCCCGACGCCGACGCCCCGCTCCCCGAGCCGACCCTGACCGAGGACGTGATAGCCGACTACCGGGCGATGGGCTTCTCCGTTGGCACCCACCCCATCGAGCTCCTCCGCCCGAGCCTCGACAAGCAGGGCGTGCTCCGCACCGCGGAGCTGCGCGACACCCCGCACGGCCGCATCGTCTCGGTGGCAGGCGTCGTCGTCGCGCGCCAGCGCCCCGCCACCGCCTCGGGAGTGATCTTCTTGAGCCTCGAGGACGAGAGCGGCATGGCGAACGTCGTGATCTGGCCGCGCACCTACGAGCGAATCCGCCACACCTCCTCAGGCCCCGTGATCCGCGTGACCGGACGCCTCGAACGCGAGGGCCTCGTCGCCAACCTCATCGCCCACGACATGGAGGCCCTCACCCTCGACCGTCGAGACGAGATCAGCGCACCTGCACGGAGCTTCCACTGACAGCGCGGCGCAGGCGCACCCACCTCAACCGCCCCGAAGCGTCGATCGAGGGAGGCGGGCTCGGCTGGGGGGCCCGGTGAGTCAAGCCACGAAAGGCAGCCCCGCGGCTCGGCAGGCGCCGCGCTGGTACCCGGAGGGGAAGAGGGCCTTCAGGTTCTCGGCGTCGAGCCCCGTTGCCCTGCAGGTCTCGTAGACGTTGGGCACGACGCCGGTGATGGCGTAACGCTCCCGCAAGAAGACGATGATCTCGCGGTGCTTCTCCGTAAAGGGGCCGGGCCACGAGCCCTCCTCCAGGACGCGGCGGGCGAAGCCCTCGTCCCAGGAGTCGAACTCCGCGAGGAAGCCGAGAGCCGTCACGGCCTCATCGGGCTCCTCCTCACGCCCGATCCTGCTCTCGTAGAGGTAGCTGTAGTTGATGCCCGCGATCCTGCACGCTCCGCGGTGATAGCCCTGAGGAAAGAGCGCCCTGAGCTCCTCGATGTCGAGGCCGTTGTCCGCGCAGGCGACGGCTACCACGGGGACGCTCCGGTCCTCCGAGAACCACATGCGGAGGTAGCGGATGAAGCGCCAGTGCGCGCGGCTCAGCCCCCCCTCGATGCCGAGCTTCTCGGCCAGCCCCTCGGCGAACTCCTCGTCCCACTGCTCGGGGGGATCGAGGAAGCCGCGCAGGTCTATGGAATAGGTCCTGCCGGACGTCAGAGTCACGCTTCGACGTTTCATCGGTCCCTCCTCGTCGTGTGGGTCGAGCACCCCCGTACGGCCCCGGAGGGGCCCCCTCCGCTCAGCCCCATTGTACGCCTTCAGCAGCCTCTTGTTCGACCAAAAAATGGAGCGCCGCCCGGTTCTCGAGCGCGGTTGCGATCACCACAACACCGCTGACGCCCCCGCCACGCGCAGGGACCGCGCGCTTGGAGGCACACAACAACGGCTCAGCTTATTCTCTTCGTGGGGAGAACACAGAATAGGTAAGCCCCCCTGCTGGCGGGCCCCGGGGGGGCGGGGGGGGCCGGGGCCCGGGGGGGCCCGCGTCCATGGGCTATCCCTTGCCCATGGACGCAAGGCCACAGCGCGCACGCCCCAAGGAGCCAACCGGCGCTCGAAGGAGCAGGCCCAGCCTGGTGTCGGCGCTTCACTGCTTCTACACGCAGCTGACGCCCCTGCCCTTCAGGCCCGTCGCGCCACTGGCACGGGGCCTCTGCTACGTGAGCGAAGCCGAACGGACCGGCCCTCGCCTTGCTGACGTCTACCTGCCCGCAAGCCCGCCCGGTGCGTCCGTGGTGCTCGTGCACGGCGGCGGGTGGGTGGTCGGCTCGCGGGACATGAAGCCGGTCCGCTTCCTCGCGACCCGCTTCGTCGAGGCCGGGCTCACGGTGTGCGCGCCGAGTTACCGCCGGGTGCACGAAGGTGGAGACATCCGGTCCAGCGCCGACGACGTCGCGGCGGCCGTGGGCTGGTGGCGCGAGCAGGCTCCTCTCTACGGCCACGACCCCGAGCGCGTCGTGCTCTGCGGCATCAGCGCGGGCGCCACTTTGTCGCTGCTGGCGACGAGCGACCCGCGCGCGGCCGGGATCGCCTCGTTCGTGAGCATCTTCGGCCTCTACGACTTCGTGAACCTGCGCGGAGCGGTGGCATCCACGCTGCTCAGGGTCTTCTTGCGGACCGGTGACCGGGGGACCTGGGCGGCACACTCGCCCATGGCTGCGCCGCCCTGCCCCGCACCTCTGCTGGCCGTGCACGGGACCGGAGACCGCCTCGTGCCCGTCGAGCAGGCGGAGGCCCTCGTCGCCCGGCAGCGGGCCGAGGGGTTCAGCGCCGAGCTGCTATCCTACGAGGGTGCCCCCCACGGGTTCTTCAACCTCTCAGACGAGACGGCCGAGCGCGCCACGGCCGACATCATCGAATTCCTGACCCGGACATGAGCCCCATCTCCAGACTCCTCCTCCTGCTCCTGTGCGCCGCCGGCCTCCTCTTCGCCGCCTCGTGCGCGGCGGAGAAGGGCACCCCCGGCGAGCTGGGCCGCCTGACCTTCTTCGACCGCACCTGGGAGCCCGGGGCGGAGATCTACAAGGCCGACCAGTCCCTCGGGCGGGCGGTGGCCGTGGGCGCCCGCCTCGACCTCGGCGTGGGGGAAGGCTCGGAGCTGCCGTCCGTCGAGCGCGTCGAGCTCAAGCCCCGAGGCATCCTGAAGATCGAGTTGATCTCCAACCCGGTGGGGTTGCGCGCCCTCGACGATGGAGCCGCGTCCGTGCTCGTGACGGTCGCGGGTGGAACGACCGACCGGATCTCGGTTGACGTCGCAGAGCCGGCGAGCGCTCTCTTCACCGCCTACTGCCGCGGGCAGATCACGGTCGGCTACGAGCTGAAGGTCTCCCACGCCACCCTCGAGAGAGGGCTGGCGCTCACGACGGGGACCGGCGTGCGCCTCTGGGCGAAGCTGCTCGACGAGTGGGGCAGAGGCCTGACCGGCCACGGGGCGGTCTCCTGGACCGCCGACCACCCGGAGATCCTCGTGATCCGAGCGGCTTCTGAGAGGCCCGACCTGGTCAGCGTCGAGCCCGCCCCGGGGAAGACAGGCGAGACCGTGCTCAGGACCGCCGGAAGCGGCGCGATCCCGCTGAGCGTGGGCCCGGAGCACACGGCCGCGAGCCTCGCCCTCGTAGACGAGCTCAGCCAGCCCGTCGAGGGTCCGGTCGAGGTGAAGGTCGACACCCAGCGCACCTTCATCCTCACGCCCACGGACGCCGCCGGTCGGCTCATCATCCCCACCAAGGCCCCCGAGGTCGCGCTCTCGGCGGTCTCCGGCGAGGCCCGCATCCGAGCGAACGTCTACGAGCCCTGGTGCGAGGTCCAACGCGAGGTCCGCGTGCGGGGCGCCGAGCCCGGCCCGGCGCGCCTGAAGGTAGAGGCCCTGGGCCTCAGCACCGAGGTCGACCTGGTGGTCGTCGGGAAGGAGTAGGGGCGGGGCGTTCCGGCCCATCCGGTCGACGCTCGGGCCCCATGCTGGTAGGGAAGGCCCCCCAAACGGGCAACCCCACACCACCCCGCGGAGCGCAGCAGTGAGCGCCGGAAAACTCGCTACGACAGCAGACGCGATCGAGGAGATCGGGGCCGGCCGGCTGCTGATCCTGGTCGACGACGAAGACCGCGAGAACGAAGGAGACCTCGTCGTCGCGGCGGACCACGTGACGCCCGAGGCGATCGCCTTCATGCTTCGCGAGGGTCGAGGCCTCGTCTGCGCGGCCCTCGACTCCGAGATCGTCGACCGCCTCCACCTGCTCCCCATGACCCCGACCAACCTCGCGCCGCTGGGCACGGCCTTCACCGTGTCGGTAGACGCGGCCGGGAAGGGCTCGGGGCTCTCCGCCGCGGATCGGGCCCACACGGTCAAGCTCCTCGTCGACGAGGACACGCGCCCGAACGACCTGGTCTCGCCAGGTCACATCTTCCCGCTCCGGTCGCGGCCGGGCGGAACGCTGGTCCGCAGCGGCCAGACCGAGGGCTCGGTGGACCTCGCGCGCCTCGCCGGCTGCCGCCCCGCCGCGGTCATCTGCGAGGTCATGCGCAAGGACGGGCAGATGGCCCGCCTGCCGGAGCTGCTCGAGCTCGGCGAGAAGTGGGGCATCAAGGTCGCCACCGTGGCCGACCTAATCGCCTACCGCCTCTCCACCGAGATGCTCGTCGAGGAGCGCGTCGCGGCAGACCTGCCGACCCAGTACGGGGACTTCCGCGTGCGCGTCTTCCGCAGCGTCGTCGACGATCTCGACCACGTGGTGCTCCAGCTCGGCGACCTCCCCGGCTCGTGGGAGCCGGACGCCGACCCCGTGCTGGTGCGGGTGCACAGGGCGGACCTCGTGAGCGACACCTTCGGCCGCTTCGGCGCCAGCAGCGACGGCGCGCTTCACCGCGCCCTCGATCGCATCCGCGCCGAGGGGCGGGGCGTGCTCCTCTACCTCGAGCACCAGGACATCAAGTGGAGCGGCCTCGCCGCCGCGTCCAGCACCGCGTCTGCGCCCTTCCGGGCCTTCGGCATCGGCGCCCAGATCCTCCGCGCCCTCGGGCTGCGCAAGATCCGCCCGATGACCTCGAACCCGAGGGCTTTCAAGGGGCTGAAGGGCTTCGGGCTGGAGATCGAGGAGTTCGTGCCGCTCGAGAAGTAGCGCGAATCGCACGGGGACAGTCCCGTTACCATTTGCAGGGCGCGAATCGAAACGCACGGGGACAGTCCCGTTTCGATTCGATTTGCAGGGCGCGAGGCTCAGGGAGCGCTCGGGAGAGCGGGGTCAGGGGTACCTCCGGCTCCCGACTGTCCGCCCGCGAGGCGCAGGACGAAGACGTCGTTGCCGCCAGCGGTGCCGAGAGGAGCCGCCGGATCGAAGGGGAGCTCGCCGTCGAAGTGGCCGGTGAGCGTCACCGCGCCTGAGCGGTGTGCCGTCACGCCGAGGGCCACCTCGATGTGGGGGCCGCCGAAGCTCCGCGACCAGAGGTGCCCGCCCATCGAGTCGAGGGCTCCCACGAAGACGTCGCGATGCCCGGCGTGGGGGAGCAGGTCCGGCCCGAACCCCAGCTCTCCGTCGAAGGCGCCGGCGATGATCACGTTGCCCCAGCCGTCGGGCGCCAGGCTCGACACCGTCTGATCGCCTGCTCCCCCGAAGGAAGCCGCCCACACCGCGTCTCCGCTTTGCGGGTCGAGGCGGACGAGGAAGATGTCCTCGGCGCCGGCCCCGGGCACCGGTGAGAGCTGGTCGATCTCAAGCTCCTCCGTGAACGAGCCGGCCACGAAGACTCGATCGTCGCGGTCCGCGATCAGCGCGGCCGGCCGCTCGTAGCCCGAGCCGCCGATGCGACGCGACCACAGGTGCTCACCCGTCGAGGACAGGGCCGCGATGAAGACCTCCGCCTCTCCCCGCGGGAGCAGCTCGCCCCCTCCGAAGTCCACGGGGCTGCTGAACACGCCCGCCAACACCACCTTGCCCCCCGACAATGTGGCGAGCGCGCCGCACTCGTCCTCGAGGCCCGCCCCGCCGAAGGAGCGGGACCAGAGGTGATCTCCGCCGGCGTCGAGCTTGGCCAGGAAGCAGTCCCTCCCGCCAGCGCTTGCCAGCGCCGAGCCGCCGAAGTCAATGCTGCCCTCGTAGCTTCCGGCCACGAACGCGTTTCCGCCGGTATCCGTCGCCAGGGCGAGGGCTCGCTCGTCCTCAGCGTCGCCGAAGGAGCGGAACCATACGTCATGGCCGTCGGGCCTGTAGCGCGCGACGAAGACGTCCTGCCCACCGGCATGGGGCACGTCGTCCTCATCGGTCTGCGGGAGCAGGGTCATCACTCCGCCGTGGTGCCCGGCCACGAAGATGTTCTCCTGGCCGTCCACGGTCACCACCTTCCCCCGGTCGGCGCCCGATCCGCCGAAGGCCTTGAACCAGTGCCGCTCCCCGTTGAGGCCGTACTTGGCGAGGAAGCCGTCCGTCTCGCCGAGGCTCGGATGCTGCTCGCTGGGGAACACCACTTCGCCCGAGAACCAGCCGGTCACGTAGGCGTTGCCGTGGGAGTCGACCGCCGCGCCCGCGCCCTGGTCGTCGCCGCCCGAGCCGATGCGTTGCGACCAACGATAGGCCGCGGCTGCCGTGCCGTCGCAGGGGCCGTCGACCTCCACGTTCACCGCGGCCATGGCGGCGAAGCATGGGTTGTCGTAGTGGAGCCCGTCACAGCCGCAGACGGGTTGGGCGAAGGGTGCGCAGGTCTGGGGCCGAGGAGCGCAGGTCCCGACTCCCGCGCACGTGCCCCATGGGAGCGCGCAGTACTCGTCCACCGCGCAGTCCTCTTTGCCCGTGCAGGTTGGGGGAGCACAGACTCCAGCGGCCTCGACGTTGACGCCGGCCGCGGCCGAGTAGCAGGAGTTGGAGTAGGTCGAGCCGTCGCAGCCGCAGACGGGGTCCCAGGCGCCGGGGCACGAGGTCGGCTGCGCCGTGCACAGGCCCTCGCCCTCACAGACGCCTACGGCCAGGGCGCAGAATTCCCCGGTCTCGCAGTCGCCGTCGCTGCTGCAGTCGGAGGCGACGCTGCACTCGCCCATGGTGTCCACGTTCACACCCGCGACCGCGGCGTAGCAGAGGTTCGAGTAGGTCGAGCCGTCGCAGCCGCAGACCGGCGCCCACACGTCCGCGCAGGCCTCGGGCGGCTCCGTGCACGTGCCTTCGCCGTCGCAGACGCCGGGCTCCAGGGCGCAGTACTCCTCCTCGCCGCAGTCCGCGTTGCTCGTGCAGCTCACCGG